>JBEEKG010000031.1:0-6843 GCA_041168785.1 Cyanobacteriota bacterium
ACCTGCTGCTGCAGGTGCTCGACGACGGCCGCCTCACCGATTCCCAGGGCCGCACCGTGGATTTCCGCCACACGGTGGTGATCATGACCAGCAATCTGGCCAGCCGCGCAATTTTGGAGAATGCCCGTGCCGGAGCGGATCCCGCCCTCGCTGGGGAGCAGGAGGCCCGCCTGGCCCAGCAAGTCGACCAGGCGCTGTCGGCCCAGTTCCGGCCTGAATTTCTCAACCGGATCGACGAGGTGATCCGCTTCCGTCCCCTGGGTCCCGCCGATCTGCAGCGGATCGTGCGGCTCCAGCTGGCGGAGCTGGCCCGGTTGCTGGCTGAGCAGCATCTGGACCTGGAGGTGCCGGAGCCGGTGGTTCAGGCCCTGGCTGAGCAGGCCTACGAGCCCGAATACGGTGCCCGGCCCCTGCGCCGGGTGTTGCGCCGTCAGTTGGAGAATCCCCTGGCCACGGAGCTGCTGGCCGAGCGCTTCAGCGGTGCGCGGGGTGTGCGCGTGGAGCCCGGCGATCCCTTGACCTTTGTGCCCCTCGGGTAGGGTGGTCGTTTGCCGGTCCGTGCGGACGAATCCGCGCCCCATCCGCCCTGACTAACGATCCGCCCAATCCTGATCAGTCCGCCGTGACCCCCGAGCCCGCAATGGCTCCGGAGTCTCCGCTGCCGCCCGACGGCTTTGCCGCCGCCACCTTGGCGGAATTGCGCAAGGTCGTCTGGCCCAGCCGTCAGCAGCTGTTCAGTGAATCGGTGGCCGTCATTTTGATGGTGAGTCTCTCGGCAGCGGCGATCGCCGCCATCGATCGTTTCTATGGCTGGGCGGCCATTCAGGTCTTCCGGTGAGTCCGCTCTCCTGCCCATTCCCGTCCTGCTGAACTCCCGTCCGCCGATTCCGTTCCCGTTGTGAGTCCCGTGTCTGAGCCCCTGACCGACAGCCCCACCGACCGTTCTCTCGACGTCCTGGAGTCTGCAGCCGATGGGCTGGAGGCTGGCCTGGAGCCCGTCGCTCAGGTGCAGGAGCAGCCGGCCAGTGGCGAGAAGCTTCAGGTCGCCCGCTGGTACGCCGTGCAGGTGGCCTCCAGCTGTGAGAAGAAGGTGAAGGCCACCCTGGAGCAACGGGCGGTCACCCTCGGCGTGGATAACCGGATTCTGGAGATCGAGATCCCCCAGACCCCCGGGGTCAAGCTCAAGAAGGATGGCTCCCGCCAGAGCACCGAGGAGAAGGTGTTCCCCGGCTATGTGCTGGTGCGGATGGTGCTCGATGAGGACACGATGATGGCGGTGCGCAGCACCCCCAACGTGATCAATTTCGTGGGGGCCGAGGAGCGCCGGGCCACGGCCAAGGCCCGGGGTCACATCAAGCCCCGTCCCCTGAGCCGCTCGGAGGTCGACCGGATCTTCAAGCGGGCGGCCGAGAAGAAAGCTGTCGTCAAGGTGGATCTCACCGAAGGCGACCAGATCCTGGTCACGGCGGGTCCGTTCAAGGACTTCCAGGGCGAGGTGATCGAGGTGTCCGGAGAGCGCAACAAGCTCAAAGCCCTTCTCTCGATCTTTGGCCGGGAAACCCCGGTGGAACTCGAGTTCTCCCAGATCAGCAAACAGAGTTAGGCCCCGGCCGTTTCAGCGGCCGTCTCCCTGCGGAGGACGGCCGCCTTTCGCACACCTCCAGCTCTGGAGGTCATCCGCAGCACCGCCCACGCTCCCATCGGGAGTTTTGCCCACACTCCCTCTGGGAGTTTTGCCCCAGTAGCCCGAGACGATGGCCAAGAAAGTCGTTGCCGTAATCAAGCTGGCCCTCGATGCCGGCAAAGCGAACCCCGCGCCGCCGGTGGGCCCTGCCCTCGGTCAGCACGGCGTCAACATCATGGCGTTCTGCAAGGAGTACAACGCCCGCACCCAGGAGAAGGCCGGTTTCGTGATTCCGGTGGAGATCTCGGTCTTCGAAGACCGCAGCTTCACCTTCATCCTCAAGACCCCTCCCGCCTCGGTGCTGATCTCCAAGGCCGCTGGCATTGAGAAGGGTGCCGCCACCTCCGCCAAGGGGTCGGTGGGTGCCATCAACCGTGCCCAGCTCGAGGAGATCGCCAAGACCAAGCTGCCCGATCTCAACTGCACCAGCGTTGAATCGGCCATGCGCATCATTGAAGGCACCGCCCGCAACATGGGCGTCACCGTCAACGACTGAGCCCCGCTCCGTCCCGAATCCATCCACCCTTAGCCGGGGGAGATCCAGGCAGTCCTGTGCAGTCACCTGCTGATCAGTTCCAGACCTGAATCGTCCGTACCCCATTCCCACCATGCCGAAAATTTCCAAGCGTTTCGCCGCTGTCAGCGCCAAGGTCGAAGACCGCAGCTATGGGCCCCTGGAGGCCATTGAGCTGGTCAAGGCCAACGCCAATGCCAAGTTCGACGAAACCCTCGAGGCCCACGTGCGCCTCGGCATCGATCCCAAGTACACCGACCAGCAGCTGCGGACCACCGTGGCCCTGCCCCATGGCACCGGCCAGTCGATTCGCATTGCGGTAATTGCCCGCGGTGAGGCCGTGGCCGCCGCCAAGGCTGCTGGCGCCGATCTGGCCGGCGACGACGACCTGGTGGATCAGATCGCCAAGGGCGAGATGGACTTCGACCTGTTGATCGCCACGCCCGACATGATGCCGAAAGTGGCCAAGCTGGGCCGGGTGCTCGGTCCCCGGGGCCTGATGCCAAACCCCAAGGCTGGCACCGTCACCACCGATCTGGCTGGTGCCATCAACGAGTTCAAGGCCGGCAAGCTCGAGTTCCGCGCCGACCGTACCGGCATCGTGCACGTGCGCTTCGGCAAGGCCAGCTTTGATGCAGCCAAACTGCTCGACAACCTCAAGGCCCTGCAGGAGACCATCGACCGCAACAAGCCCAGTGGCGCCAAGGGCCGCTATTGGAGGAGCCTGTACGTCACCTCCACGATGGGTCCTTCGGTGGAAGTCGACTTCTCCGCCCTGCAGGACATCAAGCAGGAGGGCTGAGCCGGCGCTCTAGTCCCTTGAACAGGGCGGCGGCCGTACTGGTCATCACCAGATACACGATCGCGACGGCGATGTAGATCTCGAAGGCCCGGTAGGTGGTGGCCACCATCAACTGGCCTTCGCGGAACAGTTCGTCGAAGCCGATCACCGCCGCCAGGCTGGTGTCCTTGATCAGCGTGATGCCCTCGTTGGCAAGCGGGGGCAGCGCCCTGCGCAGGGCCTGGGGAAAGATCACGAAGCGCATGCGCTCGATCGGGTTCATGGCCAGGGCATCCGCCGCATCCCACTGGCTGGCCTCGATCGACTCGATCCCCCCGCGCAGGGTTTCGGCCATGTAGGCCGCCCCGTTCAGGCTCAGGGCCAGCACGGCAGCCACGAAGCGGTCGAGGCTGAAGGGCAGGCCCAGGTCGCGGCACAGGGCTGGGAGCCCGAAGTAAATCAGAAACAGCTGCACCAGCATCGGGGTGCCGCGGAAAAAGGCGATGTAGAGCTGGCTGGCCCAGCGCAGGATCCGGATTCTCCCCAGCTGGCTGAAGGCCAGCAGGCAGGCTCCCACCAGCCCGAAGCTGAAGGACAGCACGGCGAGCGCCAGGGTGACGCCAGCGCCCCGGAGCAGGTTCTGGCCCAGCCGCCGCAGGTTGAGCTGGGCCCCAAGGCTCCCCTCGGCCAGGGCTGGGGCCACCAGGGGCAGGGGCGGCGCGGCCTGGTCGAACCAGCGGCGATAGAGGGTGTCGTAGGAGCCATCGGCGATCATGGAATCCAGGGCCCGGTTGATCTCCGCCACCAGGGGCGAGCCCTTCGGCAGGGCGATGCCATAGAAATCGCTGGTGAGGGGTTTCCCCGCGATCCGCACCCCTTGGAGCCCCGCTTCCCGGATGGCGTAGAGGGTGGCGGGCAAGTCGTTGACATAGGCCTCCACGTTGCCGTTGAGCAGTTCCTGCAGGGCCAGGGGGGCGGCGTCAAACTGCACCACCGTGACGCCCGGTACGGCCTGGACGGCTTTGGCACCGGTAGAGCCGATCTGCACGGCCACCTTGCGTCCCTTGAGGGCATTGAGGCTGACCAGATCCGGGCTGCCATTGCGCACGGCAATCGCCAGGCCGGCGGCGAAGTAGGGCCGGGAGAAGTCCACCGTCTGGGCCCGTTCTGCCGTGATGGTCATGGCACTGGCCGCCGCATCCAGATTCCGGGATTGCAGGGCCGGAATCAGTCCCGAAAACGGCAGCGCCACGAACTCGATCGGGTGGCCGCTGCGGCGGCCGATTTCTCGCATCAGCTCCACATCCAGGCCCGTCAGCTCGCCGGTGTCCGCCGCCTGCATTTCAAAGGGCGGGTAGGTGGGGTCCACGCCGACTTGCCAGGGGGTGTTGGCCCGGGCAGGCCGCAGTCCGAGGCCGGCCCCTGCCGCCAGCAGCAGTCCCACCATCACCAGCAGTCCCAGCACCAGCCTGGTCCCCCTCCTCCCTACGGTGTGATGGTTCACGGCGTCCGATCTCAGTCGTGCTCTCGCCATGATCGTGAGTCCAGGGGCCGTCCCCGTGCTGGCCTGTCGAAATCTGCACAAGCGGTTCGCGGACCAGCCGGTGCTGCAGGGCATCAGTGCCAGCTTCGCCAAGGGAGATGTGGTGTCCGTGATCGGACCGTCCGGCTGCGGCAAGAGCACCCTGCTGCGCTGTCTGAACCGGCTGGAGCGGTTTGATCAGGGCAGCCTGGAGGTGATGGGGCGGGATCTGTCGGCCCGGCGCTTGCCCTGGGGTGAGCGCCGGCTGCTGCGCCGTCAGGTGGGCATGGTGTTCCAGCAGTTCAACCTGTTTCCCCACCTCTCGGTGCTGGACAACCTCACCCTGGCGCCCCACCGCATCCTGGGCTTGCCCCTGGCCGATTGCCGGCAGCGGGCGCGGCAGCAGTTGGCCCTGGTGGGCCTGGAGGATCGGGCCCAGGCCTGGCCCCAGCAGCTCTCCGGTGGCCAGAAACAGCGGGTGGCGATCGCCCGCGCCCTGTGCATGGATCCGGCGGTGATGTTGTTTGACGAGCCCACCAGCGCCCTCGATCCGGAGCTGGTGGCCGAGGTGTTGGCTGTGCTGCGGCGCCTGGCGGAGGCGGGCATGACCATGGTGGTGGTGACCCATGAGATGCGCTTTGCCCGGGAGGTGTCCAACCGGGTGCTGTTTCTCAATGAGGGCCAGGTCGAGGAGGAGGGCTCCCCCGATCAGGTGTTCACGGCGCCGCGCAGTGGGAGGCTGCAAACCTTCCTGGGGCGCTTCGGCGTGTAATGTATTGAGCTGGCTTTTGCCAGAAGGGCACGCGCCCAACCCCAGACAGCAGGTTGCCTGTGTTGTCCGGTTCGCCGGCCAACCTTGTGTAAGTCCTGCCGAGGTGATCGCGACAGGTTTGGCTCCAGATCGGATTCGTCCGGACGGGTGACAGAACAGGCAGCGGCCTCGAGCTGAGGTTTTCCCATCCGGGAAAGCTTTGGCGTCCCGGGCCGCGTTCCCGGCTTGTTCCCCCGATCCGTTCCTTCCCTATGGGCCGCACTCTGGAGAACAAGCAACAGATCGTCGAAGAGCTCAAGGGGCTCCTCGGCGAGGCCGAAATGGCGCTGGTCCTCGATTTCAAGGGCCTGACCATCAAGGAGATGTCTGATCTGCGGACCCGTCTGCAGGCCAGCAACGGTGTGTGCAAGGTGACCAAAAACACCTTGATGCGCCGGGCCATTGATGGCGATAGCGCCTGGTCGAATCTCGATTCCCTGCTCACCGGCACCAACGCCTTCGTGCTCGTCAAGGGCGACGTGGGTGGTGCGGTGAAGGCCGTGCAGTCCTTCCAGAAGGACACGAAGAAGTCGGAAGTGAAAGGAGGCCTTTTCGAAGGTCAGCTCCTCTCCCAATCCGAAATCAAGGCCATCGGGGATCTGCCCTCCAAGGAGGTGCTCATGGCCCAGATCGCCGGTGCGATCAATGCCGTGGCCACCAAGCTGGCTGTGGGCATCAACGAGGTTCCATCCGGTCTTGCCCGGGCGCTCAACCAGCACGCCGAATCCGGCGAAGGCTGATCGCATTCCGCGAGTTCGAGCTCCCTCGATCCGACTGTTCACAAACAGATCTGTTGCTGATTCCCAACCATGTCCGCTACTACCGACAAGATTCTCGAATCGCTGAAAACCCTTTCCCTGCTTGAGGCTTCCGAGCTCGTCAAGCAGATCGAAGAGGCTTTCGGTGTGTCCGCCGCCGCTTCCGCCGGCGTGGTGATGGCCGCAGCTCCCGCTGCTGCTGCCGAAGCCGTTGAAGAGAAGACCGAATTCGACGTCATGCTCGACAGCTTTGACGCCGCCGCCAAGATCAAGGTGCTGAAGGCCGTCCGCGAGGCCACCGGCCTTGGTCTGGGCGAAGCCAAGGCCCTGGTGGAAAGCGCTCCCTGTGCCATCAAGGAAGGCATCGCCAAAGGCGAAGCTGAAACCATCAAGAAGGCTGTGGAAGAAGCAGGCGGCAAGGTCACCATCAAGTGATCCCTGGGCCCCTTGGGGCCCGTGCTTGTCCTGAACTCAGCCGGCCCCCTGGGGCCGGCTTTTTGCTGGGCGTACCTGGGCCTGCGGCCAGGATCAGGCCGAGCTCTGGTTGCGCGACCAATAAAAAAGCCCCGCCAAAGGCAGGGCTCTGAGTTGGAACGATTCCGGGAGTCTGTCCTCGTTTCGACCCTGGAAGAGCGTTCCCACTCCTCACACGCTGTGACCATAACGACCTGGGTTGGGTAGGGCGAGGTCTGCTCGGCCTGTCTGGCAACTGTCCCCACCCATGGCGAGCGCTGCCGGCGGTTGGCTCAGTCGCTGAAGGGAATCACCGGCAG
>JBEEKG010000032.1:0-4245 GCA_041168785.1 Cyanobacteriota bacterium
CCAAATGGGTCGTGAGCACCGGCTCGAAGGCGCCACTATGAGGAAATGGGCTGTGTTCGGTAAGTGGAAGTAAAGATGGGGAGTACGCGACTCTTCAGGCTTGTTGCGACAGTCAGGCAGCCAAGGCAAGCAGGCGCACCTGTGGGTCAAGCCGCTCCAGGCTTTTGACCAAACAGCGGAACATGCTCGCTTGGAGGCAACAAGAGCACTTACAGATATAGCCAAGGCGCAACCTATGGGCGCCGCCATCCATTGAGCCCATCAGGTTCAGCGAGTGGCTTCCGAACTGCTGGCGTATACGTGCAGCACTCAATGCACGTGCAGCCCGCGGCAATGCCCCTCCACTAGTGCAGCGGGCCCGTACGTGATTAACAGTCGTATATCCGCGAACTCAGAGCGGCAAGGGCCTGAGCTTCCTGCTGGGCTCAGGCTTTGAGTTCGAGGAAATTGGGGCTGCCCCAATTCGATCACCCATCGGCATGCCCCAGGGAGAGCAACCAGCCGCTGGGTGACGCTTACGCAAAGGCGACTTACAGCGCCGAAAGATATTTGTCTCCTACATTCGATGTAAACACACCAGCCCAGGGATCGGCCTGGTTCGTCCACAGATCGGTGATGGTCCGCATCTGATCGCCAACCCCCAAAGCACTCTGAACGAATGCAGCATTGTTCACGATATTGGAACTCTGCACATCGAAAATGTTGTTACTTGGAAGCTTCAATTCTGCGACGGAGTTGCGCTTGACAATGTCGCTCAGCGTATCGAGCTCATTCCACAGGCCCACGCCGTTGCCCGTCAGCCGATCCTTGTAATAGAAGCGGTCGCCTTCCTGGAGCCGGTCGAACTGATCCCAGAGCACGGCCGCCATGGAGGGACCCACCTGGCCGGTGTTGATGGCAGGCTTTTCGGCCAGCATGCCCACCCACAGATCGATGTCGCCGAGGCCGGTGCTGCCCTTTAGGTCGATGGCGGTAGGGGCCCAAGTAGAAACTTGGCCCTTGCCAGAACCGTACACCTGCATGAATTTGACCAGCAGAGCACTACTGCCGAAGGTGCTCTCGTTGGCGGCGTCAAAGGCGAGCGGCAGACCATTAGGGCCTGTGGAGGCCGTCCAGTCGCGCAGGGTGGTGCCGAATTCCGCCCAGCTGGCTTGGGGCTTGAAGATGACGTTGCCCGTCAAGGTGTCGGTGTAATCGGAGCCATTGGCCTTATTCAGGGGCCCCTTGCTGAAGAGCTGGCTGCGGAAATTCTGGTAGCTAGGCAAACCCATCTCCCGGCCGCGAAGCACATTGGCCGTGAACAGATCGAGGTTGCGGGTCACCAGGTTGTTGCGCACCCCGTCGGTCATCAGGGTGTCGATCGCTTCATGGGCTTTCTGCACCAGGCCGGCCTCGATCGCACTGGGAGCAAATCCCATGAACATTTGAGGATTGAGGTATGTATCCAGGAGTGCGATCCCCGGCAGGAGATCCTCATTGATCTGGGAGTGGCCCACGCGGTAGGCCACCGCCGCAAACTCCACCGAGATCGAGGCATCCACCCTCGGGTCGTAGCCGCGCCAGCCGTGCAAGCCGCCGCCGGGCATATCACCGGTGAGGGCCGGCACGAATTCCTCAAACAGCAATTTCTGATATTCACCTTCCATCAGAATCCGGGCCATCTGGAAATAGTCTTCTTCCAGGATCTGAGCAGACCAGGCCGTTTTCCAGTCCTTGTCACCCTCCTTGTCGGCTGCGATCACAGCCTCCTTCAGGCGGCCCACAAAGAAGTTGTGCTCCCTGGCCCACATTGTGTGGATCGTGGAGAGGCCGATGTTCTCATTGGAACGCCAGTCTCCAGCCACCATATGGCTGAGCAACTGGCCGGCTCCCCAGTCTTCAGAGCGGATCGGAGTCTGGGCATCGGCTTGGGCCCGGGTGATTCCGTACTGAGCCAGTTGGATGTCGCTGAGGTGGCGGCTGAAGTCTGGAATGCGATCGAGATTCTGATCGATCGCTCCCAGGGCGGCGGCGTCGGTGGTGCCATTCCGGGCAAAGACGGCCCGCGAAAGATCGCCGTTCAGCGGAGATCCAGTGAATTGACCGAAGGTGGGTGAGGCGGGATCGAAATCCCTCACATTGCTGTTATCGACAAAGCGCGGATCTGCCGCCAAGGCCAGCCACTCCGGGCTGCCCAGGGCTGCGCCAAGGCCTCCATTGGCCTCGAAAACCGCTTTGATTAAGGCTGAGTTGACACCGTTGTTGAGCAGCACCTCGGCATAGGTGGGCAAACCGGGAAGTCCGTCGCCCATGCGAACCCGCGAGGAAAGCATCTGGGCGGTCTTCAGCAGGCGGATGCCACCGGGAGCATTGCTGTCAGTGATCCGAACCAGCTCAAAAGGGGTCCCTGAATAGGTAATCCCATCAACGCTGAATGCCCCCTTGTCGTTGTAGCGCGCACTGTCTCGCAGCAGATACTCATGGGCATCGCTGGAGCCGTAAAGCTGGCTGTTCTGGATGAAGCTCTCGGTTTTATTCTTCGCCAGCAGCTGCCAGTCCTGCAGGTCGGCACTGCCATTGATCTGCCTGGCCGAACGGGTGCCATCGAGGCTGTAAAGCCCAGGGGCGCCGAAACGGCTGTCGTAATAGGCCACCTCCACCAGCTGCCCGAACGTCGGACTTGCTGTCTCCCGATCGAGGACATATTGGGCGGCGCGGTTACCCACCACGCCAACGGCTCCCGTCGCTCCGACGGTGGCAGCATAGGGATCTGTAGGGGCCACCTGGGCAGCAATGGATTGGCCGGGTGTTCCCTTGGCTGTGAAGTCGAGGCCGTGGTCAACATATTGACCAAAACTCATGTGGTAAAGGTTGACACCAGCGGTGTTGGGCACTGCTGTGCTCTGGGTTCCCAGGCCGTTGCTCACCAGCCGGGCATTGGGCAGGGCCTGGGTGATCGGTTCAACGAGCTTGAGAGTGGTATCCACCCCGGCGCTGCCCTCGAAGCCCCTGGGCTTGCCGATCACTTCAACCCCATTGGTGCTGCCCCAATCCGGACTGGCGAGGCGCACGAATGCGGTTTCAGGATTAGCCCATTGCTCAGCCCCCGTGCCCATGGCATTGGTCACGTAGCCGGCATCGCCACGCTTGAGATCATCGGCGGTGCCATAGAGCCGATCCGCCCCTGCATTGGCCAGGTTGTTGCCGTAGCTGTTGGAGGGGCGCGTACCGGAGATGGTGTACGGGTTGCCGTTCACATCGGTGGCCAGGATCGCCCCCCCAGAGGGTGTTGTCCGGCCGCAACAGCCGCAGGAGGTGGATCATGTCGTCGGCGCGCACGCGGAATTCCAGATCCAGTGCGGCATCGCCTGGATTCCGGTTGCCCATGTAGGTGCCGGTTGGCGTCAGACCGATGCTGGGTGTTAGTGCATCGTTCTGGCCTTTGATCGTGATGGTGACCGTTCTGGGGGCGCTCAAGGCTCCCTTGTTGTCGATCGCCTGGTAGCTGAAGGTCACCCGGTTGGTCTCACCAGCAACCAGGTGCTTGAAATCAGTGCCGGGGTTGAAGCTGTAGCTGCCGTTGGCATTGAAGGCGAGCCGGCCGGCCGCCACGCCGCTAACCAGTTGATAGGTGAGCGCCCCCCGCTCTGGATCCAGCGCTGCCGGAACCTTGTCCTGGAGCACTGCACTCTCGGTGGTACTGGCCGTGCCGTCGTAGGCCGTCGGCGCCTGGTTGGCTATTGGGCTCGGCTTCGCCGCGGGTTTGGCGCCTCCGCTCTTAAGGCTGGTGGCCAGGGGCGCGGTTTTGGATGTAGTGGTGGATGTGGCCGTGGCGGCGATGGTTGCACCCTGTGGGCTGGTGGGGATAACCACCGGCAACTGGCTGGACTTACTGATCAGAGCGCTGGCCGAACTGCCGGCGGCGGCGCCACCGGTGCTGGGAGCGGTGGAACTGGTGAGCGGTTTCCGCTTTTGGTTCTGGTTCAGCAGATCTAAAAAAGCCATAACACAAGGAGATGAGTAGCAAGCAGTGGGAAACGCCCCGAATGAAAACCGTCAGCCTGGAAAGCTGATCACTTTTCGCTTCCAGAGCCGAAACATTAATAATCTTTAAGAAACTAGCAATGCGGCGTGCCGAGATGTGGATCCAGCATCCACGTCGTGGCCTCGACGAAGATTTGAAGCGTGATGCGCCCGGAAATGCTTGCCTTGCTACAAAAGGCGCACCTCTGGCAACTATTTTTAGGAACGGACCCTGAAATGGCC
>JBEEKG010000033.1:0-8811 GCA_041168785.1 Cyanobacteriota bacterium
CGGAGAGGGTGGGATTCGAACCCACGGAAGGTTGCCCTTCAAACGATTTCGAGTCGTTCGCTTTCGACCACTCAGCCACCTCTCCAAGGGCCCACAGGCCCGGAAGCACTTTAAGGATCGATCACCCCCGCACCGCCTGCAGGGATCCACTGGGGCCGCTGGCCGCCCAGGACGCCGGCCAGCCGGGTGGGGGCGCACCGCTCAGCCACACCCGTTCGGCACCCAGGCCACGCAACTGGGTGCGCTCCCGCACTGATGGCTGGAAACCCAGCCACACTCCATCCAACCGCTGCTGAGCTCGAGGCTGCGGCCCCCCAGCTTGCTCCTGCCAGGCCCAGAGCGCCTGGCGATCGGGCAGCAGCAGCCAACGCCATCGGCCCAGCTGAAGCTGCATCGCCCGGCTCTCGATCGCCACTGGGGCGGCACTGAGGCCGCCACTGTCCAGGCGCTGGCCGGGGTAAAGCGGCAGGCTGCCATCCGCACTGGCCAGCACCAGCCCAGCCTGGCCCTGCCAGCAGGCCGGGTGCTCCGGCGCCACTGGATCGAGCAGCAGTGCCCAGTCGAAGCGCTGGACCCCCAGCCCCTTGGCCAGCTGGCCCACCTGGGTGCAGCTGAAGCCATCGGCGGAACCACTCACCAGGGCCGCCCGGCCCCGATGCCGCGCCACCAGCAGATCGAGCCTTCCCTGGTGCACCAGCAGCAGCTGGTCGGCGCCCAGCAAGCTGAGATGGAGGGCCACCGCCAGGGCCAGCAGCCCCAGGCCCAGCAGCCTCCAGCGGCGGGCCAGGTGAGGCACCGCCAGGCCGACCACCCCAAAGCTCAGCAAGAGCACCAGCCAGGGCGCGGGACGCCCCAATTGCCACTGGGCCATGGGCAGGGCCGCAAAGACCTTCACCACCAGCACCAACCCACCGCACAGCCAATCGACGGGCACCGTGGCCAGGGGCAGCAGCGGCGGCAGCAGCACCGCCAGGACCGCCAGGGCCATCGCCCCCAGGGTGAGGGGCGTCAGCAGGGGCGCCACCACCAGGTTGGCGGGCACGGCATAGAGCGGCACCACGCCGAAGTGCAGCAGCTGCAGCGGCAAGGTGTAGAGCGAAGCGGCCAGGGGCACCGCCGTGGCCACCGCCAGCCAGCCCGGCAGCCAGCGGCGCAGACCCAGCTCCAATGGCCGTGCTGAGACCACCAGGGCAGCGGTGGCCACCACACTGAGCTGGAAGCCGACATCCAGCAGCCAGTCGGGCCGCACCAGCAGCAGGGCCAGTGCACTAGCCAACAGGATCCCCAAAGGCCGGCTGCGGTGGCCACTCTCCACCACCCCCAGCGCCAGCGCCCCCATCAACACGGCTCGCAGCACGGAGGGCTGGGGACCGGCCAGCAGCACAAACAGGGCCATCGCCGCTGCGGCCAGGCCCAACCGCCCCGGGCGGGGCAAGCGCTTGCCGAGGGGCAGCACCACGCCCAGCAGCACCGACAGGTGAAAGCCCGAGGCCGCCAAGGCATGGGAGAGGCCCGACGCCCGGAAGGCCTCGCGCAGCTCCGCCGGCACCGGCACCACCGCACTGCCCAGCACCAGGGCGGCGAGCACACCACCGCGGTCGGGGCCGGCCTGCCGCAACAGGGCCTGGGCCATGCGGCGACGCAGATCCGCCACCGGCGTAGCCGGCCGTTGCAGCACCTCGAAATCCTGCACCTGCAGCTGGGTGAAGGCCCCCTGGCGAGCCAGTCGCGCGGCAGGGGCCGCCAGTAGCGGATGGGGCGACTCCTGGGGCCGGCGCAGGCGACCCCGCACCCGCAGCCGCCAGCCCTCCTGAAGCGGCGGACAGGCCGAAAAACGCAGTTCGGTGCGCCCCACGGGCAGCTCCATCAGGGCGCGACAGGACCGCCCGGTGCCAGTGCTAGCCACCGGATCCGTCAGCAAACGCCCCCGCAGTTCCACCTCCAGGGGGAGCGGACTGGCAGCCTGCAACCGCAAGACCGGATCGCCAGCGGCAGGCGATGCCGGGGTGAAGGCCACCAGCGCCACCCTCAACAGCAGCAGGGCCAGCACCCCAACCCAGACCCAGGCCATTCGGCCACGCCTAGCCGCACCCGCTTGTTCGGCCAACCGCCCACTCCGCGCTGGGACCCCTCAGGGTTCCCACGCCCCTAGAAGAGGGGGATCTTGAGGAGCAGATCGCACAGCTCCCGGCTGGGCATCTTTTGGCCCATTAGGGGCGCCACCAAGCTGGCGACGGGCCGCACACGGCAGGGCCAGACGGCCCGCTCACTGAGCCGCCCCAACTGAAAGCTGCCACCGGCCACCACCAGCACCAGCAGACTCCGTTGCAGCAGGCGTTTCACAGAGCGGGTGGGGCCGGGGCCTCCAGCGGCGGCTGGGCCAGCAGCGGAAAGCCCAGGGCCTCGCGCTCGGCCAACCAGATCTCCGCCACCTGACGGGCCAGGTTGCGGATCCGGCCGATCGTGGCGGTGCGCTCGGTGACGGAGATCACGCCGCGGGCCTCCAGCAGGTTGAAGGTGTGGCTGCACTTGAGCACGAAATCGAGGGCCGGTGCAGGCAGCTGCTTGGCCACCAGATCGGCGGCCTCAGCCTCATAGAGGGCGAACAACTGCTTGAGCCGCTCCGGGTTGGAGGCCTCGAAGTTGTAGGTGCACTGGCCCTTTTCAAACGGCAGCCAGATGTCGCCGTAGGAGCGGTTGCCATCCCATGAGAGATCCCAGATGCTCTCCACGTCCTGCAGATACATGGCCAGCCGCTCGAGGCCGTAGGTGATCTCGATTGACACGGGCCGGCAGTCGATGCCGCCGCACTGCTGGAAGTAGGTGAACTGGGTGACTTCCATGCCGTCGAGCCACACCTCCCAGCCCACGCCCCAGGCTCCGAGGGTGGGGGATTCCCAGTTGTCTTCCACGAAGCGGATGTCGTGCTCCCGGGCCCGGATGCCGAGAGCCTCAAGGGAGGCGAGGTAGGTCTCCTGGATGCCATCGGGGCTGGGCTTGATCAGCACCTGGTACTGGAAATAGTGCTGGGCCCGGTTGGGGTTGTCGCCGTAGCGGCCGTCGGTGGGCCGGCGGCAGGGCTCCGGATAAGCCACCGCCCAGGGCTCGGGGCCGATCGCCCGCAGCACGGTATGGGGGCTCATCGTGCCGGCCCCTTTCTCCGTGTCATAGGGCTGCAAGATCAGGCAGCCCTGCTCGGCCCAGAAGCGGTTCAGGGTCGCAATGATGTCCTGGAAATGCACGGGGGATGGGCGCCTGTCGTGGCGCCATTGTCGATGGCGACGGGGCTCGGGATGTCGCCGAAGGCGGAACAGCCGAAAGGCCTACACAGTGGACAGCGGCCAATCGCAATCCCCATCGCAGCCAACATTGGCAGCCAGGATCCAAGCCGGCCACTGGCTTCAGGCGGCTGGCTTCAGGCCACCAGCTCCAGCAAGCCCATCAGGCCACCGGCCAGGGGGCGATGGCGCACCGCACGGAAGCCGGCCTCCAGGGCCAGAACCTGCTGCTGAGCGCCAGTGGGAAAACGCTGCAGGCTCTCCTCCAGGTAGGCGTAATGCTCCGGGATGCCGAACTGCTCAGCGGTGGGCACCACCAGACGGCGCAGGTAGAAGCGTTGAAACGCAGCCACCACACCGCTGGGTCGGTTGAAATCGAGCACCGCCGCCCGGCCGCCATCGCGCAGCAACCGCCGCAGCTCCACCAGACCCGCCCCTGGATCAGCCAGGTTGCGCAGGCCGTAGGCGATGGCCACACCATCCCAACTCCCAGTCGCCAAGCCCGTGGCCAGGGCATCGCCCTGCTGCCAACGCAGTGGCAACCAGGGCTGCAGGGCCGCTCGACGAGCCGCCACAGCGAGGGGGGCCGCCGCCGCATCGAGACCGAGCACCGATCCCCCGGGTCTCACCCGGGCCGCCAGCACCAGGGCCAGATCACCCGTGCCGCAGCAGAGATCCAGCAGCTGCTGCCCCGGCCGGGGTTGCAACCAGGCGACGGCCTGGCGCTTCCAGAGCCGATGCAAGCCGAAGCTGAGCAAATCGTTGAGTTGGTCGTACCGCGGGGCGATCTGCTCAAACAGCTCCTGAACCGCCGCCGGATCGCCAGGCCTAAAGCTGCCCATCCCAAGGCGGCACGATGGAATCCAGGCTCACCCCCGACTCCGCAGGCGAGGGGGGCAGCAGGCCGCGGGCCTCGAGGCGGCCAGGGCTGGTGAACGTGAGCACCATCACCGTGGCCAAGCCCACGGCGGCGGAGCACACCATGCAGCCGGCCAGCATCAGCGAAAATTCGCGCCGGTCGCTGGCGGCCTGCATCAGCTGCAAGGCCCACGCCACCAACGCCACCACGCTCGCCACCATGCCCAGGGCGATCGCGGTGGAGGCGGGAGGCGGGAGGGCAGGCAGGGCGGTGAACACTCGAAGGGAACGGAGCAGGGCGCAGGCCGAGACAGGCCTTTATCGAGATGTTACAAGCGTTAACAAGCCGACGTGAGCGGCTGGGCAAGCGGCCGGATCGGCAGACCTCGGCTCAGCAGCTCGGTTTTGATCGCCTCCACGGTGAGCACCCCGTCATGAAGCAACGAGGCCAGCAGCGCTGCTGAAGCGTGGCCGCCCTCAGGGCCAGAATCGAGGGCCTGGGCGAGGTGGTCAATGCAGCCGGCACCTCCCGAGGCGATCACCGGCACCTCCACCGCATCGGCCACCGCCCGGGTGAGGTCGAGGGCATAGCCAGCCTGGGTGCCATCGCCATCCATCGAGGTGAGCAGGATCTCACCAGCCCCCCGGGCCACCACCTGGCGGGCCCAGGCCACCGCATCGAGGCCGGTGTTCTCGCGGCCACCTTTGACATAGACATCCCAGCCCCCACCAGCGCGGGTCCGGGCATCGATCGCCACGACGATGCACTGGCAGCCAAAGCGCTCGGCCCCGCGGTCCACCAACTCCGGATCGCGCACGGCCGAGGAGTTGAGGCTCACCTTGTCGGCACCGGCCCGCAGCAGCTCGGTGATCCCCTCCACGCTGCTGATGCCGCCACCCACGGTAAAGGGGATGGTGACGGCCTCCGCAGTGCGCCGCACCAGCTCCACCAGGGTGCCGCGGCCCTGGTGGCTGGCGGCGATGTCAAGGAAAACAAGTTCATCCGCACCCGCGGCGCTGTAGCGGCAGGCCAGCTCCACCGGGTCGCCCGCATCCCGCAGACCCACGAAGTTCACGCCCTTCACCACCCGGCCATCGGCCACGTCGAGACAGGGAATGATCCGCTTGGCAACCATGACCGGGAGCTCCGTTGGGCACTGTTAATGTTGCGCCACTTTCCAGTCGCGCCGGCCATGTCCCAGGCTGCCACCATCAACATCGGCTCGAAGGTGCGGGTCACCCGGGTGCGTGATCGCATTTCCACGGAGATGGTGGATTCGCTCAAGGCCGATTCCACCGGCACGGTGACCGGCTTCCGCACGGTGGACGGCAAGGGCATCGGCGTGGTGGTGGAGCTGAGCGGTGGCCAGACCGCCTGGTTTTTCGACGACGAAATCACCCTCGCCTGAGGCCTAAGCCGTTGAGCAACAGCCCCAATCCCGAAGCGGCCAGCGGCGCCGGAGCCCGCCAGCTGCTGGGCATGAAGGGTGCCAGCGGCACCAGCTCGATCTGGAAGATCCGGCTGCAGCTGATGAAGCCGGTCACCTGGATTCCCCTGATCTGGGGAGTTCTCTGCGGCGCCGCAGCGTCGGGCAACTTCCACTGGACCCTGCCGGAAGTGGGCGCCTCGATCGCTTGCATGCTCATGAGCGGGCCCCTGCTGGCGGGCTACACCCAGACGATCAACGACTACTACGACCGCGAGATCGACGCGATCAACGAGCCCTACCGGCCCATTCCCTCCGGCGCCATTCCCCTCGGCCAGGTGAAGGCCCAGATCTGGATCCTGCTGCTGGCGGGGCTGGGCGTGGCGTACGGCCTGGATCTCTGGGCCGGCCACAGCACGCCGGTGGTGTTTCTGCTGGCCCTGGGCGGTTCCTTTGTGAGCTTCATCTATTCCGCCCCTCCCCTGAAGCTGAAGCAGAACGGCTGGCTGGGCAACTACGCCTTGGGCGCCAGCTACATCGCCCTGCCCTGGTGGGCCGGCCAGGCCCTGTTTGGCCAGCTCACCTGGACCACCGCGATCCTCACCCTCGCCTATTCGCTGGCGGGGCTGGGCATCGCCGTGGTGAACGACTTCAAAAGCGTGGAGGGCGATCGGGCCCTGGGCCTCCAGAGCCTCCCGGTGGTGTTCGGCATCGAGAAGGCCAGCTGGATCAGCGCCGGCATGATCGATGTGTTTCAACTGGCGATGGTGGCCGTGCTGATCGCGATCGGCCAACACTTCGCAGCGGTGCTGCTGGTGCTGCTGATCATTCCCCAGATCACCTTCCAGGACATCTGGCTGCTGCGCGATCCGGTGGCCTTCGACGTGAAATACCAGGCCAGCGCCCAGCCATTCCTGGTGCTGGGGATGCTGGTCACGGCCCTGGCGATCGGCCACAGCGTGCTGGTTGCCTGAGGTGGGCCGCTCCGGCGCCAAGGCCGCTCCCAAGGCCCCAACCCAGCTACGGCGCACCAATCTGGTGGGAGTGGGGGTGCTCGCGGCCCTGATTGGTGGCGGCGTGGCCTGCGGCCAGGCCGCCCTGGTGGCGGGCTTCGACAGCCTGCTGCCCGACGCCCGCGGCATCAACCACTTCAACCGCCCCGGCACCTTGACCATCCTCTCGGCCGATGGCCAGGTGGTGCACAAGATCGGGCCAGTGACCCGCGAAAAGCTCACTCCCGAAACCCTGCCGGCCCTGGTGGAGGAAGCCTTCATCGCCGCCGAAGACCGGCGCTTCTACCAGCATGACGGCATCGACCCTGTGGGCATCGGCCGGGCCCTGGTCCGCAACATCACCCAGGGATCGGTGGAGGAAGGGGCCAGCACGATCACCCAGCAGCTGGCCCGCACGGTGTTCCTCAGCCAGGACCGCACCCTGGTGCGGAAGGTGAAGGAAGCGGCTCTGGCCGGCAAGCTCGAGCGCCAGCTCAGCAAGCGCCAGATCCTCACCGAATACCTCAATGTGGTGTATCTGGGCTCGAGTGCCTACGGCGTGGCCGATGCGGCCTGGGTGTACTTCTCGAAAGCCCCGGACCAGCTCAACCTCGCCGAGGCAGCCCTGATCGCCGGGCTGCCCCCCGCCCCCTCGGTGTATTAGCCGCTGGTGAACCCCGATCTTGCCCTGGAGCGCCGGGCCGTGGTGCTGCGCCGCATGCAAGAGGCGGGCTTCATCAGCGAGGCGGAGCAGCGTGAGGCCCAGAGCACTCCCCTGCAGCTCAAGCCCGCGGAGCCCAAGTACTGGGACAGCCAGGCCCCCTGGTTCAGCAGCTGGGTGCAGCAGGAACTCCCCAACGTGCTCACCAAAGAGCAGCTGGAGGTGGGCGGTCTGACGGTCCGCAGCAGCGTCAATCTGGCGTGGCAGGGACAAGCCCAGAAGGCGATCGACACCTATGCCACCGGCGGCATGGAAGGGGCCCTGGTGGCCATGGAACCGGGCACCGGCCTGGTGCGGGCGATGGTGGGCGGCACCGACTTCAAGGCCAGCCAGTTCAACCGGGCCGCCCAGGCGCTGCGCTCGCCCGGCTCCACCTTCAAGCTGTTCGTGTATCTGACGGCGCTGAAGGAGGGGATGCTGCCGGAGCGGGTGTTCCGCGATTCGGCCCGCTGCTTCGCCGGCTACTGCCCGAAGAACTTTGGCAACCGCTACATGGGGGCGGTATCGATGGTGGTGGCGCTGCAGAACTCGCTCAACACTGTGGCGGTGGGGCTGCTGCAGGAGCTGGGCTTTGACAAGGTGATCGAAACCGCCAAGAGCCTGGGCATCACGCGGGAGATGGGGCGGTTCTATCCGATGGCCCTGGGCGCCTATGAGCAGACCGTGGTCGACATGACCGCGGCCTATGCCGCCATCAACAACGGCGGCATCTATGTGAAGCCCACACCCTTTGAGGAGATCCTTGGCCCCGATGGCGAGCTGCTCTGGAGCCGCCGGGTGGAGGGCGACGCGGGCCGACGCGCCGTGGGCAGCGACATCGCCGCGATGATGCTGTGGATGCTGCAGCAGGCGGTGCAGTCAGGCACGGGAGGTGGAGCGGCCCTGCCCGATCGGCCCGTGGCGGGCAAAACCGGCACCTCAGAAGGGGGGCGGGATCTGTGGTTCATCGGTTCCATCCCCCAGCTCACCACCGGGGTGTGGCTGGGCTACGACAGCAGCCGCCAGACCAACAGCACCAGTGTGGTGGCCACCTACGCCTGGCGGGCCTTCATGGCACCCATCAGCAAGGACCTGCCGGTGCGCCAGTTCCCGCCGCGTCCCCTGCTGCAGGACAGCTACAAGCCGGGCCGCAAGAGCCCATTGCGCCGCAACGACGGCCCGGCCCCGAACGACCCCCCTCGGGATACGGCGCCCCAGCCTTGGGAGCTCGATCCCACCCCCAGCGTCGAGGAGCGCCCAGCGGGCGGCAGCGGCAGCCCCGCCGCGCCGGCCCCCAGCCCCACCGCCCCCAAGGCCGCCGGTGAACCAGCCTCCCCCGCCACCCCTCCCCCGGGGCCCCTGGAGGCCCCGCCTCCCCCGGTGGTGGCACCGCCCCCGCCCTAACCCGGCGCCTGCAACAGGGCGGCGAAGAAGCCATCCCCCCCGGCCGGCCCCGGCCAACGCTGCCATTGCTGCCGGCGCAGCCAGCCGGGATGGTCGGCCAGAAAGGCCTCGATCAGCTCGCCATTTTCAGCCGGATGCACGGTGCAGGTGGC
>JBEEKG010000034.1:0-23682 GCA_041168785.1 Cyanobacteriota bacterium
CCAACCGCTCGCTAGTGTTGAAACCAACACACTTTTGAATCCCGTCGGGAGGTCTGGGTCGTGACGATGCACTCCGGTTTCGGCTCCGGTGCTGGAGCAGACGAGTCCACCGACATCGGTCGCTCGGTGATGAAGTGGGGACGGGACGGCGAGCTCTCAGCGCTCGACCTGCAGGCGATCCTGCAACGGCTCAGCGCCGTCGACGACCAGGCCGCCGGCCTGATGGACTGCCCCCTCGAGCCCCCCTACTGAAACCCGGCACGCCCCAGGGAAGATCAGGAGATCAGGGCAATGGCATCAATCTCCACCCGCGCCCCCTTGGGGAGAGCCGCCACCTCCACGCAGGCCCGCGCTGGTGACACCCCCTCGCCGAACACCTCGGCATAAATGCCGTTCACCCGGGCAAAATCACCCAGATCAGCCAAAAACACCGTGGTGCGCAGCACCAGCTGGGGGCTGCTGCCACCTGCTTCGAGTACTGCCTTGAGGTTGCTCAGCACCTGGCGGGTCTCCGCCTCCACATCGCCATCGCCCACCATCGACCCGCTGACTGGATCCAGGGCGATCTGGCCGGAGCAATAGAGCACGCCACCGGCCTTCACCGCCTGGTTGTAGGGGCCCACGGGGGCCGGGGCTTGGGCGGTGATCACGGCTTCGGGCTGCATCGTGGGGCTCATGCCAGGTCAGGATGGTGGCCGAGCTTATGGCCCTTGCCGGCCCTGCGCCGATCGCCAGCCCCCTGACCGAGCTGATGCCTACCGAGTTGCCGGTGCGCGAGCACGTGCAGCTCAAGGGCCTCTGGCACCGCTACCCCAACGCCGCCCCCGAGGAGTGGACGCTCCAGGGCATCGATCTGACCCTCGGCCAGGGAGAACTCGTGGGGCTGCTGGGGCCGTCGGGCTGCGGCAAAACGACCCTGCTGCGGCTGATCGCCGGGTTTGAACGGCCGGAGCGGGGCACGGTCTGCATCGATGGCCGCACCGTGGCCGGCCCGGGCCGCTGGCTGGCACCCGAGCGCCGCGGGGTCGGCATGGTGTTCCAGGACTACGCCCTGTTCCCCCACCTCGATGCCTGGCGCAATGCCTGCTTCGGGCTGCGGCGCGGCCAGGACACCAGCCGCGCCGGCTGGCTGCTCGAGCTGCTCGGCCTCAAGGGACTGGAAGGCCGCTACCCCCACGAACTCTCCGGAGGCCAACGCCAGCGGCTAGCCCTGGCCCGGGCCCTCGCCCCTGGCCCCTCGGTGGTGCTGCTGGATGAACCATTCTCCAACCTCGATGTGGAGGTGCGGCTGCGGCTACGCAGCGAGCTGCCCGCCGTGCTCTCCCGCTGTGGCGCCAGCGGCCTGATCGTGACCCACGACCCGGAAGAGGCCCTGGCCATCTGCGATCGGGTGGCGGTGCTGCGCGATGGGGTGTTGCATCAGTGCGCCAGGCCACGCCAGCTGGTGCAGCAACCCGCCACCGCCTTTGTGGGGCGCTTCGTGCTGCAGGGCAACCTGCTGCCCGCCACTGCCCAGGGCGCCCGCATCCACACCCCCCTCGGCGATCTAGCCAGCAGCGAGGGGGCGTTGTCTCCAAGCGAGCAGCCCCTGGAGGTGCTGGTGAGTCCGGAGGCCATCGGCCTCCTCCCCGATGGGGACGGCGAGGCCTGGGTGCAGGGCCGCGAGTTTCTGGGCCGGGAATGGCTCTACCAGGTGCAGCTCGGCACCCTCAAACTGCGGCTGCGGCTGCCCCTGGAGGCGGAATACGGCCGCGGTCAGCGCTGCCAGCTCAGCCTGCGCCCAGGGTCCACGGGCATCCTGTTCCCCACCCGCGAGCCGCTGCGGGTGCTGGACGCCGGCCCCGCCTAACCCGCCCAGTGGTCCTTGCTGGCCCGCAGGCTGGCGAGCTGCTCCGCACTGCTGGCACGTACAAACAGGTTGGTGGCCAGCTCCAGCTCCACCGAGCTGGGGATGGTGGCCTCCCCCCTGGCCCTGGCCTGGCGCACCGCAGCAAGCCGGGTGCCGATGGCAGCCGCGCAGGGATCCTGGGGGTCCACGGTGGCGGCGGCCCAGCGCAGGTTGGCTTCGGTGTACTCATGGGCGCACCACACCCGGGTGGCCGGGGGAAGGGCCGCCAGCCGCTGCAAAGAGTCCCGCATCTGGGCCGCACTGCCTTCAAACAGGCGCCCGCACCCTCCCGCGAAGAGGGTGTCGCCGCAGAACAGATGGCCCGAGGCGGGCAGGTGGTACGCGATGTGGGCGCGGGTGTGACCCGGCACGGCCAGCACCTCCACCGGCTCCCCCAACAGCTCCAAGCGATCGCCGTTGGCGACACCCTGGGTTTGCAGCGGGATCCGCGCGCGATCCTCCCCGCTGGCCAGCACTGCTGCAGCCGGCCAGCGGGCCAGCAGCCCGGGGGTACCGCCGATGTGGTCGCTGTGGTGGTGGGTCTGCAAGATCGCCACCAACTCCAGCCCCTGCTGGTCAAGGGCGGCGATCACCGGCTCGGCCACGGCCGGATCCACCACGGCAGCCTGGCCGTCGCGCTGAAGCACAAACACGTAGTTGTCATGCAGCACCGGGATCAGGCCAACGCGGAGTTGCGGCATCGTTAAAGTCCAGCCTCAGGCGTTCCCCCATGATCACCGTCGCCCTGGCCAAAGGCGCCCTGCTCAAGGATTCGGTGGCCCGCTTCGCCGCCGCCGGCCTCGACTTTTCCGGCCTGCTGGAACCCGGCAACCGCCAGCTGATGGTGCCCAGTGCCTGCGGCCAGGCCAGGGCCCTGCTCGTGCGCAATGCCGACGTGCCGGTGTACGTGGCCTACGGCCAGGCCCAGCTGGGCGTGGTGGGCTACGACGTGATCCGCGAACACCAGCTACCGGTGGCCCAGCTGCTGGATCTGGGGTTTGGTGGCTGCCGCATGAGCGTGGCCGTGAAGGCCAGCAGCGGCTACCGCCGAGCCGCAGACCTGCCCGCCCACTGCCGCGTCGCCAGCAAATTCACCGGCTGCGCGCAGGCCTTCTTTGATGCCCTGGATCTGCCGGTGGAGCTGATTCACCTGGCGGGATCGGTGGAGCTGGGCCCGATCACCGGCATGAGTGAGGCGATTGTGGATCTGGTGGCCACCGGCCGCACCCTTGAGGAAAACGGACTGATCGCCATCGAAGACCTATTCCACAGCACCGCCCGGCTGGTGGGCCACCCCCTGGCCCTTCGCCTCGATGACGGCGTACTCCAGGGCATCGTCGATCGCCTCGGGGTGGCGGTGCCGCAGCGGAGTCGCTGATGGCCCGTCTCGATCGGCAACGCCTGGCAAGGCTGTTGCCGTACCTGGGCAAAGATCGCCGTCGCCTCGGCCTCACCCTGCTGCTGCTGATCCCGGTGGCCTTTGCCGCTGCGGTGCAGCCCCTGCTGGTGGGCCAGGCGATCGCCGTGTTGCGGCGTGAGCCCACCCTGGGCTGGCTCAACGGCATGCCGGTGCCAGCAGCCCTCCAACAGCTGGTGCTGCTGCTGTTGCTGGCGGTGCTGCTGCGGCTCGGCCTGCAGGGCATCCAGACCTTCAACGTGCAGGCGGTCGGCCAGCGCCTCACCGCCCGCATCCGCAACGACCTGTTCGCCCACGCCATGGCGCTGTCGTTGCGCTTCCACGACCGCACGCCCGTGGGCAAGCTGCTCACCCGGCTCACCAGCGATGTCGATGCCCTGGCCGAGGTGTTCGGCAGCGGTGCCGTGGGGGTGCTCGCCGACCTGGTCACCCTGCTGGTGATCGCGGTGACGATGATCTCGATCGAATGGCGCCTGGGCCTGCTGCTGCTGCTGAGCCAGGTGCCGGTGGTGCTCGGCATCCTCTGGTTGCAGGGCCGCTACCGCACGGCCAACTACCGGGTGCGCGAGGAGCTCAGCCAGCTCAACGCCGACCTGCAGGAAAACCTGCAGGGCCTGGAGGTGGTGCAGATGTTCCGCCGGGAGGCCACCAACAGTGCCCGCTTCTCCCGTGTCACCACGGCCTACCGCGAAGCGGTGACCGGCACGATCCTGTACGACAGCGCCATCTCGGCTTTCATCGAGTGGGTGGCCCTCAGCGCCGTGGCCGTGGTGCTGGCCCTGGGGGGCTGGATGGTGCTCGGCAGCGCCATGGGCCTGGGCACGCTCACCACCTTCATCCTCTACTCCCAACGCCTGTTCGACCCCCTGCGCCAACTGGCGGAGCGCTTCACCCAGATCCAGGGTGGCCTCACCGCCGTCGAGCGCATCGGCGAGCTGCTGGAACAGCCGATCGAGATCGCCGAGCTGCCCTCCAGTGAGCGCACGGCAGCCGCGATTCAGAGCGGCAGCGAACGCGCCAGTGCCGGCGAAGTGGTGTTCGAGAACGTCAGCTTTGCCTACCGGGACGATGACCCCATCCTCACCAACCTCTCCTTTCGGATTGGCCCCGGCGAACACGTGGCCCTGGTGGGCCCCACCGGTTCTGGCAAAACCACCGTGATCCGTCTGCTCTGCCGGCTCTACGAACCCCAGCAGGGCCGGATCCTGCTGGATGGCGTCGACATCCGCCAACTGCCCATTCCCACCCTGCGCCAGAGGCTCGGGGTGGTGCTTCAGGACACGTTTCTGTTCAGCGGCAACGTAGCCGACAACCTGCGCCTCGATGCGCCGATCAGCAGCGACGACCTGCAAAAGATCTGCGCCGAGCTGGGTTTGGAGCCCCTGCTGCGGCGCCTCCCCGATGGCCTCGCTACCGAGCTGCGCGAACGGGGAGGCAACCTCTCCTCCGGCGAGCGCCAACTGCTCTCGGTGGCCCGGGTGGCGATCCGCGACCCTTCGGTGCTGGTGATGGATGAAGCCACCGCCTTCATGGACCCCTCCACCGAGGCCACTCTGCAGCGCGACCTGGCCCGCCTACTGCAGCAACGCACGGCCATCGTGATCGCCCACCGTCTGGCCACGGTGGAGGCCTCCGATCGCATTCTGGTGCTGCGCAAGGGCCACCTGATCGAGCAGGGCACCCACACCGAACTGCGGCAGGCAGGCGGCGTCTATGCCCAGCTGGCCGACCTGCAGGAGCGCGGCCTCGCGGCCCTCTAACTCAGCCGAACCCAGCCGACCTCAGCCGAGCTGCTCCAGCCAGGGGCGGAGCACCCCGGCCAGTTGGCCGGGCATCTGACACATGGGCAGGTGCCCGGCTCCGGCCAGCTCCACGTAGTGATGCTGGCCGGCATAACCGGCCAGGTGGCGCACGTAGCGGGGCTCCATCACCTGGTCGCGGCTGCCGGCGATCCAGAGGCTGGGCACCTGGAGCTGGGCGGTGAGCTGGGGAATCTGGCGCACCGCACCCCGGTTGGTGCTGCAGGCCAGCAGCCCCTGGGCAGCGCGAAGCTCGGCCAACAGGGGGCTGCGCAGGGGGTCGCTGCCCGGCAGCTCAGCCAGCCAGCCCGGTCTCCAGCGCAAAAACAGCGACCCAGCGCGCCGCACCTGGGCAAAAGCGCGGGGCTGGTACACCCCCCCACCGGCGGCGATCTGCACCAGGCCCACCAGCTGATCGCCTAGATGGGGGGCGGCGTGCAGGGCGACGCTGCCGCCGAGGGAGTGGCCCATCAGCACGATCGGGCGGTCGCCCGCCTGCTCCCGGACCGCCTGGGCCAGCCAGCGGCCATAGCTGGCCAAATTGGCGTGCAGACCCCGCGGCCGTTGCCGCTGGCCGAAGCCGGGCAGATCGGGGGCCCAGAGCTGCCAGTCAGGCGCCAGGGCCTCGGCCAGGGGGGTCCACAGCCGGCCCGCCAGCAGCCAGCCATGCAGGGCGACCAACAGGGGTGGTGAGGCGGTGTGGGCCAGAGATCGGGGCTCAGGGGACTCCAGGCTGGCCCACCGGTCGCCGGCCCGGACGGCCATCGGGCAGGATCGTGCCATTGCGTTGCACGCGGCAGTCGTGGCCCCGGCCGAGCTCCTCACCAGCCTCTACGGGGAGCAGCACCGGCTCTGCCCCACACCCAATCCCCAGCTGAGCCTGGTGCTCAGCCATGAACGGGAGATCGATCTGATCGAACTGGAGCAGCTCTGTGATTCCGTGGGCTGGAGCCGCCGGCCCCTGCGCCGGGTGCGCAAGGCTCTGCAGCACAGCCTGCTGCGCGTGGGCCTCTGGCGCCATGACCCGCGCCTGCCCAAGCTGGTGGGCTTCGCGCGCTGCACCGGCGACGGCGTGGTGGAGGCCACCGTCTGGGATGTGGCGGTCCATCCCCTCTACCAAGGGGCCGGGCTGGGCAAACAACTGATGGTCTACGTGCTCGACCAGCTGCGGACGATGGAGGTGGATCGGGTGAGCCTCTTCGCCGACCCCGAGGTGGTGGCCTTCTACGCCGCCCAGGGCTGGGAACTGGAGCCGCTGCAGCGCCGCTGCGCCTTCTGGTACGCGCCCTAATCCCGAGCTCCGTAGTAGCGCTCCGCCAAGAGCTCGGCTGGCACGCCCCGCCGCCAAGCGCGCCGCAGCCGGGCATTCACCAAGGCCGTCTGCCCGATCCCCAGGGCCCGCCAGCGCCGGCCATCCACCCGCAGCCGGGCCTGCAGGGGCCTCAGCCGGGTGTGTCGCTGCAGGCGCTGCACCAGGTCAAGATCTTCCATCAGTGGCAGCGGGGCCAAACCTCCGGCCCGATCCAGCAGCGGCCGCGGCAGCAGCAGGCCCTGGTCGCCATAGGGCTGCTGCCGCCAGCGGCTGCGCCAGGCCACCCCCCACTCCACCAACCGCAGGGCGGGATGGGCCCCCTCGATCAGCAGGTGGCAAAACCAGGCGGCCTCCGGCAGGCCCAGGGCCGCAGCCACGGCCCGGCGCCAGCCGGCCTCCAGCCGGGCGTCAGCATGCAGCAGCCACAGCCAAGGACCGGTGCTGCAGGCGATGCCGTGGGCCAGTTGCAGCCCCCGCCCTGGGGGGGTCACCAGCACCCGCGCCCCCGCCAGGTCCGCCACCCGACGGGTGGCATCCGCACTGACGCCATCCACCACCAGCACCTCGGCAATCAGCTCCGGAGCGGCAGCCAGATCGGCCAGCAGCGCCGGCAGCCGCGGCGCCTCGTTACGGGCCGCGATCACCACGGAGATCGGCGGCGGCCTCAGCGCCACGGCCGCAGGTCCTCCCCCCGGTCGAGATCGCCGCGCCGGGTGAGCAGCGCCGGCTCCAGGCCCCGCTGGGCCATCACCGCCAGGGTCTGCTCCAGCACCTGGGCGGAGCCCCAAGCCATCCCGCCCAGCAGCCAGGGATCCGGCCGGCGGAGGCCAAGCAACCAGTAGCCGCCATCGTTGGCCGGCCCCAGCACCGCGGAGCGGCGGTTCAAGGCCTCGAAGGCCGCCGCCAGGTCGCCACCCTCCAGCCAGGGCAGATCACTGCCGATCACCACCACCCGCCGAGCCCCCTCGGCCGCCGCCCGCACAAACTGGCGGTGCATCCGCAGCCCCAGTCCGCCCTGGCCCTGCAGCAGGCAGCGGTTGGCCCCCAGGGCAGCCCCCCAGCGGCAGGCCGCCCTCGGGCCCAGCCCGTCGACAGCCAGCACCACCTCCAGGCCCAGCTGACGGGCCAGGCTGCAGGCAACCGCCAGGGTATGGCGCGTCAGCCGCGCCTGAATCCGAGCCGCCGCTGCCGCCCCCACGCTGCGGGCCAGGCGGCGCTTGCAGCGACCGGGTGCGGGCCAGCGCGCCATCACCACCAGCTGGGCCCGGCCGGATCGCCTCACCCCTGGCGCGGCAATTCTGCCGGCTTCACCTCAAGGGTCAAGCGCTGGTCTCCACGCCGCAGCGACACCCCCAGCCCCTGGCCCACCCGGCCCTGGTCCACGGCCAGCTGCACCTCAGAGGGGTTCTTCACCGTCTTGCCCCCCACCTGCTCGATCAGGTCACAGGGCTTGAGCCCTCCCTTGGCGGCCGGGCTGCCCGGCATCACCTCCACCACCACCACCCCATTCACCTCGGGCAGGCGGCACTCATCGGTGCTGGCATTGATTTCCCGGGCCAGCTGGGGGGTGAGCGCCTGAAGGCGCACACCGATGTAGGGATGGCTGGCCGCCCCCTTCTCCAGGATCTGGGCGGCGATCTGGCGCGCCACATTGATCGGGATCGCGAAGCTCAGCCCCGCCCCCGGCGCCTGGCGAATCGCCGTGTTGATGCCAATCACCTGACCCCGGTCATTGATCAGCGGTCCGCCGCTGTTGCCGGGGTTCACGGCGGCATCGGTCTGGATGTAGGGCACCCGCTGGCCCTCTCCCACCGCATTGGTGCGCTGGATGGCGCTGATGATCCCGGCAGTCACCGTGTTGTCGAGGCCAAGGGGATTGCCGATGGCGATGGCCCACTCCCCGGGGCGAACCTTGGCGGAATCGCCCAGGGGAGCCACCGGCAGCTTGCTGGCCACCACCTTCACCACCGCGACGTCGGTAAGCGGATCACTGCCGAGCACCTTGCCCGTGAAACTGCGGCCATCGGGGAGGGTCACGGTCACCTCACTGGCCCCCTCCACCACGTGGGCGTTGGTGAGCAGCACCCCATCGGAGCGGGTGATGAAGCCCGAACCCTGGCCCTGCTGCTGCTGGATGGTCGGCCCGCTGCCAAACAAGCCGCCCAGGGGGTTCACCATCCGCTTAACGGTGTCGATCCGCACCACCGCAGGCCCCACCTTGGCCACCGCATCGACGATCAGGGTGTTGCCCTGCTGCAGCGGCGGGGTGGGGGGCGCATCGCTGATCGGGGTCTGGGCACCGCTGCGACCCGGCAGCCCAGGCAGGCCCTGGCTGCAACCCACCAGGAGCAACGCGATGGGGGCGATCAGCGCGGCTCGACGCGGGAGAGGAAGGGGCGACATGGGGACTGGATGGAGGCCAGGTCTGAATCCGTTCATTAAAGACGGACTGGCCGCAAAGCCACGCGTAGATTCGGCACCCACGAGTCGGCGCGGTCGGTGCAGCAGGGATCGGTGCAGCGATCGGCGCAGCAGGGAGACGAGCTCTGGCACCAGGTTCAGCAGGCCCTACAGGCCAACCTCAGCAAACCCACCTTCGAAACCTGGATCCGGCCCGCCCGCTGCGAGGGATTCAGCGCTGACCAGCTCCAGCTCGAGGCGCCCAACAGCTTTGCCTGCGGTTGGCTGCGCAAGAACTATCTCGGCACCATCGAGGCCGTCGCCAGCGAGATCGCTGGTCGGCCGGTGCAGGTGCTGGTCACGGCCGCCAGCGGGGATGACGTCATCATCCAGGCCAGCAATGGCCATCCGGCCCCCCCTCCAGGCCCCGCCAGCAAGGTCGCCAGCCCCGCCGGTCGGGAGGCTTCCGCCCGGGCCACGGGGGAGACGCCTCGCAAACTCGCCCAGGGGCTCAACCCCCGATACGTGTTCAACCGCTTCGTGGTGGGACCCAACAGCCGCATGGCCCACGCGGCGGCCCTGGCGGTGGCCGAGGCCCCCGGCCGGGAATTCAACCCCCTGTTTCTCTGCGGTGGGGTGGGCCTGGGCAAGACCCACCTGATGCAGGCGATCGGCCACTACCGCCTCGAGATCAACCCCGAGGCGCGGGTGTTCTACGTGAGCACCGAAACCTTCACCAACGACCTGATCCAGGCGATCCGCAAGGACGGCATGCAGGCCTTCCGCGACCGCTACCGCGCCGCCGATCTGATCCTGGTGGATGACATCCAGTTCATCGAGGGCAAGGAGTACACCCAGGAGGAGTTCTTCCACACCTTCAACGCCCTGCACGAGGCCGGCCGCCAGATCGTGATCGCCTCCGACCGGCCCCCCAGCCAGATCCCCCGGCTGCAGGAGCGGCTGATCTCCCGCTTCTCGATGGGCCTCATCGCCGACATCCAGGCGCCCGACCTGGAAACCCGCATGGCGATCCTGCACAAGAAGGCCGAGCAGGAGCAGATGGTGCTGCCCCGCGACCTGATCCAGTTCATCGCCGGCCGCTTCACGTCCAACATCCGCGAGCTCGAAGGGGCCCTCACCCGGGCGGTGGCCTTCGCTTCGATTACGGGCCTGCCGATGACGGTGGAATCGGTGGCCCCGATGCTCGATCCGGCCGGCGGCGACGTGGAGGTCAAACCCAGCCAGGTCATGGACAAGGTGGCCGAGGTGTTTGGCGTGGGGGTGGAGGAGATGCGCAGCGCCAGCCGCAAGCGGGCCGTGAGCCAGGCCCGCCAGGTGGGGATGTACCTGATGCGCCAGAGCACCAACCTCAGCCTGCCGCGCATCGGCGAAGCCTTCGGCGGCAAGGATCACTCCACCGTCATGTACGCGGTGGAGCAGATCGACCGCAAACTCAACAGTGACCCTGCCCTCTCCCGCCAGGTGCAGCAGGTGCGCGACCTGCTGCAGATCGATTCCCGCAAGCGGCGCTAAGGACCAAGCCCCAGCCGCCAGGACCGCTCCTCAGCGGCAGCCCTGCACGGAGATCCGATAGCTGAAGCCCAGGGCTCCGGGGTCGTTGCTGGCTCCCACCTTGAAGTTCATCTGGGTGGTCTGCTTGCCCGGCACCGCCGCAAACGGACCAAACATCTTGCCGGTGCCCATCGGCGGGTTCATCAGGGTGTTGAACAGTTGAAGGTTGGAGCCATCGCTGAACTTCATGTAGCCCTCCACCGGGTATTGGGCTTTGGCGTCAGAGGAGTTGGCGGTGAAGAAAAACTTGTAGCTGGTGTAGGGCTGGGTGACGAAGAAATCGGTATTCCAGTTGGTGTTGCCGATCAGCTTGCCCCGCCCCACCGACTTCGACACGATCGGTGAGGTGCCGTTGCCGCCCACCGGCTGCAGGAAGGTGCAGGTGGGGGCGGCGCTGGCGGACAGGCCCGCAACGCCCACGCCCACCGTGAGGCTCGCAGCCAGCAGGGTTGAGGTTTTGAGAATCGCGGAAGCAAGCGCTGCGGAGGGCATGGACCAGGGAAACACTGCCCAAACCCTAGGTGAGGGGTCGGGCCGGATCCAGTCCCTCCACTTCTCCGGCAAACACGCGGCTGGCCGTGATGTCCTCGGCCTCGATCGTCATCAGATCGCGCTTGGTCAGCGGGCTGCCCATGCGGCTGAATAGGCGGTTGGCCTGGCGCATGCGAGAGCGGTCGATGGCGTTGCGGATCGAACGGGCGTTGGCGAAGAACGGCAGCTGCATCCGACGCTGGATGTAGTCCGCAAAGGCAGCGGTGGCCTCGACGCTGAAGCGGTAGTTCTCGGCGGCGAGCACGAGACGGGCAATCGCCAGCAGTTCGTCGGCGCTGTAGTCGGGGAAGTCGATGTGATTGGCAACCCGGGAAGAGAGCCCCGGATTGGACTGGTAAAACACATCCATCCGATCCTTGTAGCCAGCGAAGATCACCACCAGGTCGTCGCGGTTGATCTCCATCACCTGCAACAGGATTTCGATGGCTTCGGCCCCGTAATCCCGCTCGTTTTCCGGCCGATAAAGGTAGTAGGCCTCATCGATGAACAGCACTCCGCCCATCGCCTTCTTGAGCATCTCCCGGGTTTTGGGAGCGGTGTGGCCGATGTACTGCCCCACCAGGTCATCGCGGGTGGCCGTCACCACATGGCCTTTGCGCACGTAACCCAGCCCGTGCAGGATCTTGCTCATCCGCTCAGCCACAGTGGTTTTCCCCGTACCGGGACGCCCCGTAAAGGACATGTGCAGGCTGGGCGGGGTGGTGTGCAGACCCACCTGCTGGCGCGCCCGATCCACCACCAACAGGGCCGCAATCTCGCGGATACGGGCCTTGACGGGGCGCAGGCCAATCAGCTCATGGTCGAGTTGATCGAGCATCGCCTGAATCCCCACCCCCTCATAGGCGGCCTTGAGGTCAATGAGGGTGCTGTCTGTTGAGCTGTCTGTTGAGATGTTTGTCGAAGGGTTTGGGGGGCTGTCGGCAGAGCTGTCAGCGGGAAGGCCCATGACGGTGTCAGGCAATCAGGGCATCAATGGCGGCACTGAAGGCCCACTCCGGCTCGCCAATGGGAGCATCATCCGCTTCGGCTCGCAGGGTCAGATTGACGTAGGTGCGGCCGAAACTGATGTCGGGGAAACGCTGTTGCTCCTCGCAGAGGGCGTTGAGCCGCTCCAGAAAGTCTCGGGTGGTGGCGTAGTCATCAAATTCCACTCGCCGCTCGAGCCGCTCGGGCTGATCGGGCTTGGGGCGTGCAATCCAGGCTTGATCCATGGCTTCAACGCTACGCCTCCAAGCAGTCGGTACGGGCGATGCCCAGACGCTGGGCCCAGGAGCCGGCATAGGCCGCGTTGGCCGCCCGGGCCTCCGGATCACGGCTATCCAGGGGGTGGGGCATGGTGCCATTGATGGCGGCGTTGGTGACGCAGAACATCGACTTCTGGAAGCTCATGCAGATCTTCACGCGCACGTCGCCTTCACCGCGGGTGCGCTCCCGATACCACTGGTGCAACCGCTCCGGCAGATGGCGGTACATGTCCTGCATCAGCAGGCTGGGCGGGATGCCGGCCCCCATGCTCGGCAGCGGATCGGCATAGAGGGCCCCGTAGGTGAACTGGGCCTGATCCGGCGAAATCTGCTGGGCCTGGGCGTTAAAGCTCACCGTCCCCAGGAAGGGCATGCCACGCAGGAACACCGCCTCCACGTAGGGCACCGCCACATCCACCAGGAAGGTGAGTTCCGCCTCCGGAGGCAGCACCCAGTAGGTCTGGCCGCCCACCTCCACGCCGTAGCGGATTGGGTTAGCGGCGGCAGCCACCAGGCCATTCTTGATGAACTCCACCACAGCGGCGATGGTGCGCACCCGGCCATCGGCTTCGGCGGCAGCCAGATCGAGGAACAGGTCGCTCATCACCCGCCAGAACTGACCCAGGGCATGGGTGGTGGCCGCCGAGCGGATCAGCTCGGGCAGGAAGCCGGGGAACAGCGGGTTGAGGATCGCCAGTAGGGGATCCCGCCGGCTCTTGGCCGCAATGATGGTCCTGCAATGGGCGGCGAAAGCCTCGGAATCGAAGTAGGCATCCATGCCGCCGGTGGCATGCCAGAACATCGCCTTCTGGCAGTACTCCGCGTACTCGAAGTTGATGCGGTCGTGCTTGAGATGGCGCCAGATCTTGGCGGGATTCAGATCCCCGTCGAGGTATTTGAAGATCGGAAATGGATTGAGAAATTGATGCTCGGCCTGGTAGATCAGGTTGATGCTGTAGGCATCCAGTACCTCGCCATAGCTCTTGAGCACATCCACCACCTCGAGCAGGTGGTCGGCGCTCTCGCCCAGCAGGGTTTCACCGGCCAGCAGACGGCGCTGCACCTCCTGCCGCTCGATCGAGAGGTTGGCATGCACCAGCTCGGCGGGAACGATCGGCATCTCAGCCCACCCCCCCCGGGATCGCCGTGAGCCTGGCCAGGGCGGAGGTGGCCACCTCACTCAGCCGACCAAGGCTGCTGGGCCACAGACCGAGCAGCACCACAGCGGCCGCCAGGGCGACGGCCGGAATCGTTTCGCGCGGTGCCACGGGAGCCAGTTGCACATCGAGGCGTGCATCGGCCAACGCATCAGCGCTGGGCGGGGTGATCGCCAACCGACCGAAGAAGGCGCGGTTCACCAGCAAGAGGAAATACACGGCGGTGAGGCCGGAACCCACCATCGACAACAACGTGGCCACGGGATACACCGCGATGCTGCCGCGGAAGACCAGAAACTCGGAGATGAACCCCGCCATGCCGGGGAGGCCGGCGCTGGCCATCACCGCCACGATCATCAACGAGCCGGTGAAGGGTAGGCCCTTCTCGGGGTTGAGCAGGCCGCGCAACACCTCCAGATCGCGGGTGCCCGTCTTGCGGTACACGATCCCCACCAGCAGGAACAACAGGGCCGAGATCAGGCCGTGGCTCACCATCTGGAACACAGCCCCCAGCAGGCTCACCGGCGTATCGGCAGCAGCGGCCAGCAGCACGTAGCCCATATGGCCCACGGAGCTGTAGGCCACCATCCGTTTCATATCGGTCTGGGCAATGGCCGCCAGCGAGCCGTAGAGCACCGAGATCGCCGCCCAGATCGCCAGCACCGGGGCCAGCTTGGCCCAGGCTTCGGGGAAGAGCTGCAGGCCAAAGCGCAACATGCCGTAGGTGCCCAACTTGAGCAGCACCCCCGCCAGCAGCACCGAAACGGGTGTGGACGCCTGGGTGTGGGTGTCGGGCAGCCAGTTATGGAGGGGCACCAGCGGAATCTTGATGCCGAAGCCGATCAGCAACGCCCCCAGCAGCCACAGCTGGCCTCCCATGGCCAGGCGCTCGCTGAGCACGGGCGTGAGACTGAAATCCACAGTGCCGGTGAGCAGGGCCAGCCCCAGGAAGGCCCCCAGGATCAGCATGCCGGAGACAGCCGTGAAGATCAAAAATTTGGTGGCGGCATAGGCCCGGTTGCCCCCACCCCACACCGACACCAGCAACCAGAGAGGGATCAGCTCGAGCTCATAGAAGAGGAAAAACAGCAGCAGATTTTCCGACAGGAAGGCGCCGTTCACCGCGCCGCTGATCAGCAGCAGCATGGCGAAATAGATCCGCGGCCGTTTGTCGATGTCGCGGGTGATCACTGCCGACACCAGGGTGAGGGCGGCATTGATCAGCACCAACGGCAGAGACAGCCCATCCACCCCCAGGGCGTAATCGAGGCCGATGCCTGGCACCCAGGCGTGGCGCACCTGCAACTGCATGCCGGCCTGGGCCGGATCAAAGGCCAGCGCCACCGCCAGGCTCACCCCCAGCTGCAGCACCAGCATGGCAATTGCGATCAAGCGCAACCGCGCAGGGCTGGGACCACCCGGCCAGAGCAGCAAGGCCAGGCTTCCGGCGAAAGGAATCAGCAGCAGGCTGGTGAGCAGCATGGTCAGACCGGTCCCCACCACACCTGGAGCGAAACCAGCAGCAGCACGATCGCCACGATCACCGTGAGCACGTAGCTCTGCAGTTGACCGCTGATGCTGAGCTTCAGACCTTCGGCCGTGGTGAGCGAGAGGCGCCCCACGCCGTCCACCAGGCCCTTGATCACGGTGATGTCAAACCAACGGGTGAGGCGGGCCAGGGACGCCACCAGCGAGACGATGGTGCGCTTGTAAATCTCGGGGGTATAGAAGTCGTAGGCGAGCAGATCCTGCAGCACCCGCAGGGTGGGCTGGGTCGAGCGCGACCAGAACTGATCGAGGCGCACCGCCGAGCCGATCAGCAGACCCACCAAACCGCTGCCGGCCACCGCAACAGCCACCGGCAGCGGGAAAGCGGCAATCCCGGGCACCGGATCGATGCGCTGCATGATCCAAGGAAGCAGCACCACCAGCACCGACAGGCTCACCATTGGCAAGGCCATCAACCAGTTGACCTCTGGAGCCCGCTTGGTCTTGGGCAGCGCGGGGCCGAGAAACACCGAGCGGTAGACACGGGTGACGTTGGCGGCAGCCAGCAGATTGGTGAGCAGAAAAACCAGGGCGAAGAGCGGCGCTTCGAAGCGCAGCCCTTCCACCATCAGCCCGAAACACCAAAAGCCCCCAAGGGGCAGAAGCCCCAATACACCAGCACTGCCCAGCAGGAAGGCCATGCTGGTGGCAGGCATCCGGGTGCCCAGGCCGCCGAGTTCGGTCAGATCCTGGCAATTGGTGGTGGCGATGATGCTGCCCACACTCATGAACTGCAGCGCCCGGCCCAGACCATGGGCAAACAACAGCAACAGGGCGATGCCAGGACGTTGCAGGGCGATGGCGATGAACACCAGGCCGAGATAGGAGGTGGTGGAGTAGCTGAAGGCCCGCTTGAGATCCACCTGGGCCAGGGCCACCAGGGCCCCACCCAAGGCACTGATCGTGCCCACCGCCAGCAGCACCTGCGTGGCCAGGGGGGAGAGGGCCACGATCGGCATCAGCTTCATCAACACGATGGCCCCGCAGGTCACCACCACCGAATTCCGCAGGATGGAGGCGGGGTTCGGCCCCTCCATCGCCTCATCCAGCCAGAGATGCATCGGGAACTGGGCGCACTTGCCCATGGGGCCCGCAATCAGGCCCAGAGCCAGCAAGGTGCCGGCCAGGGGGGTGATCAGCTGCTGCTCTCGGGCTTGCGCAGCCCACGCATAGAGATCGTTGAATTCCATCGAGCCGGCCCAGGCCGATAGCGCCACCACCCCCATCAGCAACAGCACATCGCCGACGCGCTTGGTGAGGAAGGCGTCGCGGGCCGCCGTCACCACCAAGGGCTGGGCGTACCAAAAGCCCACCAACAGGTACGTGGAGAGGGTGAGCATCTCCAGCAGGAAGTAGCTCATGAACAAGTTGCTGCTCAGCACCACGCCGCTCATGGCCCCCTCGAAGAAACCCACCAGGGCATAGAAGCGGGCCAACGACCACTCCTTGTCGAGATAGCCCAGGGCGAAGACCTGGCAGACCAGGCTCATGGAGGTCACCAGCTCCAACGCCGCCAGGTTGGTGAGGGAGAGATCGAAGCCGATGCGCAGGTTGAGATCGGCCGCCTGGAACCAGGGAAACTCCAGGTGCTGGGGGCCCAGGATCCACACCTGCTGAAGGATGAGGGAGCTGTGCGCCACCGCCAGCAGGGTGACCAGCAGGTTGAGATAGGCCGCCGGACGGGGGCCATTCCGCTTGAACCAGCCGGCCGCCCAAGGCAGAGACAACACCATGCCGCAAAACCCGTAGAGGGGGAGCAACCAGGCGAGTTGGATCGGGAGTGGCAGGGGTGGGGCGAACAAAGGGGGGAGGAAAGGCCGACGGTCGGCGGTGTTCGAAAGGAACAGGTCAGCCGGCGGCGGACTCTAGAAGCCAGCGGCGGAATCCGGGAACTAAAAGGTGGCCCGCTCCATCGACGGATCGTGGGTGGGAACCAGGCTGCGCAGCCATGCTCCCAGCTCCTCACCGTGATGTTGTTCGTCCGTCCAAAGGCCGTGGAAGAAAGCCTCGCTGGCACCATCGCCCACGAGCACGCAGAAACGCACTGCCTCGGCGTAAAGCTGGATCAGGTCGGCCTCGAGTGCAAGGTCGAGCCGCAGCAAGCCAGCCAGATCGGGGGCATGACCCACGGGCCTCAGCTGAGAAGCCGCCGGTGCCACCCCCAAGGCCAGCATCCGCTGAACAATCAGCTCGGCGTGCTGCAGTTCCTCCACGGTTTCGCGGCGGAAACGGATGGCCGCCTCAGCATTGCCCCAGAGCTCCACGAGGGAGGCCTGGGTCATGTACTGCTGAACGGCAGAGAGCTCAAGGCTCAGGGCGCGACCGAGATAACCCAGGACGCGCGGATGAACGGCGCCCATGGGAATCAGAGACGACGGATGGTGGAGGTACCGGTCAGGGCAGGCTCCACTTCACTGTGGGGACGGGCAATGATGTGGGCCGCCACCAGGCCATCGCCAACGCGCTCACAGGCATCGGCACCAGCGCGAACGGCGGCGTTCACCGCACCGGTTTCGCCGCGGACCATCACGGTGACGTAGCCGCCGCCGACGAATTCGCGGGCAATCAGGGTCACTTCAGCCGCTTTGGTCATGGCGTCAGCGGCTTCAATCGCCGGTACCAGGCCACGGGTTTCGATCATGCCGAGGGCGATGCCCTGAATGGAAGGAGCCATGGCGTTGCTGCGCGAAGGGGTGGATGGACGGTTGGTACCGGCGCCGCCGCCGGTACCGGATGGGGTGGCACTGGAGCGACGAGTCGTGCTGGAGGCACGGCCGCCACTGGCCTGGGCGGCAGCCCGAGGGGCTGCCTTGGCCGCCGGTTTAACGGCGGATTTTGCGGCTGCAGCCGGTTTGGCCGCCGCTGCCGGCAGGGCCTTGGGGGCCGCTGCCGCGGGGGTTGAGCCAGCCGCCGCCGTGCCAGTCGCCGGCGTGGAGCTGGCTGCCGCAGCCGCCGCAGGGGCGGGTTTGGCAGCGGCAGCAGCGCTGGGTGTGGATCGGGGAGTGGGGGTGGCCATGGCTCAGGGGGTTGGGGGCTGGTGGGATGACAGGACGACCGGGTAGCGAGCTACCCGAACGGCCTAGCCGTCTGGCTCCCAGAAATCGATGATTCCGCCGATCGTCAGATCGGTCTGCACCTCGGGATTGCCGCAGGCAAACCGGGCCGCCGAGCCACTTGCGGTGAACACCCAGTTCCCCGGGGAAGCTCCGACCGGATCCACGGCGACGCTGAGTTTGCCCTTGGGGGTGCGCAACACGCGCAGGTTGGAGTGCTCGAGACCGGGGACCCGCTGGGTGCACACCAACGAGCCCGTGACCTGCATGATTTCCATTACTTGGGTCCTCCCGCTGGTATGGGGGGAGCTGCCGGGGAGGGGACCTTGCCCGCCTCGGGATCCCAGTGGTCAATGATGCCGACAATCGTCAGATCACTGGGATAGGACTTGCTGCCGGCCGCTTCACGGGCGGCGGAACTGCCCACGCAGATCACCCAGTCGCCGGGCACGCAGCCCACCGCGTCCACGGCCACCTTCTGGGTGCTGCCGTCGAGCACCACCTGGAGGTGCTTGTGCTCGAAATCAGGAATGCGGTTGGTGGAAACCAGGGGCTTGATCACCTTGCAGATCAGCATGTCAGTGCCCTCCTCCGCTCGCGAATGTGATGGTGGAACCTACAGCCTCAGCTGGGGTGTGGCGGTCCTGATCCCGCACGGTGAGCAGGGCATGGAGCAAGCCCTGTTCAAAGAGATCGGGGTAGCGGTTCTCCATGGCCGCCTGCACCCGCTCACAGTTGCGGATGGCCCGCTCCCGGGCGCCCGGCACCTGACTGTTGTAGTCAAAGCGGACCACCACGGGCACCGGCAGGCCACGGGAAACATTCAGACCCTTGAAGATCTTCACGCCCACATCCAGATCCGGGGCCCCTTCTTCCACCGTGTCCATGTAGGCGAAGTAGGTGAGATTGCGCAGGTGGATCTCCTTGAAACCGATTCCCACACCGATGAAACGTTCGGCATGGCCAGCATCGCTGTAGCTGCCGCCATGCACCTGCCGCACGTAGTCGATCTGGGAGAGGTTGTGCTCCAACAAGCGAGCAATCAGCTTCACCATGCCGGGATCGGGGCTGCTGGCGGCCGCCTGCTCCACCATCGCCAGGATGCGGGCGCGGCCTTCCTCCGGGTTGAGATGGCGGGTGGCGTCGTAGACCGCCTGGGCATCCAGCCAACGCTCCAGGTTGGAGCTGCCATCCATACCGGGCACATGCACGCGGATGGTGTCGGTATCGGTGTCGATGCCCATCAAGAGCAGATCCACCGACGCTCCGCAGCAGAAGCTGTTTTCCACCGCCTGCTGAAAATCCTTGAGCCGTGAGAGGCCACAGGAGGCCGCCAGGGCATCGTCGCTGGCGTGGGCGGCGCAACCTTCGTGCTGGGGATCCTTGGAACTGAAGTGGTAGAGCACCACCTTCAGGTAGCGGGTGTCGTCGTGGGCTGGATTAGGCAGCCCTTCGCGGTAGCGGCGGTGCTCGGTCTTCACCCAGCGATTCACCGTGTTCTCGACATCGAACAGGGCCCCGGCGTGGGAGCGACGCCGCACCGAACTGAAGGGAACCCTCAGGGCATAGGCCACCGCATGGGCCAGACGACCGTCCGCGCAGGGCGTGATGTCGAGCAGGTGAAAACCGCAGGAGAGCAGGAACGCATTGAACGCTTCGCCGGCGGGGCTACCGGGCTTGCCCGCCAACGGATCGTGCTGGAAGAAGGCGTCGCTGGTCTGCTCGTAGGTTTCGAACAGGCACCAGGCAAACAGGGTGCGCATGTCGAGCTGGCTCACCCAGGCCTTCTCCAGGATCGGTAGGGGCAGCTCAAAGCCCAGCTCAGCCCGAGCCAGTCGCTGGGCCTGCTCGATGAAATCAGGCTCGTGCTGGAGCGCGGAAAGGCGCTTGAGCACGGGCACGATCCGATCGAAGGCCCCTTTCACCTGCTCGTCATAGGCCTGCAGGGTCGCATTGGCCTGGCGATCCGTGAGGGGATGGAGGCCCACCGCTGCCGCCCTTGCCATGCGTCCGCCAGCGAGGGCCAGGGAGGGCTCGCCCGTGCTGGCACCGCTGGGGCGACGGCGGGGAGCCGTCGGAGCCAGGGGGCGATAGGGAGTGGACGAGCGACGGGGGGGCATCAGGGATTCAGCCGCGGGCTCCGCCGGAGACGGTGATCAGGGAACCGGCGGTGGTGTTGCCACTGGACCCGGTGACCCGGCTCACCGGTTCGGGACGCTCCTCATTGCGCTTGGCCTGGAACGCCGGCATGGCGGCCATCGAACCGGGACGGGTCGGGTTGCGGCGACGGGCAGAAACGCCCTCCGTTCCCGTGACCCGCTCACCCCGATCCCAATCGTCGCCGGTGATCTTCAGTCCAGCCGAGATCCCTTCGCCGGTGACCCGGGAGATGGGTCGGGCATCCTCATCGACGCTCACGGGAGCTTCCATGGGGCTGCGCTGAATCGGAGCACGCTCGATCGGACCGCGGGAGAGCTGGGAACCGCGGCGGTCGAAACGGAACTGCTCGGTGCCGGTGACCTTGTCACCGGCCATGTCAAAAGGGCCGGTAACCCTGCCACCCTGCTCGTAGCTGTTGCCGGTGACGGAGCCACTGCGTTCTCGCCCCACCTGGGCCGCCCTGGCGGGCGACTGAATGCTGAACTGTTGCCAGGGCTGGCTGCCGGCAAGGGCCTGGGGGAAATCAGCGTCCTGCGCAGCGGCGGCACCACAGGCTTCCACCAGCTGGTCGTTGCCGATGTAGGGGGTGCCGGTGACCGCCTCACAGGCCCCACGTTCGGCGCCGGTCATCACGCCGCCGATCCCGGGCTGGATGCCGCTCATCCGATTGGAGCCCCGCACGGGAGTGCGTTGGCGGATGGCGCCGACGGCTTTGCCGTTGCAGAAATCCCCTGCCTGCTCGAGGCCGGCGTAGGGGGTGCCGGTCACCACCTTGCAGGTGCCGGGCTCATCACCGGTCACGTTGGTGGAGCGGCCGGTGCGGGTGCCGCTCACCACCTGGGCCTTGTTGGTCACACTGAAGCCAACCTTGGGGGCCTCCGGAGCGGGCTTGGTGCCGCAGAAGTCGGCGTACTGCTGGCTCCCCACGTATTCATCGCCCGTGACCAGACGGCAGCTGCCGGGCTCATCGCCGGTGACGTGCTCGCTGCGGCCCACATGGGTGCCGGTGATGCCGGTGCCACGGAGGGTGTGCAGGCTGGCCACCTTGGTGGGGGCGCGACCGGTCACCTGGCTTTGATCAGCCACGTATTGGGTACCGGTGAGCTGCTTGCCGGAACCGGGCTCATCGCCCGTCACCTTGCTGGACCGGCCGACCATCACCCCGGAGACAGGCTGACCGCCGAGGGTCTGGCTGCGCCCCACCTTGCGGGGGGAGGGATTGGTGCCGCCGCAGTAAGCGGCCGATTGGTTCGCGGACACGTATTCGGTGCCGGTGATGTTCTTGCAGGTGCCGGGCTCATCACCGGTGACCTTTTCGGAACGACCAACCTCGTTGCCGGTGACCCGGTTGCCATGGGTGGTGGCCGTGACGCGCACCTTGGCGGGCTGGGAGGCCACGGGACCGCTCTGGCAGAAGGTCTGAAACACCTCAGCGCCGAGATATTCGGTACCCGTGATGGTGCGGCAAGTGGCCGCTTCGTTGCCGGTGGTTTTGACGGAGCGGTTGGCCTGGGTGCCGGTGACCACCTGGCCGGAACTGGTCTCGCTCACCCCCACTTTCCAATGGGCATCACTGGCGGCGGATTGCTTGGCGCCATGGCGATTGGGGCCGGAGGGGCGGGTCCCGCCACTGCGGGAGGAGCCTGCACTGCCAACCTTGGCCCGCAGCTCCCGCACCTTCTGGGAAAGTTCCCGGGCGCTCATGTCAGGGTTGCCCTGGCGGGACACCGTCGCTGCGGTGGTGCTCTTGGGCGTGTTGGCCGACTTGCCGCGCTTGGAGAGGGCTTCGCGACGGGCAAGCACAAGAGCGCGACTGGGATCGCGCTGGGCGGTGCGCTTCGGCGTGGAGCGGCGCTCGGCTCCCTGGGCGGCGCGGCTGCTGAGGCTGCTCAGGGCCGGGGCGGCTTGGCTGGATTCGCCCTGGCACTTGCAGGGCTTGTCAACGGCAGGAGCGACCGGCGCGTTGGAGGCCGTTGCGGGGGCGGATTTCGCCAGATCGGTGCGGGTCCGATCGGTGGAGGAATCGGCCCGCTTGCCGCGCTTGGAGAGGGCTTCACGCCGAGCCAGCACCAGATCACGGCTGGGGTTGGCAATTGGACGGGCAGCGCTGCGGTGGCTGCCGCTGGACGGAGCCGCCAGGCTTCGGCTAGGGGCGACAGGCGCTGCGGCCCTGGCAGGAGCTGGGGTTGAGGTCGCGGGAGCGGACTCGACCGCAGCAGGAGCGGTGCGGGTCGGCCGGGCATCCTCCAGTGAGCGCACACGGCTCGGACCGGAGGTGAACCGGCTGGCGGCTTTCTTGCCGCCGTTGGTGAGGGCCCTGCGGCGCTCCAGAGCTGCTTCCCGGCTGGATGTGCTGGCCATGTCCGCCCGTCGAATGGAATTACTAAAAAGGTGCGATCAGTCCGCAGCGCGAACCGACCCGCAAAGAAAGGGGATGGGGGTCCCGGTGTTCAACCAGAACCCCTCAGGGTGCTGAGAATCAGCGACCTTCGAACACCACGAAGCAGGCACCCTGGCTTTGGGTGTAAGCGTCGTAGCCCACCAGGCGCACGTGGTGGTCGGGGTAGGCGCGGTGGCAAGCCTCGAGCTCACTCACGATCACACCCAGATCCTTCTCGCCGAAGAAGGGCAGCTTCCAGAACGACCAGTAGGTCGCCATGGAATTGCTGGGATGGACGTGCTCAACGAGCGGGCTCCAACCCTGGGCAATGATGTAAGCAATTTGGTCGTAGATCTCGTCCTGGGTCATCGGCGGGAGGAAGCCGAAGGTCTCCAGGGTGGCGACTGTTTGGTAGTCACCCACGGTGCTCTTGAAAGGCATGGGGATCCTGTTGGGGATGGAATGGTTGAACCCTGATTCCGAGGGTTCGGATCGCGTTCACTGGAGCGGTCTGGGCGGGAACGGGGGCACCGAAAGTCGGCATCCGCCCATTCCCAACCGACGAACCTCAGTTGACGTCGAGCTTGTCGACGGTGTCGAACTCGAACTTGATTTCCTTCCAGGTCTCAAGTGCGATCGCCAGCTCAGGGCTGTGCTTGGCGGCTTCCGTAAGGATGTCGCGACCTTCACGCTCGATTTCGCGACCGGCATTGCGGGCCTTGACGCAAGCCTCAAGAGCCACGCGGTTGGCAGCAGCACCTGCAGCAGAACCCCAGGGGTGACCGTGGGTACCACCACCGAACTGGAGCACGGAGTCGTCGCCAAAGATGGCAACCAGCGCCGGCATGTGCCACACGTGGATACCGCCGGAGGCCACGGCGAACACGCCGCCCATGGAACCCCAGTCCTGGTCGAAGAAGTTGCCGCGGCTGCGATCTTCGGGAACGAAGGATTCGCGCAGTTGGTCGATATAACCGAGGGTCGACTGGCGGTCACCCTCAAGCTTGCCGACCACGGTGCCGGTGTGGAGTTGGTCACCGCCGGAGAGGCGGAGGCACTTGGCCAGCACACGGAAGTGAATGCCGTGCTTGGGATGGCGGTCGATCACAGCGTGCATGGCACGGTGGATGTGCAGCAGCATCCCGTTCTTGCGGCACCACTTGGCAAGACCGGTGTTGGCGGTAAAGCCACCGGTGATGT
>JBEEKG010000035.1:0-32128 GCA_041168785.1 Cyanobacteriota bacterium
AGGGCGACACAACTGATCAGGGTCGTCACCTGGCCATCCAAAATCGAGGAGAACGCCAGTGAAAAGCCGGTGTCGATCGAGCGGATCAGGGTGTTTCCGGAGCGCAGCTCCTCCTTGATCCGCTCGAAGATCAGCACATTGGCGTCCACGGCCATACCCAGAGAAAGAATGAATCCAGCGATCCCCGGCAGGGTGAGCGTGACTGGAATCAGCGCGTAGACGGCGAGATTGAACAGGCCATAAAGGGACAGGGCCAGAACCGCCACCACACCAGCCAACCGATACACCACCAACATGAACACGGCCACAAGAAAAAGGCCGCTCAGACCAGCCACCAGGCTGGTGCGGATGTTGTCCGCACCCAGAGACGGTCCGACGGTGCGCACCTCCACGATCTTCACGGGAAGGGGCAAGGAACCGCCACGCAGCTGCACCTCCAGATCACGAGCCTCATCGGCGGTGAAATTGCCGGTGATACTGGCCGAACCGCCGCTGATGCCGGCCGCCTTGAATTCGGGGCCCACGCTGGCCTCACTGATCGAACGGCCATCCAGAACGATGCCCAGCAGGCGATCGCTGCCGGCGATTCCCTGGGTCAGCTGGGCAAATTTGACCCCCCCTTCCCGGTTGAAGGACAGCGTCACATCCCAGCCGGTACCGGTCTGTTGCTGCTGACGCCCAGCAGTGGTGAGGTCTTTTCCAGTGAGCTGGGCCGGTTCGTAGAGATCGACAATCCTGGTGTTGACGGCCTTGAGGAGCAGGTCGAGCTGGTCGACTTCGCTGCTGCCCGGCGGCACCTCGATTCCAAGCGAGGCCAGGGAAGCAGCGAGTTCATCGGCCTTGAGGTTCACCTGGGGCTGGGCCGGCTCAGACTGGCCTGGGCCCTCGGATTCGGCGGTCTTGGCTTTCTTCTGGTTGAGAACGGCCTGGGCTTGGCGCTTGAGGCGAAGCAAGCCCTGCATCTGCTGTTCGGTGCCGGGCTTCTGCGCGCGGAACTCCAGCAAGGCTGTGGTACCAAGCACGGCTGCGGCCCGGGAGGGATCTTGCTCGCCGGGCAACTGCAGAACCAGCTGATCGTCGCCGACGGTCTGAAGCGTGGATTCCGCGACGCCCAGGCCGTTGATGCGCCGATCGAGCACCTCCTTCACCGCATCGAGTTGTTCCTTCTGTACAGACTTGACCTCCCCGGCAGGCAAAACCTGCAGGGTGAGCTGACTGCCACCACGCAGGTCCAGACCCAGCTGGAGCGGGAAGGAGGCCAGCAGGGCTCCCGCAGCGATCGCCAGAGCAAGAATCAGGGCAAACCACCCCTGTTGGCGCGCCATTTCAGAGTTGACCGGCGAGGAGTTGCTTGGCCGTGTCGACGATCTGATGGGGTTGGATGATCGTCAGGTTTTCCAGGGTGCCGTTGTACGGGGTCGGAATGTCCTGGGAGGAAAGGCGAATGGGCCTGGCGTCGAGGTCGTCAAAGCAGTGCTCCGTAATCAGGGCAAGCAGCTCGGCGCCAATGCCGCCCGTCTTCATGCATTCCTCCACCACGATCACCCGATGGGTCTTGCGGATCGAGCGGGCGATGGTCTCCATGTCGAAGGGCTTGAGGCTGATCAGATCGATCAACTCCACGCTGATCCCCTCCTTCTCCAGCTGCTCCACCGCCTTGAGGCAGTGGTGACGCATCCGTGAGTAGGTGAGGATCGTGACATCGCTGCCCTCCTTCACCAGATCAGCCTGATCGAGGGCGCAGGTGTACTCGCCGTCGGGGATGTCCTCCGAGAGGTTGTAGAGCAGCACGTGCTCGAAGAAGAGCACCGGATTGTTGTCGCGGATCGCAGCCTTCATCAGGCCCTTGGCGTTGGTGGGGGTGCTCACCGCCACAATCTTGATGCCAGGCACAGCGTGGAAGTAGGCCTCCAGGCGCTGGCTGTGCTCCGCCCCCAGCTGGCGGCCCACTCCACCGGGACCGCGCACCACGGTGGGAATGGTGAAGTTGCCTCCGCTGGTGTAGCGCAGCATCCCCATGTTGTTGGAGATCTGGTTGAAGGCGAGCAGCAGGAAGCCCATGTTCATGCCCTCCACGATCGGGCGCAGACCCGTCATCGCAGCGCCCACCGCCATGCCGGTGAAGGCGTTCTCAGCGATCGGGGTGTCCAGCACCCGCAGCTCCCCGTATTTCTCGTAGAGGTCCTTGGTCACCTTGTAGGAGCCGCCGTACTGGCCGACGTCCTCGCCCATCACGCAGACGTGGGGATCGCGGGCCATCTCCTCGTCGATGGCATCACGAAGGGCATTGAACAGCAGGGTTTCTGCCACGTCTGGGCTTGCACCGTATCCGGGCCAACCTATCTCAGCCGCCCCCGTGGAAAGCCTGTCAGCCGCCGGCCGCGAAGGTGGAGAGCAGCAGCACCGAAAGCAGCATGCCGGGGAGCAGCAGCGTCACCAGCAGACCCAGGTCGTGGGGAGTCATGAACCGATGCCAGTGACGGGAAGCTAGGCGGTTTTGTCGACCTCGGCAGGGGCTGATCCGGAGCCGGACACCAGGCTCTGCACGAACACCAGGCCCAGGCCCAGGGCGATGAAGGCAAAGCTGAAGGTGGCCAGGAAGGACATGCCCACGATCAGGGTCTTGAGGGCGGTGGCGATGCTCTGGGCGATGGCCGAGTCGTAATGGGGCGGATGCAGGGCGTAGTAGCCCACCAGCCGTTGGCTCAGGCCCAGGGCCAGCCAGGCCAGCAGACCGGCGGTGAGCGAACCGGACAAAAAACTCAGCGGACCCTTTCGGGGCCTGGCGGAGGCAGGGGCAGGGGCGGAGGCGGGGGGCTCCAGGGCAGGGCTGGAGCTGGGATCGGAATCGGTCACGGGTCCAGGCTGACACCCTGGCGGCTGAAGCCACAACACCAGGCTTCAAAACCGGCCTGCTCCAACTGGACCGCCAGGCGGGCATGGGCCGCTTCCGCCGCGGCGCGGTGGGTGAACAGGGCGAACAGGCTCGGACCCGATCCACTCATCGCCACCGCCAGCGGGCGTTCCGTCTGGCGCAGCAGTGACAACCCTTGCTGCACGCTGCCAACCTCCGGTTCCACCACGGCCTGCAGGTCATTGCGGAGCGGGGGCAGGGCCGCACCCTGAAGCAGGGCCTGGAGCAAGGGCCCCTGGCGCAACGCCTGCCGGCGTTGCGCGAACTCGGCCTCCCCATGGAGGTAAAAGTCGCCCCGCATCGCCTTGCAACGCCCATAGGCCCAGGGCGTGCTCACGCTGACCTCAGGGTGCTTGATCAACAGCACGGCCAGGTTGAGGGGCTGCTCAGGCACCACCGGCTCCAGCCGCTCCCCGCGGCCGAAACACAGCTGGGTGCCCCCGTCAAGGCAGAAGGGCATATCGGATCCGAGCTCAGCAGCCATGGCGTGCAGGGCCTCGGCTGTCAATCCCAAGCCCCACAGGGCATTGAGACCCACCAGGGCGGCGGCCCCGTTGCTCGAGCCCCCAGCCAAGCCGGCGCCGATGGGAATGCGCTTCTCAAGCACGATCTCGGCGCCCAGCTCGGGAAGCCCCGAACGGGCACGCAGTAGCTCGCCGGCCCGCACGATCAGGTTGCTTCCGTCCGTGGGCAGGTCGCCTCGGTCGCAGCGCAGGCTGATCTGGGCATCCGCCGTGGGGCGCATCCTCAGGGTGTCGGCCAGATCGATGGACTGCATCACCATGGCCAGCTCGTGGAAGCCATCGGGACGCAGGCCCAGCACCTCCAAGTGCAGGTTGATTTTGGCGGGAGCCCGCACACACAGGTCAGCCATGGGCGGGAGTGGGAAGCGGGTCCGTTGCGCGCATCGCCTGATTCAAACCCTTGGCCAAGGCCACCCAAGATTTGGGGGCAATGTCCTGGGGCCGCTGCTGCAGACCCATACCCGCAGCCTCGGTGAGGAAAGCCAGCTCCGCCTCCGGCAGCAACCCCGCAAGCGTGTTGCGCAGCATCTTGCGACGGGAGGCAAAACAGCGCTTCAACAAGTGCTCCACCGTGCGGGCCAGCTGGGGGTCGAGCTGCCGCGGCGCCGGCAGGGGATCGAGCACGATCACTTCGGAATGAACCTTCGGCGGCGGTTGAAAGCAGCGGGGGGGAACCGGGCAGACCGTTCGGCAGTCGGCCAGCAACTGCATCCGCACGCTCAGGGCGGAGTAGGCGCTGCTGCCGGGCTGGCAGCGGATGCGTTCCCCCACCTCCCGCTGCACCAGCAGCACCAGTCGCTCGTAGGGATGGGGTACGGGCCGATCCAGCCGGCCCACCAGGCGCTCCAGCAAGGGGCCCGTGATGTTGTACGGGATATTGGCGACCACCTTGTTGGCCTCCGGCAGCTCCACCGCCAGCACATCCCCGGAGGTGAGGCTGAAACGTGGTTGATCCCCAAAGCGACCCTGCAGACCCTCCACCAGATCCCGGTCCAGCTCCACCGCCAGGACCGCCGAAGCAGGGGACGCCAACAGCCGTTCCGTGAGGGCCCCGCGCCCCGGGCCGACCTCCAACACCCGGTCGCCTCCTTCCAGCTCGGCCGCCGCCACGATCTGGCCCAGCACCGTTTGATCCACCAACCAGTGCTGGCCGAAGCGCTTGCGGGCGCGGTGGGCAGCAAAACTCATGGATGCCGTCGCAGTGGGTCCACCTTGCCTGTTTCCCGTCCCCTCCTGCTTCTGCTGGCCAGCCTCGGGGCCCTGGGCCTGCCGTTGCTCAGTGCCCCTGCCCGAGCGGGAAGCATCACGGCCTCTTCAATCTGGAACCGGAGCAACGCCCTGGAACGGGCCCGCGAACAGCTGCCGCTGGGAGCCACCGTGACCACTGAACGCTGCCAGGACGTGGAGGTGGGCATCGGCAACATCCGCTACCTCTGCACGGTGGAGTTTCAACCCGCCAACTCCCCCAGTCCGGCCCTTGGACCCGCGACATCCCCCTAGGACCTTCAGCACGGGGGCCGAATCCAACGCACGGGACCGGTCGTCGGAGCGAGGGGCACCAGGGCATACACCAGCTCCACCGAACTCTCGGCCCAGTGGGGATGGGCGGCGAGCCAGCAGTCCCAGGCATGCTCCAGCCGTCGCCGCTTCTCCCGTCGCAAGCCCGCGACCCCCCAGCCATCGGGCCCCTGGCGACGGCGGCCCTTCACCTCAACCACCAGCAGTCGGCCCGATTTTTCCAACACCAGATCCAGTTCACCCCAGCGACACCCCCACTGATGGGAGAGCAGTCGCCACCCCCTGGCCTGCAGCAGCCGCAGCACCCGCTGCTCGGCCCAATCCCCCTGACGACGGGCGGCGGTGCGCGGCATCGAGACGACCCTGAGCTGGTTCAGGGTTCCCACCAACCCGCCCTAACCGGACCAATGGGCATCCCTAGGCTGGCCGAAGCTGCCCTGCCGCCATGCTCCCGCCGTCCCCGCCCGGTTGGGCCCCACGTCTTGTGCGTCTGTTGACAGGAGTCCTGCTGGCCCTATCCCTCAGCTGGATCGGACCCATCACCCCAGCATCGGCCGCCATGGATGTGGCCAAGCAGGTGCTGATCGGTGCGGATTTCCACGATCAGGATCTGCGGGGTGCCACTTTCAACCTCACCAACCTGCGGGATGCCAGCTTCGCCGGCTCCGATCTGCAGGGGGCGAGCCTGTTTGGAGCCAAACTCCAGGACGCCGATCTCAGCAACACCAACCTGCGGGAGGCCACGCTGGATTCGGCGATCTTCGATGGCACCAACCTCAGCAATGCGGTGCTGGAAGACGCCTTTGCCTTCAACACCAAGTTCACCAACGTGGTGATTGAAGGCGCCGACTTCACCAATGTGCCCCTGCGGGGTGATGCCCTCAAAACCCTCTGCGCCGTAGCCAGCGGGACCAACTCCGTCACCGGCCGCGACACCCGTTCCACCCTGGACTGCAGCTAAACCGACCTGTCATGAGCTTCGACGCCCGCAGCCGCGAACGCCTTGAGGCCCTCGGCCGCCGTCTGCCCCAACCTCTGCCCACACCGACCCCTCCCCAGCAGGCCGAGACCAAGGCCACGGATCAGCGTCACCGCGTTGAACTGGAGGACGACCCTGAGGCCCTGTTCCGGGAACTGATGCAGGTCAGTCCCGATGGGACAGTGCCGCCCCACCTGATGGACCGGTTACGGGAGCTGGAGGCCCGCCGCCAGATCCCGGCCCCGAACACATCACGCTCCACCCCCTCCCCGGCTCCATCCAAGGACCGCACCAGACCCTCTGGAGCCAACACCGTGGGCCGAGCGGATGCCCGCACCGCTAGCGAGCACGGCGACCTTTACACCGCGTTTCAGCAACTGCTGCTGGAAGATGAAGACGACGCCTGACTTCACCGTGGATGCGTGTCCTTTTACGGCTTTTCGGCCGTCGCTGAGGTAGGCATAAGCCATGCCCGTTCCCCTCTCCAGCGACCCCAGCCTGGCCGCCTTCGGCTCCAGTCTCACCGCTATCACCCTGGCGGAGCTGGGCGATAAAACCTTCTTCATGGCCTTGATCCTGGCGGTGCGCCACCGGGCCCGCTGGGTGTTCTTGGGGGCGTTTGCCGCGCTCACGGCAGTCACCCTGATCTCCCTGGCGCTGGGCTACGGCCTGCGGGAGTTGCTACCCCAGTCCGTGGTGCCCTGGCTGGCGTCGGCGCTGTTTCTGGGCTTTGGCCTCAAGCTGCTGATCGATGCCCAGGCCATGGGTGCGCATGCGGCCGGGGAGGAAGCCGAGGAAGCCGAGGAGGCCATCAATGCGGCGGAATCCAACAAATCCCTCACCACCGCCTGGGCCGTGATCTGGGAGGCCTTCGCCCTCGTGTTTGTGGCGGAACTGGGGGACCGAACCCAATTCACCACAATCTTCATGGCCACTGCACCGGCCCAGGTGTTCAGCTTTGCCGGACTGCTGGCGGGCACCTTGCTCGGTCACGCCCTGGTTACCTGGTTGGCGGTGGGCGCTGGCAAATGGATCGGCCAGCGGGTCAATGAGCGGCTCCTGTATCGCCTCAGTGGCGGCCTGTTTCTGGTGTTTGGACTGGCAGCGCTGCACCAGGCCCTGGGCTGAAGCACGCCCCGTAAGGTGGCTCCAGTCCATCGACTCAGGGTTCTAGGAGCGCCACGATGACCATTCGCATCGGCATCAACGGATTTGGCCGCATCGGCCGTCTGGCCTTCCGCCGTGCCATGGCCCTGGCGGATGTGCAGGTCGTGGGCATCAACGACCTGATCGATGTGGAGTACCTGGCTTACATGCTCCGCTACGACTCCACCCATGGCCGCTTCCAGGGGGAGGTGGGCGTGGAGAACGGCCAGCTGGTGGTGAACGGACAGACGATCCGCATCACCGCTGAGCGTGATCCCAACAACCTGAGATGGAACGAGGTTGGGGCCGACTATGTGCTCGAGAGCACCGGTTTCTTCCTCACCGATGCGGCCGCCCGCACCCACATCAACGCCGGCGCCAAGCGCGTGGTGATGAGTGCCCCCTCCAAGGACGCCACCCCGATCTTCGTGATGGGCGTCAACCACACCAGCTATGTCGGTCAGGACGTGGTGTCCAACGCCAGCTGCACCACCAACTGCTTGGCGCCGGTCGCCAAGGTGCTGAACGACAACTTCGGCATCGTCAACGGCCTGATGACGACCGTGCATGCCACCACCGCCACCCAGAAGACGGTGGACGGCCCCTCGGTGAAGGACTGGCGCGGCGGCCGCGGTGCGGCCCAGAACATCATCCCCAGCTCCACCGGCGCCGCCAAGGCCGTGGGCCGCGTGATTCCCGAGCTCAATGGCAAGCTCACCGGCATGGCCTTCCGCGTGCCCACCCCGGATGTGTCGGTGGTGGATCTCACCGTCAATCTGGCCAGGCCTGCCAGCTACGACCAGATCAAAGCCGCCATGAAGGCCGCATCGGAAGGTCCCATGGCCGGCATCCTCGGTTACACCGAAGATGAGGTGGTGAGCACGGATTTCCTCGGTGAAAGCTGCACCTCGGTGTTCGATGCCGGCGCCGGTATCGCCCTCACCGACACCTTCGTGAAGCTGGTGGCCTGGTACGACAACGAGTGGGGCTACAGCTGCAAGTGCATCGACCTGATGCGCCACATGGCCACGGTCGACTGAACTCCCACCAGCCGAACCAGCTGAGCTGAGCCCTCCACAACGGGCCGTGGGACAGGCCGGGCACTGGTGAAGGGCCCCTCCCTTCCCAGTCCATGGCCTGCGGTGCCGTGATCTCCCTGCTCGATGCCCAGCAGTCCCGCCAGGGCCACTGGTGGCTCCCCGATGCCGGCTGTCCCCAGCACCTCGCCAGCCTGCTCGGCTCGCCGCTACGAACGAGTGGGCAGCCGCCCCGCAGCTGGTGGGAGCTCGCCGCTGTGTTCGAGCCGCTACGGCCGCTGCCCGCTTCAGACGCCCCGCTAACCACCGCCGGCGCCACCTACCGCTATCTGATCTGCCTCCATCGGCACGGCAACCGCCTGTCCTGCTGGCGCCGCTATCCGGAAGCGCTGGGCTGGCAACGCCGCTGCGGACCAATGCCCGTGGCGCAGTTCATCCACCGCTTCAACCAGCACCTAATCTCCCCCCCATGACCGGCAATCTCCAGGCGATCGGCTTTCTGTTCAGCTGGGTGCTGGGCTGGGGCATCGGCGGGTCCCTGATCGACGCGGGATTGATCCAAGCGGGCGTGTATTCCCTGGAAACCGGCCAACTCGGCACGCTCACCACCTTTGCGCTGTGGACCCTGGCCTGGGGCGGCGGCGGCTTCTGGCTCTACCAACGCTTCACCAGCCCCGATCCGCACGCCCGTGCGTCGGATCCACCCGAGTCAAGCGACTCCCAGAGCTAGGCCCGCCCCATCAGCCCCCCTCAAAATCAGTACACCTGAACTAGTGTCAGGGGACCTGCGGTCCGCCCTTGGCCCCACGCCCGCTTCCCAGCTCCCTCGAGCCCAACTCTTTCGAGCCCAGCTCCCTCGAGCCACCGGCCACCAGTCTTGAAGAGCAGCTGATCCGCTGCCGTGCCAGCACCTTTTTGTTGCGGGTGAGCGGCGAATCGATGCAGGGAGCCGGCATCCGTCACGGCGACCTGCTGATCGTCGATCAGGGACTGGAACCCCGCGTCGGCCAGATCGTGGTGGCCTACATCGACGGGGGCTTCACCCTCAAGCGACTGGTTCAGCACCGGGGCCGGCTGCGGCTGGAGGCCGCCCATCCGGCCTACCCCCCCCTGGAGCTGACCTGCTCCGACGACCATTGGCTCTGGGGCGTGGCTCTCCACGTGATCCGCGCCCTGGCACCCAACCCGCCCCATCGCTGAGCCAGCCATGGGCCCCTGCCCGTTGGCCAGCAGCCACCCCGCCATCGTGCTGATCGACGGCAACAACTTCTACGCCTCCTGTGAAGCGGTGATGGATCCGGCCGTACTGGGCCGGCCGCTGGTGGTGCTCTCCAACAACGACGGCTGCATCGTGTCGCGCAGCGCTGAAGCGCGCGCCCTCGGAATTCGGATGGGCCAGCCCTACTTCCAGGTGCGACGGGATCTCGAGCGGCACGGCGTGGTGGTGCGCAGCTCCAACTACACCCTCTACGCCGACATGAGCCAACGGCTGATGGCCACTCTGGAGCCCTGGGTCGAAGCCCTGGAGATCTACTCGATCGATGAGGCCTTTGGCCGATTGGGCCGGCCAGCCGGCAACGGCGACCTGAGCGACTGGGGCCAGCAGCTGCGGCACCACGTGCTGTGCCAGCTCGGGCTGCCAGTGGCCGTGGGCATCGGTCCGAGCAAGGTGCTGGCCAAGCTCGCCAACAGAGTCGCCAAGACGACCCCGGCCCACAACGGCGTCTTCGACATGGGCAGCATCCCCGACCCCGATCGCTACCTCGAAGCAATCGCCGTTGAGGAGGTCTGGGGCATCGGCCGCCAGCTTTCCCGCTGGTGCCGGCTGCGGGGCATCAGCCATGCCCGCGCCCTGCGGGACATGCCCACCGGAGAGCTGCGGCATCGCTGCGGCGTCGTGGGCGTGCGCCTGCAACAGGAGTTGCGCGGCCATGCCTGTCTGCCGCTCGAGCTGGTGCCGGCGGCGAAGCGGGAAACCTGCGTGAGCCGCAGCTTCAGCCAGCCCATCACCAGCCAAGCCGAGCTGAAAGAGGCGATCGCCACCTACCTGAGCCGGGCGGCGGAGAAGTTACGGCGGCAACGGCAACGGGCCGGAACTATCACGGTGTTTGTGCGCAGCAGCCCCTTCAACGGCACCAGCTTCTACAGCAACAGCGCCACCGTGATGCTGCCCCTGGCCAGCAACGACACGGCCGTGCTGCTGGCGGCAGCCCTACCCCTGGTCACGCAGCTGTTCCGCCCCCACAAACCCCTGCAGAAGGCCGGCGTGCTGCTACAGGCCCTGCAGAGCACCACGACCCTGCAGCACCACCTGCTGCTGCCGCTACCCGAGGAGCAGCAACACCGTCGCGAGGCCCTGATGGCCGCCATCGATGCTCTCAACCGGCGCTATGGCAGCGGCACCGTGCAATGGGCCGCTGCCGGGCTGCACACTCCCTGGCGGATGCGGCGCTCACGCCTATCCCGATCAGCCACCACCCAGCTGGACGCCATCCCGGTGGTGCAAGCCTGAGCGCCTGCATGGGATACGGGCCCAAACCGGGGACTCAGACGAGCTCCTGCAGGGCGGCCTCGATCATGGCGGCGGTCACCGCAATGGTTTCCAGTTCGTCGGCATTGTCGAGGTAGGCCTCAAAGGAGGCATAGCGCCGCAGATGGGGCTGGGCCGCCGGGTCAGCACAGGCCTCGCTCCAGCAGATGCCATCGGATTGCTCGGATTGCTCGGATTGCACGGCGCGAAAAGCCGCGAGGGCTTCCTCGAGATCGCCACCATCGCCAATGGCCTCACCGTGCCAGAACGCCTCGAAAAACACCATGGACCGAAACGGGAACACACCAGCTGTAAGCAGCGTATCGAGCTCTTCCGCAGGGGGAGTAGAAAAAAGGGAATCAGGTTCTTCCATGAGCAAAAACTCCCCTACGGCGGGCAAAACCTGGTGGGAACGGCAGCGCACCGGACTGTCCAAAGTGGTGGGCGTGCTGGTGTTCGTGGTGGTGGCCCTCACCCAGAGCCGCTGGGAACTGCAGCACGAGAACGTCGCCACCTTCTTGTACAGCGCAGGATTGGCCCTGGCTGCCGTCGGAGCGGCAGGGCGAATCTGGTGCTCGTTCTTCATCTCCGGCCGCAAGGACGGCCAGCTGGTAATGGAGGGTCCTTACTCGATCAGTCGCAATCCCCTCTACGTCTTCAGTGGCATCGGCCTGGTGGGGGTTGGACTCTCCACGGAAACCCTCACCTACCCGCTGCTGTTTCTGTTGATCTTTGGCCTGTATTACCCCGGGATCATGGGCCGCGAGGAGCGGCGACTCGAAGAGCTGTTCGGTGACGCCTACCGCACCTACAGGCAGCGGGTACCGCGCTTCTGGCCCCAGCCTCGGCTCTATCACGAGCCGGTCAGCTGGAGTGGCAACCCGCGCCTGTTCCGTCGCCACATCCTGAGCGACATCTGGTTTGTCTGGATTGCTGCGATCATCGAGCTGGTGGAGGGGTTCCGCAACGTGGGGTGGCTCCCCCACCTCGTGCAGCTCTGGTGAGCTCACCGTCGCGCATCGCTCACCAGCAGGCGCCACTCACCACCAGTCACCCCAGAAGGGGCCGCCAAAACCGTCATCAAACACAGGCTCAACGGTCCAGGTGGGGGGCGGTCCACCAGCCATGGGCGGTTTAGGGGGGCCGGAGAGTGTTTCCGCATTGATGCCGGGAATCGGCACAGCGTCACACGGACACAGGCAAGCACCATCGGGGCCCATCTGGCCGACTGTGGGCTGGGCACAGCCGCAGGAACAGTCCTGGGCCTGGACAGCGGGGGGAGCCATCAGGCAGAGCAGGGCCAGGCAAGGGGCAACAGCACCAATCCGGTGAACAGGGCGCAGGGGCATCGCGTCGAACAGGGGGTGAGAGGGCAACAGGCTGAAACGGGGAGCGGACGCTGGACTCAGGCGGCCGGTTGGGCCATCACCTCCCCGTAGCCGGCGCGGCGCTGGGAATCGAGATGCTCCAGATGCTTGCGCTCGTTGTAGTAGAGCTCCTGAAAGCGCAGGGCATCGCCGTTGAGCTCGGCGAAGAGGGCCTCGATGCGCGCTTCCATGTCGCTCACCGGAGCCAGGCCTGAGGCCGTGGCCCGCGCCTCCTGCCGTTCCTCATCCAGCAGCCGGGCGATGCAGCGCTCCAGGGTTTCAAGCCGTTGACTGCCCCAGGCATCCAGCAGGTGCCGGCAGCGCTTGACACTCTTCTGCCGTTCCAGGGCAGCCGCGGCACCGCGTAACTGGAGCAGGGGCTGGCTCAGGGCCATCCGCTGCAGTTCACTCGGCTCCAGCAGGGGGGTGAGCCGGCCAAGCAGGGCGCTCTGCTCCACCACCAGCAGGTCGGCCAGCAGCCGGGGCAGGTCGAGATCCGCCAGCTCGAGGCCAGAGTCGCTGCCCCGGTTGATCGCCTCCAGCCGACCGACGCCCAGGTTGTCCTCTTCCAGGGAACTGATCGCGGCCCAGAGCAGACGATGGTGCTGCAGGGCGAAGTCGTCGAGCTCCCGCTGGCGCAGCTCCACCCGGATCGCGACGCGATGGGTGGGGCAATGGAGGTAGAGCCGCAGCAACTCCGCCTCAGCCCGCTCCCGCAGGCCCGCCTCGCCGGGCTGCTCCCACTTCTGGGAGCGCCCATGCCAACGCTGGCCCTTGACCTGCTGGCGCAGGTCATCTTCGAGCTGGATCGCCAGCCGGGCCTGGCCGCCACTGAGCCGTTCGGCCACGCGCTGCAGGTAGTGGCTGCGCACGGCGCTCTGGGGCAGCTTGCCGAGCAGGGACACCAGGGCCGTCACCGCCTGCTGGAACTGGTCGGGTCGGGCCAGGTCCCGCCCTTCGAGCACCTGCTCCATCTGCCAATCGAGCCAGAGGGGGGCCTGATCAAGCAGGGAGCGGTACTCACCGGCGCCGTGCTGCTGGAGGAACTCGTCGGGGTCCTTACCTGCCGGCAGGTGCAGCACCCGCAGTTCCACCTGGCCCTGCAGGGCGAGTTGCTCCACCTCACCGATGGCGCGCTGGGCGGCGCGCACCCCGGCGCCATCGCTGTCGAAGTTGAGGATCAGCCGCCGGCTCTCGCAGCAGCGACAGAGCTGGGTGATCTGCTGGCTGCTCAGGGCGGTACCCAGAGCCGCCACGGCGTTGGTGATGCCGGCGGCGTGGAGGGCAATCACGTCGAAATAGCCCTCCACCACCACGGCACGGTCGTCCTTGCGGATGGCCGTACTGGCCTTGTCGAGCCCGAACAGGTGTTTGCCCTTCTCAAACACCTCCGTCTCCGGCGAGTTGAGATATTTCGGCTCGCCACCATCGAGGCTGCGACCGCCGAAGCCGATGACCCGACCCTGGCGGTCCTTGATCGGCACCATCACCCGACCGCGGAAGCGGTCGTAGAAGCCATCACCTCCCTTGCGCGGCACCACCAGGCCGGCCGCCTCCAGCAGCTCCGGGCCCAGCCCTTCCACCTGCTGCAAGTGGGAGAGCAGGCCATCCCAGCGATCGGGGGCGAAGCCGAGCTCAAAGGCCTCGAGGGTGGCTTCACTCAGGCCACGGCTGTCACGCAGGTAGGCCAGGGCCGCAGCTCCCTCGGAGGCGCGGAGCTGGCTGCGAAACCAACCCGCCGCCAGGGTGAGCACGCGGTGCAGCTGCTCGCGACGGGAAAGCTGTTTGCGCAGGCGTTCCTGCTGGGGGCCGTCGAGGGTTTCGATCGGCAGCTGGTATTTGCGCGCAAGCTCCAGCACCACATCGCTGAAGCTCTGGCGCTGGTGCTCCATCAGGAACTTGATGGCATTGCCCCCCGCCCCGCAGGAGAAGCAGTAGTAGAACTGCTTGGCCGGGGACACCGTCATCGACGGTGACGTGTCGTCGTGGAAGGGACAGATGCCGACGTACTCCCGCCCCTTTTTCTTGAGCACCACGTGCTCGCCCACCACATCAACGATGTCGGCCCGCTCCTTGACGGCCTCAATCGTGCGGGGGTGGAGACGCGGCAGGCTCAAGGGACGGGAGGGCGGTGGTGGGCACTGAAGCGACGCTTGATTCTGACGGGGGCCGGCGAGCCGTGCTGGGGATGGTGGCCAGCGCCCTGAGTTTCTCCCTGATGGGGGTGTGCGTGAAACAGGTGGGCGGGCGAATCCCCGCGGCCGAGGTGGTCCTGGCCCGGGCCATTGTCAGCGTGGCCCTGAGCTGGTGGCTGCTGCGCCGCGCCGGGGTGCCGCCCTGGGGGCAGCGGCGCGGACTGCTGGTGTGGCGGGGCGTCATCGGCACGGCCGCCCTGCTGTGTGTGTATGCGGCCCTGGCGGCCCTGCCCCTGGCCTCTGCCACGGTGCTGCAGTACCTCTATCCACCGTTCACGGCCCTGCTGGCCTGGTTGATGCTGGGGGAGCGCATCGGCAAGCGGGTACTGGCCGCCATGGCCCTCGGCTGGGCAGGGGTGCTGTTGGTGGCCCAGCCCGGGAGCAGCCTGGCCCTGGCCTGGCAGCCGGTGCTGATCGCCGTGGCGGGGGCCCTGTTCACCGCCCTGGCCTACGTGAGCGTGCGCTCCCTGAGCCAGAGCGAGCATCCCCTGGTGATCGTGTTCTATTTCCCGCTCGTGGCCCTGCCCTTGAGCCTGCCGCTGGTCGCGCTCCATCCCGTGCTGCCGACCCCTGGGGAGGTGGCCTGGCTCATTGGGGTGGGGGTGTTCACCCAGCTGGGTCAGGTGTACCTCACCCGCAGCCTCACGGCCTTACCGGCGGCCCGCGCCACGGCGATCAGCTACGTGCAGGTGGTGTTCGCGGGGGGCTGGGGCTGGCTGCTATTTCGAGAGACCATCGATGGAGCCACGATCGCCGGCGCGGCACTGGTGCTGGCCGCCACCCTGGTGAGCCTCAGTCATCGGCAGCCGGTGCGCTGATCTGCTCGGCATGGGACACCACCCGACGGCAAAACTCCAGCAGCTCCTCCGGCGTCATGTCATGGCGGGCGTCATTGGTGCGCCAGGCGCAGATCACAAACTGGGGCTCTGGATACCCGGAGGGTTGGCTCGGGGTTGGAAGCAGCGCGAAGCGACGCTTGTGCTCCGGGCCGCCGGCATCGGCCTGCTTCGGGTCATAGCTGCCGATCAGGTGCCAGTCGAGTTGTTCACCGGTCCAGTGATCGCAGCCGCCTGAGGCCAGCACGGCCTGATGAATCGCCAGGCGGTAGTCCTGCACGTTCGCGGTACCCCCGCGTTTCTGATCGCGCTTGCACAGGGTGACCGCCTTGCGCTGCACCCAGCCCGGATAGGTGCGAGCAACGCTGTCGGGCAGCCAGGGCGGGGGACTGGTCTCCATGCCGTGAGTCTTGCGGTTCACTGCCAACCTGGCCAGCCATGGACTTCGGGCAACAGCTGCGAGGTTCGAGGGGATGGACCTCCGCCCCCCTGAACAGGGATCAGCCCTTGAGGGGCAGCGGGTCCGTGATCCAGGCCTGCAGCCCGCGGCTGGCGGGGGCCCCAACCCCTTGTGGGCGAGCCAAGCGCCAACTTTGGCCCCGCTCCCCCCTCTCGAGGAAGAGCTCGAAGGGGCTATCGACCCGGATCGGGTCGCCGGCCAACCGCCAGTCGAATTGCCCCACCACCCGTAGGCCCTTCGCCTCGCCAATGCGCACCGACTCCTGCTGGGACACCCGCACCCGGCTCACCTCGGGGGTGCCCCCGGACTCGAGTGCAAGGGCCTCAGCAATGGCCCCCTGGGTGAGCTGGATCTGCAGCTCCAGGGCCTGGAGCAGCACCGAACGTGGCGGCTGACTGACACCACTGCAACCAGCCAGCGCCAGGGGCAACAGGACGACCAAGGGCATGAGCCAGCTCAGTAGCCGGCGCCACCAGCCGGACGTGCAGGTTGGGGGTGATTTGGGCTGGGCATCGCTGGGCAGGGCGGGCACGATGGGGAACCTTTCACTGCTCCCATGATCGGCTGGCTGCAAGGGCAACTCACCCACCCCTGGCAGCAGGACAAACGTTTTGGCCTGATGCTGATCTGTCATGGGGTGGGCTACGACCTGCAGGTGACCCAGCGGCAATGGCAGCAGCTGCCTGGGGAGGGCAGCAACCTGAGCCTGCACATCCATCACGCCATCCGTGACGATGCCTGGCTCCTCTACGGGTTTGGCGAACGCCACGAACGGGACCTGTTCCGCGAACTGGTCGCCGTGACGGGCGTGGGGCCCCAGATGGGCCTGGGCCTGCTCGGTGCAATGGACCCGGGAGAGTTGGTGCAAGCGATCGTGCAGGCCGACCTTCGCCGCCTCTGCCAGGCGCCCGGGGTGGGCAAGCGCACCGCAGAGCGCCTGGCCGTGGAATTGCGCACGCGCCTGCAACAACGTTTCCTCGGTCAGTTGGAGGATCAAGAGGCATCAGACCCCCTGGCCGACCTCTCCCAACTGCCGGCCTCAGGCCGCGATGAGGTGCACCTCACCCTGGCGGCTCTGGGCTACGAAGCCCTGGAAATCCACCGGGCCCTGCGGGCCGTGGCGGTGGGGAGCTTGGCGGCCGAAGCCCCCGCAGAAGACTGGATCCGGGAATGTCTGCGCTGGCTGTCCCGCCAGGTCGCCTGATCCGATCCGGACCTGACCACTGGGCGGTATGGTGGTCGCTTGCACCGTAGGTCCCCAGCCCGGGCCCAGCCTGCGCTTCACTCCCCAGCCCATGCCGCTCACCACCCCCAAAAAGCAGGAACTGATCAACGGTCACCAGACCCATGGCACCGATACCGGCTCCGTGGAAGTGCAGGTGGCCATGCTCAGTGAGCGGATCAGCCAGCTGACGGGCCATCTCCAGAAGAACAAGCACGACTTCTCCTCCCGGCAGGGTCTGCTGAAGATGATTGGTCGCCGCAAGCGCCTGCTCGGCTATCTCAACGGCATCAGCAAGGAGCGCTACAGCGCCCTGATCGCCAAGCTCGGCATCCGCGGCTGATCGGAGCGCCCATGGCCGGCAAGGGGATTCAGGGTCGTGCCCCAGCCGGCAAGGCCAAGCGCCAATCACCGGGGCAATCCCCACGACCGTCCGCCAAGCAGCGCAGCACGGGGCAACAGGTGATTCCCGATGCGGTGGCCAACCGCATGGCCCGACGCATTGCCATTGGCACCGGAATCCCCACCGTGATGGGCATGGGGGTCTTTGTGGGCAGTTACCTGCTGGTGAGCCGCCAGATCATGGAGGTACCAACCGGAGTCACCCTGGCGGCATCTGGAGCCTGTTTTTTTCTGGGGGTGCTGGGCCTGAGTTTCGGCGTCCTCTCCGCCAGCTGGGAAGACAAGCCCGGAAGCCTGCTGGGCACCGAGCAGATCGGCGTGAACATCGGCCGCCTACGCAGCTCGATCAAGAGCATGCGCACTGGCGGTAATGGCCCCCAGGCCTGATCAGGCCGCCAACAGCGGGGAACTGATCCGGGCCTGAAAATCGGCTGCCGTGAGGGTGTCGAGGGCGGCGCCCACATCTCCCACGCAGAACTGGGGACCAAGCCGAACGAAACGGGTCTGGTCCGCCTGGTGGACCAGGGCCACCACTGGAACCCGGTGGCCGGCTTCCTCCTGGGGGGGCTTGTGGCGGTGCAGGCATTCCCGCAGCCTGTGCTGGATGGCGATGTCAGCAGCCTGCTCGGCGGGCAGATCCACCATCAACAACTGCAGGTCGTCGATGGAACGGCAATCGTCGACAATCAGCTGGATCCGATCATCGCGGCGGTCGACCGACGCCCACACCAGCAGACGGGAGTCCACCATCAGGTGATCGGCCAGGCGCGCGTAGCTCTTGGGGAACACCACGGCCTCGCAGCTGCCCGTGAGGTCCTCCAACTGCAAAACAGCCATCCGGTCGCCCTTGCGGGTGGTGACCTGGCGGATTTCGGGAACCATCACCACCGCACTGACCTTGGCCTTGTCCGCCATCTCCTCGAGATGGCCTAGGGCGATCGGTGAGAGCAGCTTCACCTGCCGGGCCAACTGCTTGAGGGGGTGGTCGGAGAGGTAGAAGCCCACCAGCTCCTTCTCCAACCGGAGTTTCTCGGTGGGCGGGTAGTCGGGCACCGGCGCTGCCTTGGGGGCTGTGCTGATGTCTGCAGCCGCGGGCTCCGCGGAATCGCTGTCGGTTGGGCCGGCCAGGAGATCGAAGAGATTGCCCTGGCCACTGGCCCGGTCTTTAGCCCGGGAACTGGCCCAGTCGATCACTAAATCGAGGTCGGCCATCAACTGGGCACGGTTGGCCCTCGGCTCGAGGGCATCGAGGGCACCGGAATGGATCAGCGCCTCCATGGCCCGACGATTGAGCTGCTGGCCGGGGATCCGATCACAGAGTTCCGCCAAGCTGGCAAAGGGCCCATCGGCCAAGCGGCACTCGATCAACTGCCGAATCGCCCCATCACCCAAATTGCGCACGGCCGAGAGGCCAAAGAGAATGCGATCCCCCACGGGTGTGAAGTCGATGCCGGACGCATTCACATCGGGAGGCATCACCTCGATACCCATGGCATTGCAATTGGCGATGTAACGCTGCACCTTGGCGCTGTCGCCGGCATTCACGGTCAGCAATGCCGCCATATAGGCCACGGGGTAGTGGGCCTTGAGATAGGCGGTTTGATAAGTCACCGCGCCATAGGCGGTGGAATGACTCTTGTTAAAACAGTATTCAGCAAATAAGACCATCTGTTCAAACAGGGATTCCGCAACCCGCGCCTCCACCCCCCTCTCAGTGGCACCACTCACGAAAATGCTCTGGTGCTTCTCCATCTCGCTTTTCTTCTTCTTGCCCATCGCCCGCCGCAACAGATCGGCCTCACCGAGAGAGTAACCAGCCAGATCCTGGGCAATTTTCATGATCTGCTCCTGATAGACCATGATTCCATAGGTCTCTTTGAGGATCGGCTCCAGCTTTTCGTGGGCGACGTCAATCGCTTCGCGACCATGCTTGCGATTGATGAATTTTGGAATCAGACCCGCATCCAATGGACCTGGGCGATATAAGGCCAAAATGGAGGAAATATCTTCCAGGGATGAGGGCTTGAGATCGCGCACAATCTGGCGCATCCCACTGGATTCCAACTGGAAAATCCCCTCAAGATCACCGCGGGCAAGAAGGGCATAGGTGCCTTCGTCGTTCAGAGGAAGATCATCGGGATCCACTCTCAGTCCACTGCTCTGCTCCACCAAATCGACAGTCTTATCAATCATCGTGAGGTTTTTGAGCCCCAGGAAGTCCATCTTCAGCAGGCCCATCGACTCCACATCTTCCATGAAGTATTGGGTGATGACCTGACCATCATTGTTGCGCTGCAGGGGCACCAGTTCATCGAGGGGATCAGCCGCGATCACCACACCGGCAGCATGGACCCCAAAGGTCTTGTTGGTGCCCTCAATGCGCATGGCCATGTCTACCCAGCGTTTGACCACTGGATCCTTCTCATACTTCTCGCGAAACTCGGGCGCCGGCGACTCTGCACCGATCATCTCCTTGAGCTTGGCGGGTTTGCCCCGCACCACCGGAATCAACTTGGCCAGCCGGTCTGCATCGCCATAGGGGATGTCAAGCACCCGCGCCACATCCTTCAGCACGGCCTTGGAGGTCATGCGGTTGAAGGTGATGATCTGAGCCACCTTCTCTTCGCCATAGCGCTGGGTGACGTAGTCGATCACCTCGCCACGGCGCTCGATGCAGAAGTCGGTGTCAATATCCGGCATCGACTTGCGCTCCGGGTTGAGAAAGCGCTCGAACAGCAGACCGTTGGTGACCGGGTCGATGTTTGTGATGCCCAGGGCGTAGGCCACCAAGGATCCCGCCGCCGATCCCCGGCCCGGCCCCACCGGGATGGCGTTCTCCCGGGCAAAACGGATGTAGTCCCACACCACGAGGAAGTAAGTGGGGAAGCCCATCTGCTCCATCACCTGAAGCTCAAAAGCCAGACGCTCGCCATACTCCGGCTCAAAAGGCACGGCGCTGTCCAAGCGCAGGCGATCCCGCAGGCCCAGCTCCGCCACTTCGGTGAGATAGCTCACCGGGGTGTGGCCAACGGGAATGGGGAAACGGGGCATCTGGTAGCGACCCAGAATGTCGTAGGCCTCAACCTTCTCGGCCACCCGGGCGGTATTGGCCACCGCGCGAGCAATCACACTCTCGGGTAGGTGATCCCCAAACAGGGCGAGCATCTCGGCTTCGCCCTTGATGTATTCGGTACCTGTGTAGCGCAGCCGTTTCTCATCACTGATCAGCTTGCCGGTGAGCACACACAGCAAGGCATCGTGGGCTTCAACGTCGTTAGCGCTGAGGTAATGGGCGTCGTTGGTGGCGATCAGCTCGATGCCCAACTCCGCACCGACGCGGGCGATCTCGGTGTTAACAATGCGATCTTCAATCCCGCCATGGTCCTGGATCTCCAGGTAAAAATCGTCGCCGAAGGTCTGCTGATACCAAAGGGCCACCTCCCTCGCCACCTCGGGGCGGCCCCTCAGAATGGCCTGGGGAATCTCACCACCCAGGCAGGCAGTGGCCACGATCAGCCCTTCGCTGTACTGAGCCAGCAGCTGCTTGTCGATGCAGGCTCGGGCAAAGATGCCCCGACCACGCATTCCCCGCAGGTGGCTGATGCTGGTGAGCTTCACCAGATTGCGATAGCCCACGGCATTCTTGGCCAGCACGACGAGGTGATAGCGCTTCTCTTTTTTCTGCTGGGGATCATCAATGGAGCCATTGATGACATACATCTCATTGCCGATAATCGGCTTGATCCCTGCCTTGGTGCAGAGCTTCAGCAACTCGATGGCGCCGTACATGACGCCGTGGTCGGTAAGCGCCAGGGCTGGCATGCCGAGGGCAACGGCCCGCTCCACCATGGCCGGCAGCTGACTGGCCCCATCGAGGAGGCTGTAGTCGCTGTGGTTGTGGAGAGGAACGAAGGCCAAAGAGCAAGACGGCCGGGGGGCGCCAAAGGCGGGCCCAGGCTAGGCGACGACGCAAGATCCAGTGTTCTGTCCCACAGGAAACGCAGAACTGGCACCAGATCTGGGGCTCGTCTAGGGAACCAGAGCGGCGCTAGGCCGACCCTGCATGACCCGGGCCGCTTGCTCGTAGTGGTGGGCCACCTGCAGCAAACGCGGTTCCTCCAGCACGCCCGTGATCAGCTGCAGCCCAATGGGTAGACCCTGCAGGTCGAATCCGCAGGGAAGGCTGATTGCCGGCAAACCAGCCATGTTGGCGGGAATGGTCAGCAGATCGGCCAAGTACATCGCCAGGGGGTCCTCCGCATGGGCGCCAAAGCCAAAGGCGGTGGTGGGGGACGTGGGGGTGAGCAACACATCGACCGTCTCGAAGGCCCGATCGAAATCGCGCCGGATCAGGGTGCGCACCTGCTGGGCCTTCTTGTAATAAGCATCCACGTAACCGGCAGACAGGGCGTAGGTGCCGATCAGGATGCGGCGCTGCACCTCATCGCCGAAGCCTTCCGCCCGGCTGCGGGCCGTCATCTCCGCCAGGCTGGCCGCATCGGGGGAGCGGTAGCCGTATTTGACGCCGTCGTAACGGGCCAGGTTCGCCGATGCCTCCGACGGGGCAATGACGTAGTAGGTGGCGATGCCATCGTTGAAACGGGGGCAGCTCACCTCCACCAGCTCGCAGCCCAGGGCTTCGAGCTGGGCTGCCGCTGCCATCACCGAGGCCTTCACCTGGGGATCCAGGCCCTCCGACTCAAAGCATTCGCGCACAATGCCCACCCGCAGCCCAGCCACCGGCTGCTGCAGGGCGGCGCGGTAATCGGGCACTGGAGCGGAGAGGCAGGTGGCATCGCGAGGATCGGCGCCGGCAATCACCTGCAGGAGTTCGGCCGCATCGGCCACGCTGGTGGTGAAGGGACCCACCTGGTCGAGGGAGCTCGCGAAGGCGACCAGGCCGTAGCGACTGACGCGGCCATAGGTGGGCTTCAGGCCCACCACGCCGCAAAAGGCGGCAGGCTGGCGGATCGAGCCGCCGGTGTCGGAGCCAAGGGAGGCCAGGCACTCGCCGGCAGCCACGGCTGCAGCACTGCCACCGGAACTGCCGCCAGGCACTTTCTCGGGATTCCAGGGGTTGCGGCTGGGACCGAAGGCCGAGGTCTCGGTGGAGCTGCCCATGGCGAACTCGTCGAGGTTGGTCTTGCCGAGCAGCACACCGCCAGCCTGCCAGAGGCGCTCGGTGACCGTGCTCTCGTAAGGGGGCACAAAGTGCTCCAGCATGCGGCTAGAGCAGGTGGTAGCCACCCCCTTGGTACAGAGGTTGTCCTTAATGGCCAGCGGGATTCCCGCCAGGGGAGGCAGGGGTTCACCAGCAGCCCGCTGGGCATCGATGCGATCGGCATCGGCCCGGGCCCGTTCCGCCGTGACCTCCAGGAAGGCGTGGACAGTGGAATCCACGGCAGCGATGCGGGCCAGGTGGTGATCCGTGAGCTCCCGTGCCGAAACGGCACCCGTGCTCAGTTGCTCACGCCATTCGGCGATCCCCATCCACCTGGTTACCAGTTGATCTGGACGCTATCAGCCGACCCTCAGCCACCGAACTCGGTGAGGGGTTCGCCCCGGCGGGTGCGGAGCACCCGGTGCTCCAGCGATCCAGGGGATTCGGCCTGAAGGTCAGCCAAGAAGGCAGGCAGGTGGGTGTCGAGCGTGCCACGACGCACGAACGGCCCAAACCAGTAGACCGCGTCGGGAGAATGCGTCTCCACCCGCGCCCACCAAGCCAGGCCCAGACCATTGGCGCAGCTGCGCACGGGCCACAGCAAGGGATTCATGGGGCGGGGGCAGGAAGTTCTGCATTCTGCCCGGCCCGAGGGCCGGAAGGCATGGAGAGGCTCACAACTGAATATCTCCCCAGAACCCGGGAGCGCGCGCCGGACTCAGGCCCAGTTGCACCTCGGCGTCCACGGGGACATCGGCTGTGGGGGGAGCCGGGGCCTCGCTCAGCGCCATCGGCTCCAGCGACTCCTCCGGTTCGGAGTGCTGTTCCGCAGCAGGGCTGGACAGGTCAGGCTCCGGATCGCCCTCCACGTCGATCTCCGGCTCGGTGATGGGGCCCAGGGAGGCCATCCCATCGGCATCGGTGTCGGGAGCACTGGCCGGAGCGGCCGGGGCGGGGAGCTGGGGCCTCACGAGGCGCGGGGCGGGCTGGGCTCCGCTGAGCCCCTTCATCCAGCCGCGACGGGCCACCTCATAAAGGAGCAGGGCAGTGGCCACGGAGGCATTAAGGCTGGGGGTCGCCCCCCGCAGGGGAATGCGCACCAGCTGGTCGCAATTGCGACGGGTCAGCAGAGCGAGTCCATCGCCCTCCGAGCCGGTCACAATCACCAGCGGCCCCTCCAGATCGGCCTCTTCCAGGCTGACGGTGCCCTCCGACGCCAGGCCCACGACGCGGTACCCCTCCTGCTTGAGGGTGTCGAGGGCGCGGTTGAGGTTGACCACGCGGGCGACGGGAAGGTGCTCCAGGGCGCCAGCCGCCACCTTGGCGACCGAACCGGTGAGACCAGCACTACGGCGTTGGGGCAGCACCAATCCGTGGGCACCGAGGGCCTCGGCGCTGCGCACGATGGCCCCGAGGTTCTGGGGGTCCGTCAGACCATCGACGGCCATCAGCAGAGGGGGTTCTCCGATGCTGGCGCAGCCGTCGATCAGGGTCGGCAGGTCGAGGGTCTCGGCGGCAGCGGTCTGCAGGGCAATGCCCTGGTGCACCGCACCGCCGGTGAGTTGACCCAGTCGGGCCCAGGTGACCTCCTCCACCAACACACCAGACGCCTTCGCCTCGCGCAGCAATTGCAGAAATTTGGGGCTGAAGCGCATCTCCGGCGTGCACCACACCCGATGAATCGGCCGGCCGCTCTCCAGGGCGGCCTGGGCCGGATGCCGTCCCCAGATCAGGTCCGTGCTGGGGTCGACGCTATGGCGCTCGGCCTCCCCAGAGGGGGGGAGGCTGTCGGCATCCACGATCAGGGGCTTGGGCGCGAAGCGGCCCGGCCCCCCACGGGATCCTTCAAAACGAGACCCTTCAAACCGGGATCCCCCAAAACGGCTCCCTTCAGAACGGCCGCCATCGGGGCGGCCTCCCTCGAATCGACGCCCCTGAGGACGCCCCTGGGGACGCCCGCCCCCGAAGCGGCTCCCTTCGGAGCGGCTGCCTTCGGAGCGCCCCCGCTCAAACCGGCCCCCCTCTGGACGACCGCGCTCGTAACGGCCTGCCTCGGGGCGGCCTGCATCAAAGCGGGGGGCCTCGGGCCGGCCACCCTCAATCCGACGAACGTCGGGGCGTCGGCCCACGGGACGGCCTACAGGACGGCCCCCATCCCCGCGGCGGGCCTGGGGTCGCCGGTCGTAGGGCTTGCTGTCCAGAGGTGGGCGTTCGCCCCGGCTGCTCGGTCGATCGCCACTGCCCTCCCGTCGGGGCTGGTCGCCATCACGTCGCCATTCAGGCTTCGGACCACTGAAGCGGGGTGGGCGTCCTGCCCCGCGGCCTCCAGCCCCCATCCGCTTGTCAGGACGGCGTTCAAATCGTGGGCTCATGGCGTTTCCGGCTGGTTATGGATCGTTCTCCTTCAAGTGATCTAGCAGCTCGGCCAACCGGGGCGGGTCGTGGAGAAACAGCCAACCCAACAAAGCCTCGAAGCCTGTGGCCTGGCCATAGGCCGCCGCGTCGCCCCGACGGGGACCCCGACCCGCCCGGTTTCGGCCCCGGCGGACGAGGTCCCGTTCGGCCTCGTGGAGGAGGGGGTCAAGGCACTCCAACGCCTTGGCCTGGGCATCGGCGCGCACCGCTTGGACCACCTCCTGATGGAGCGTCTGGGACCGGGCGGGGTGCCGACAGCGCTGCAAGCGTTGGTGCAGTTCCCAGACCGCATCCCCCAGCCAGGCGAGCTGGACGGGACCCAGTTCACCCGTCGGGGGCTGGATGGGCAACCTGGTGAGCCAGGTGGTTGCGGCCCCAGAGCCGGCGTCGACCCGCTCAGGCAGCGAGGTTGCCAAGGGCGGTGTCGAGATCGGGTTGGAGATGCAGGAACTCCTCGAGGCGCACCAGTTTCACGGTCTGCACCACGCGGGCATTGCCCACAACCAAAAACTGTTGCTGGTCGGTGTTGCACTGCTTGGCCAGCTGAACCAGGGCCCCCAGACCAGAAGAGTCAATGAAGTCGATATGGCTCAGGTCGATCACCATGGGTTGCCCCATCCCGCGGTGGGAGGCGATGAATTCCCCAAACTGTTTGTCGGAGTACGCATCCAGCTGGCCGGTGAAACGGAACAGCTGGCAGTGGGCCTGCTGCTCGAAGCCCCCTCTCAGGGACACCGTCAATCGCTGCAGGTCTTGAATGGCTCCAATCCTCGATCCGTTCTGGGCCGAAGTGTAGAGAGCAATTTTGTCGCTGCAGCAGTCGCAACAAAACTGCGACAGCCCGCCAACCCATCGGGGCCAAGCTCAGCGGCGTGCGGCCATCAGAGCCGTGAAGCGGGCGAAGTGGTGATCGGCGTCATGGGGTCCCGGGCTGGCCTCCGGGTGGTATTGCACACCGAAGACGGGGGCGTGCAGCATCTCCAGGGCAGCCACGGTGCGGTCGTTCAGGTTGAGGTGCGTCACCCTCACCCGCTCGGCCGGCAACGACGCCGCATCCAAGGCAAAGCCATGGTTCTGGCTGGTGATCTCCACCTGGCCAGGGCTGCCGCAGGGATGGTTGAGGCCGCGATGGCCGTAGCCGAGCTTGAAGGTGCGTCCGCCGAGGGCCAGGCCGAGGATTTGGTGGCCGAGGCAGATGCCAAAGACCGGCAGGTCGTCCTGGGCCAGCAAGCCCCGGGCCAGATCGATGCCACTGCTGACGGCAGCCGGATCTCCCGGGCCGTTCGAGAGGAACACCCCCTCGGGGCTGTGGCTGAGCACCTGATCGAGGCTGGCATCGGCTGGTAGCACCGTGACCGCACAGCCGTGGGCCACCAAGCGCTCCAAGATGGCTCGCTTGATGCCGAAGTCGATCGCCACGACCCGATACGGACGTTCAGGGTTGAGCTGCAACCGGGTGTCGAAACTGGCACCGGACGTCGCGGACCAGTGGTAAGGCTCGCGGGTCGTCACCTGGGCCGCCAGGTTGAGCCCCTGCATCGATGGTGCCGAACGCACCTGGGCAAGGAGCTCTGCCGGCGGCGTGCCATCGGTGCTGATGGCACCGTTGAGGGCTCCCCCCTCCCGCAGGTGGCGCACCAGGGCCCGGGTGTCGATAGCCCGGATGCCGACCACCCCGTGTTCGGTCAACCAGGGCTCCAGATCCCCTTGCGAGCGCCAATTGCTAGCCCTTGGGGACAGCTGGCGGGCAATGACGCCACGCACATAGGGACGGTCCGCCTCCTGGTCGTCCCGATTCACACCGGTGTTGCCCAGCTCGGGATAGGTGAAGGTGACCAGCTGCCCGGAATAGCTGGGGTCCGTCATCACCTCCTGATAACCGGTCATGCCGGTGTTGAAGACCACCTCGCCGATGGCCGTGCCGCGGGCACCGAAGGCCTCGCCCCGCAGGACCGTGCCATCGGCCAGCACCAGCAGGGCAGTGGCAGAGGGCTCGCTCACAGGATCCAGAACAGTTAGGGCGATCATCCCGCAGCGGGGGCGGGCAAGGCGACGCGGAGACGCTCCAGGACAGTCCAGGCCAGGCCAGAGGCCAGGGCTTGGCGGGCCTGATCCAGCCCCTCAGCCACGCTGTCGGCGCGGCCGGCCGCCCAAAGCACCAGGGCCGCATTCAGGGCCACCACATCGGCCTGGGGTTGGCTGCCCCGTCCCTGCAGCACCGCCTCAAGAATGGATCGGTTGGCGGTGAGATCCCCACCGGCCAGCGCTGCGATCGGGGCCCGCTGGAGGCCCAGGGTCTCCGGATCCAGCTGGTCGGCTCGCACGGATCCGGCCTCCACCAGGCGCAGCGCATTCACCCCAGCCAGGGAAGCCTCATCGAGGCCCCCATGGCCGTGCACCACCACGGCCCGACGGAGACCGAGGCGGGCCAGGGCCTCGGCCATGGGATCCAGCAGATCGGCCCGGGCCACCCCCAGCACCTGGGCGTCGGGGCGCAAGGGGTTCACCAGGGGACCCAGCAGGTTGAACACCGTGCGCACGCCGAGGCTGCGACGCAGGGGGGCCAGACCCACCAGGGCCGGATGCCAACCCGGGGCGAACAAAAAAGTCAGACCCGCCTGCGGCAGTGCTGCCACCACCTGCTCCTGGGGAGCGAGGAGGTGAATGCCAAGGGCTTCCAGGACATCCGCCGAACCAACCCGGCCACTGGCGCTGCGGTTGCCATGCTTGGCCACATGGGCGCCACAGGCGGCTGCCACAAAAGCCACAGCTGTGGAGATGTTGAAGCTGTCGGCCCCATCACCGCCGGTGCCACAGGTATCCACCAGGTGAAGGTCAGGACGGGCCCCTGGCAGGGGGCAGGCCTCGCGCAGCACCTGGGCCATGGCAGCCAGTTCCACGCCGTTGACGCCCTTGGCACGCAGGGCGGCCAGCAGGGCTCCGGTGAGCACGGGATCAATCTGCTCGTCCAACCAACCCCGCATCAGGGCCGTGGCCTGCTCCTCCGTGAGCGGCGTCCCGTTGAGCAATTGCTCCAGCAGGGCAGGCCACGATTGGGCTTGGAGCATGGGAGGAGGAATCAGAGGGCAGTCACGCTGAGCCGGCCAGCAAGGGGGGGCCAGTAAAAAGCCCGGGTGCAAAGCACGCCGGGCCGGGTGATGGGGACCCTTCCACTATCACCCGAAGAGGGTGAAATTGGCGATGCCCAGGGGATATTTCGTTTACGCCTGCTCCTGATCGGCGGTATCGAAGCTGGATCCGACGGCCTCGGCCGCCACCGGAGCCGGCCGATACCCCCCCTCCCAGATGCTGCGCGTGCGCGCATGCAGGTCCTGCCGGGTGAGGCCCCAGAGCCGCAGGGCCTTGGCGAGATCGGCACTGAGGTCGTGGGCCCCGGGAAAACCCTCGTAGCGCATCAGCAACCGGGCCGCATCCACCAGGTGATCGTCCGCGGGCACCTCGGCAGCAAGCAGGCGATCCACCACATCTCGATCAATGGCATAAAGAGGGTGACTCTGGTCGGAAGTGCCGGGTTCCATGGAGGGGCCGCTCGGGGCCCCCAGCCTGCCGGAAAAGCCGCTCCCTAGGTTGGGGGTTCCTGTGAACCCGGCCCCGATGGGCGCCATCCGGCTGGATCTGATAGGCCGCTACCTGCGGCCCCACCGCAAGGTGGTGCTGCGGGGCATGGCAGCCCTGGTGGTGGTGAACCTGCTGAGCGTCTCGATCCCGCTGCTGGTGCGGCAGGTGATCGACGATCTCCAGGATGGTTTTGCCCTCAAAGACGTGCTGGCCCAGGCGGGACTGATCGTCGCCCTGGCCACCGCGATGGGGGCGGTGCGGCTCTACTCCCGCATGCAGGTGTTTGGGGTGGGCCGCCAGGTGGAAGCCGACCTCAAGCAGCAGATTTTCGATCACCTGCTGCTGCAGGAACCGGGCTGGGTGCAGACCACAGGCAGTGGCGAGGTGATCAGCCGGGCCACCAGTGATGTGGAAAATGTGCGGCGCCTGCTCGGCTTCGCCGTGCTGAGCCTGACCAACACGGTGCTGGCCTACGCCCTCACGCTGCCCGCCATGCTCGCCATTGACCCCTGGCTGAGCCTGGCAGCGGTGGGGCTCTATCCAGTGATGCTGATGGTGGTGCGGCTCTTCGGCGGTCGCATGATGCGCCAGCAGCGTCGCCAGCAGGAGGCGCTGGCCTCCCTCAGCGACCTGATTCAGGAAGACCTCTCCGGCATCAGCGCCATCAAGATCTACGGCCAGGAAGCCACGGAAGAGCAGGCCTTTGCCGGACGCAACCGGATCTATCGGGATGCGGCCCTGAACCTGGCCCGCACCCGCAGCACGCTGTTCCCTCTGTTGGAAGGCATCTCCTCGATCAGCCTGCTGCTTCTGCTTGCCCTAGGCAGCGGCCAACTGGAGAGCGGTCGCCTCACGATCGGCGACCTGGTGGCCCTGATTCTGTTTGTCGAACGGCTGGTTTTTCCAACGGCCCTGCTGGGCTTCACCCTCAACACCTTCCAGACCGGACAGGTGAGTTTGGAGCGGGTCGAGGAGCTGCTGCGGCGGCAACCCCTGGTGGTGTCTCCCCGGGTCCCCCAGGCCCCCGGCCAGCCCAGCCGCGGGGCGGTGGAAGCCCGAGGGCTCACGGTGCGATACCCCAATGCCCCCAGGCCGGCGCTGGTGGACGTGAGCTTTGCGCTGCAACCGGGAGAACTGGTGGCGGTGGTCGGACCGGTGGGCTGCGGCAAGACAACCCTGGCGAGGGCGCTCGGCCGCATGGTGGGGGTGGATCCTGGCCAGTTGTGGCTCGACGGCGTCGACATCACCACCCTGGATCTGGCCGACCTGCGCGGCCGGGTCGGGCTGGTGCCCCAAGAGGGCTACCTGTTCACCGCCAGCCTGGCGGACAACCTCCGCTACGGCGAACCGGAGGCGCCGCTGGAGCGGGTGCGTGAAGCGGCGCGCCAAGCCCGGCTGGACGGGGACATCAAGGGGTTTCCCGACGGCTACGACACTCTGGTCGGCGAACGGGGAATCACCCTCAGTGGCGGGCAACGTCAGCGCACGGCCCTGGGCCGGGCCCTGCTGGTCCAGACCCCCCTGCTGGTGCTGGACGACGCCTTGGCCAGTGTGGACAACACCACCGCGGCGGAAATTCTGCGCAGCATCCGGGAGGAGCGCTCTCGTCTAGAGAGCTCGGACCAGACCGACGGCCGCACGATTTTGATGATCAGCCACCAGCTCTCGGCCGCTGCCGCCTGCGACCGGGTGCTCGTGCTCGAAGACGGCCGGCTGGTACAGGCGGGCACGCACAACGACCTGCTCTGCCAGCGGGGCACCTATCAGCGCCTCTGGGATCGGGAACAGGCCACCGAGCAGCTGAAGGCTGCGGGCTGATCTCAACTCTTGTTGAGCAGTTCGGACAAGGCACGGCGCCGGGGCTTAGGTGGGGTGAGTCCCCCCGCCCAAGCCCCGCGCCATGGAGCCCGCTGCCCCATTCACCGGCTGGCCGTACCGGCTGCGCTGCACCCTGACCTTCGGCGACATCTACGGCCAGATCCTGATCTGGATGCTGGTGATCTTCGCCAGCCTGGCGGCGGGTCTAGCCCTCATGGGAGCAAGCAAACCGATTGTTGCCCTCGTCGGGGTGGGCCTGATCCTGGTGCTCTCCCTGCCCTTCCTGCTGTTCGCCTTCACCACAACCCTGCTGAACCACATCGCCTTCGAGCCCGACGCAGCGGCAAAAGAGGCGATCTAGGCTCGAATTTGTTCAACAGATCGCCTGTGTTCGGGCTGTTTCAGACCGCTCCCCAGAGCCAGGCCGCCCATGCGGTGCTGGGAACAACCATTGATGCGCCGGTTCAGGAGGGTCAGGCCGAAGCGGTGTTCGGTTGTGGCTGTTTCTGGGGGGCAGAGAAGGGCTTCTGGCGCTTGCCGGGGGTGGTGACCACCGCGGTGGGCTACGCAGGAGGATCCCTCGAGAAGCCCACCTACCAACAAGTCTGCTCCGGCAGCACGGGCCACAGCGAAGTAGTGCGGGTGGTGTGGGACACCACCCGGGTCGACTTCAGCGACCTGCTGAAGCTGTTCTGGGAGTGCCATGACCCCACCCAGGGCAATCGCCAGGGGAATGATCGCGGCAGCCAGTACCGCTCGGTGATCTACGTGGACGAACCGTCCCTGCTCGCCCAGGCCCAGGCCAGCCAGGCGGCCTATCAGGTGCTGCTGGGCCAGGCGGGCTACGGCGCCATCACCACGGAGGTCCGCACCCACCAGACCCTTTGGTACGCCGAGCCTTATCACCAGCAGTACCTGGCCAAACCCGGAAGCCGCCCCTACTGCTCCGCCCAGCCCAGCGGCCAGAGGCTGGGCTCCTTTGACGGTGCGGCCTTCAAGCTCGATCACCGGGTGTGGGAGGCCTACGACTGGTCGGTGGCCCATTGCGTGCTGCGGGGTGACAATGCCCCCATCGAGCTGGCCTAAGCGATGCCGGTGTTGTCCTTCCCCCTCCTCCTGCCGCTCCTGTCCTCCCAGCTGCTCTCGCTGCAGCCGCTGGGCGGTAGCACTCTGGCGATGGGATCCCCCTGGTGGGAGGACTACGGCATCACCGAACAGTTCCTCTGTCCCGATCAACGCCGGGTGACCCTCGAGCGCAATGACGCCCAGGCCTCGCTGATCGCCGGCAGGTTCCGCTCCACCCTGTTCCGGGAGGCCTCCGACCTGCCCGGCCTGCGTTATCGCAATGAACAGATGACCCTGATCCTCAAGGGAGACGTACTGACCATGGAAAAGCTGTCGCAGCGGTTGGAGTGCCTCCGCACCGAGCAGGTCTGAGCGATGTCTCCGTTGCCGGATCGGGTGCTGATCCTGGGTTTGCTGATCACCCTGGGCGTCTGTTTCGCCCTGGTGTTCTGGAGCGTCAAGCTGAACCCGCGGCCCGAACACCCGCTGCAGTGGCGTGATGGGCCATCGGCCCAGGTCAAGGGCTGGCAACCTGGGTCCAGCCCTAACCTGCTGTGACTGAGCCCGATCGGCCCGAACCTGCGGTCAGCCAGCCAGGGTCGAAACCCCGGCAGTTGCACCCCCTGCCCAAGGGGCTCGTTGAGCTCTATGGGTTGCTGGCCGTGCTGTTTGTACTGGTGCCCGAGTGGATGGCGGGCGGGGCGCTGGTCAGCTTCACTGGCAATCGCCAGGGGTCCGACCTACCGGCGGCTTCGGCCGCCTGGCAAAAGTTGCCCGAGTTGCGGCTGGCCGGCATGGGTGTCGCCGAGCTGAGGCTGTTGGCCCGGCAACTGTGCATTCCCGGCTACGCCAGGTTGGGCCGAGACCGACTCACCGGTGTGCTGATTCGCCGGCTGAAACGGCGCAAAGCGTTGTGATAGCTTCCTTCTGCCGGGGCGTAGCGCAGCTTGGTAGCGCACC
>JBEEKG010000036.1:0-6641 GCA_041168785.1 Cyanobacteriota bacterium
GTGGCGGGTAGCCGGGGCATCCACCTCACCCCTGTGCCGGTGCCCTGCGCCGATCGCTGCCAGCCCGAGGGGCGGCGCAAGATCTGGGGCGACGGGGCCCGGGCAGCCCTGTGGGTGCTGAGTGGTCGGGATCTCAGGGGCTGGGCGGCAGCGCACCTGCCTCCCTGGCTGGCCCCAGCTGGCGGCCGCTGATCAGGCCCTGATCCAGCAGGGCATTGATCTGGGCCTGGCAGGCGGCGGTGGCGGCGTCCAGGTCGGGCCGGCGCCTGGAGGCGGGCGGTGGGATCGGCGTGCCGATGCGGATGTGGATCGGCACCAACCGGGCGCCCGATTGGCCAGGGCCCAGGGCCCGGTGGCTGTTGATGATCGCCACCGGCAACAGGGGCACGCCGGCCCGGGCCGCCAGCAGGGCGGCACCAGCCTGGGGATCGTTGACCCGGCCATTGCTCTGGCGGGTGCCGTCGATGAACACGCCCGTGGCCCAGCCCTCCAGCAATCGGTCGGTGGCGGTGCGGATGGCCTCCCGGTCGCTGGCGCCGCGGGAGACCGGATAGGCGCCACAGGCCCGGATGATCGGCCCCAGGATCGGCACCCGGAACAGCTCGGCCTTGGCCATGAACGCCACGGGCCGGCCCAGGGCATGGCCCAGCAGGGGCGGATCGAGGTGGGAGCCATGGTTGGCCACCACCACCAGGGCGCCCTCCATCGGCACGTTGGCATTGCCGGCGGTGCGGCCCCGGAACAGCAGCCGGAACACCGGGAACACCAGCAGATAGCTGATCAGCCGGTAGGTGAGGCTGGGCCTGGGCGTGCGGATCAGGGCCGGGGGATCGGCGGGCTTGCGGCGGCGCAGCAGTCGCTTCACGCGCCCGCTCACAGCCCGAGGTCGGCGGCGCTGCCGATCTGGGCGGTGGTGATGCCCTCACAGCTGCGCTTGATCAGGCCGCTGAGCACGGCCCCGGGGCCGATCTCCACCGCGGTGGTGATGCCCAGGGCGCCGAACGTGTCCATCGTTTCGCGCCAGCGCACCCCCGTGGTCATCTGGTGGATCAGGCGGGCCTTGAGGACTGCTCCGTTGGTTTCGGGCGTGGGGTCCGTGTTGCTGAGCACGGGGATCGTCGCGTCGGCGAAGGGCACCGCCTCCAGTGCGGCCGCAAAGGCTTCCGCCGCTGCCGCCATGAAGGGCGAGTGAAAGGCGCCACTCACCGCCAGGGGAATGGCCCGCTTGCAGGTGAGTTGGGCGCTCACGGCCGCCACCGCCTCCGGGCTGCCGGAGAGCACCACCTGGGCGCTGCTGTTGTCGTTGGCGATCACCACCCCGTCGTTGGCGGCCACCAGGGCCTCCAGCTCGCCACGGTCGAAGCCCATCACGGCGGTCATGGCGCCACCGCCGGCCGCGGCCATCAGGGTGCTGCGGGTGTGCATCAGCTCCAGGCCGGTGGCAACGTCGAACACCCCGGCCACGTGGAGAGCCACCAGCTCCCCCAGGCTGTGGCCGGCCACCACCTGGGCCGTGCGGCCCTGGGCCTGGAGGGATTCGGCCAGCAGGCTTTCGATCACAAACAACGCCGGCTGGGTATTGCGGGTGTCATGGAGGTCGGCCAGCTCGCCTGTAGCGCTGCCGCTGCAGATGGCCAGCAGATCCCGCCCCAGCAGCTCCGAGGCCTGGGCAAAGCGCTGCCTGGCACCGGGAAGCTCCAGCACGGCGTCGGCCATGCCCACCTTCTGTGAACCCTGGCCAGGAAACACCCAGGCAATGCCCATGCTGCCGCCTCTGTGGAAGTGGCAGGAGATTAGGCCTCAGCCTCCGTTGGGCCCGGCCCAGCGCAGCAGGGCAGCCCCCCAGCTCAAGCCCGCGCCAAAGCCACTGCTGGCCAGCAGATGACCGGGCAGCAATCGGCCGTCTTTCACGGCCTCATCCAGCATCAGCGGGATCGTGGCGGCGGAGGTATTGCCGTATTGGGCCAGGTTGCTGAGCACCTGGTCGTGGGGCATGGCGAAGCGGTCGGCCACGGCGTCGAGGATGCGCTGGTTGGCCTGGTGCAGCAGCAGCCAGTCGAGTTGTTCTGGGGAGGTGCCGGTGGCCTCCAGCAGCTCGCTGAGGATCGCCGGCACCTCCCGCACCGCAAATTTGTAGACCTCCTGGCCGTTCATCTGGATGGGCGCAAAGCCGCCCTGTTGGGCGGTCAGTCCCCCCAGCAAGGGGTTGTGGCGGTCTACTTGAGCCAGGGTGAGGCAGCCGTTGCGGCTGCCGTCGGAGCGCATGCGGAAGCCCAGCAGGCCGGTGGCATCGGCCGCGCAGGCCTCCACGGCCACGGCCCCGGCCCCGTCGCCGAACAGCACGCAGGTGCTGCGGTCGTCCCAGTCGACCCAGCGGCTGAGCTGGTCGGCGCCGATCACCAGGGCCCGCTTCATGGCGCCACTGCCCAGGTATTGGCCTGCCGTGATCAGGGCAAACAGAAAGCCGCTGCAGGCGGCCGTGAGATCGAAGGCCACAGCCCGGCTGGCCCCCAGGGAGCCCTGCACCCGCGGCGCGGTGCCGAACAGGTCGTCGGGACTGGAGGTGGCCAGCAAGATGAGGTCAACGTCATCCGCGGTCCAGCCGGCGTGGTCAAGGGCGGCCTGGGCGGCCCGGCTGGCCAAGCAGGTGAGGGATTCGTCCGGACCGGCCACCCGGCGGGCACGGATGCCGGTGCGGGTACGGATCCAGTCGTCGTTGGTATCGACCCGCTCGCTCAGCTGCTGGTTGGTGATGCTCGCTGCCGGCACGGCGCTGCCGCAGCCCACCAGGGCCATGCCGCCCAGTGCTGGTGGTGTGTTGACTCCGCCGAGCGACACCGGATTCAGCCCACAGTGGGGTCAGTCAACCACAGTTGTCGTGAGGGCATGGAGGTTGGCCATCACACCATGGCTGGCGGCGGAGTGGGCCAGCCGCAGGGCGCTCAGCACCGACAGGGCCCGGCTGCTGCCGTGGCCGATCACGCACACCCCATCGACACCGAGCAGAAGGGCACCGCCGTGCTCGGCGTGGTCGAGGCGCTTCTTGATGCGGCGCAGGTTGTTGATCAGGAAGGCGGAGCCCACCTTGCCGCGGCGGCCCCGGGGCAGCTCTTCCTTGATCACATCCAGCAGCACGCTGCCCACCGACTCCAGGAACTTCAACAGCACGTTGCCCGTGAAGCCGTCGCACACCACCACGTCGAAGTCGCCCGAGAGGATGTCTCGACCTTCGCAGTTGCCAGCGAAGGTGAAGCGCTGCTCTTCAGCCAGTAGGGGGTAGGTGCGCAGGCAGAGCTCGTTGCCCTTGCACTCCTCCTCGCCGATGTTCACGAGACCGATGCGGGGGTTGGCCACCTGCAGCACATCGCGGCTGTAGATGTGGCCGAGCAGGGCCCACTGGTGGAGGTAGGCGGGCTTGCAGTCCATGTTGGCGCCCACATCCAGCACCAGCACCTGCTGCTCAGTGTCCTTGGTGGGGAACAGGGCGCCGATGGCCGGGCGATCGATCATCTTGAGCCGGCCCAGTCGGAAGATCGCCGAGGCCATCACCGCCCCGGAGTTGCCAGCGGAATAGACGGCGGTGGCCTGCCCCTGTTTGACCAGGTCCATGGCCATGTTGATGCTGGCGTCACGCTTCTTGCGCACCACCGTGGCCTCTTCGTCCATGCCCACCGAGGGACCACTGGCCACCACCTGGATCAACCCCCTGGCCACGGCCTCGTCCAGCTCTTCCTGTAGACCCATCTCGGCCATGGCGGCCTGGAGCGGGGCCTGTTCAGCCACGAACCGCACCCGCAGGGGCAGCAGCTCGACCGCCCTCAGGCAGCCCTCCAGGATCGGACCCGGGGCGTAGTCGCCGCCCATGCCATCCACGGCCACCCAGAGGCGGTCGGCGTCGTTGATCGGCTTGTCCTCATCGGGTCCGCCCAGGCCCCGCTGCAGCCGTCGCAAGGGATCGAACACCAGCGGCTGTAGCACCGTGTTGGCCATGGTGCCGGCCACGCTCGTGGCCGCTCCCGCCGCTCCGGCCATGTTGCCGGCGACGGAGCCAGCGGTGCTGGTGGCGGTGTCCACCAGGCTGGTCACCGCAGCGTTGCGGCGATACCAGATCACCAGCCGGCGAATCGCCCGGCTGGGCTTGGCGCGCTTGTCAGGACCCTTCGGAGGCAACGGCGTCAACGATGCGTTGGAACAGATATCCAGTGCCCCGAGCCGTGAGGATCAGCTCGGGGTTGGCCGGATCGTCCTCCAGTTTGGAGCGCAGCCGGGAAATATGGACATCCACCACCCGGGTGTCCACGTGGCGCTCCGGGGTGTAGCCCCACACGTCCTTGAGGATCTCGCCGCGGCTGAAGGGTTCGCCGCTGCGGCTCACCAGCAGCTCCAGCAGGCTGAATTCCATGCCCGTGAGCCGGATGCGTTCGTCGCCGCGGTACACCTGGCGCTTGTTGGTGTCGATGCGCAGGTCGCCCACGGTGATCACCCCGGAGTTGGGGATGCCGGCCACCGCCTCCTTCTCCACCCGGCGCAGCACGCAGCGGATGCGGGCCTCCAATTCCTTGGGGCTGAAGGGTTTGACGACGTAGTCGTCGGCGCCCAGCTCCAGGCCGGTGATGCGGTCGGCCACGTCGCCCAGGGCCGTGAGCATCACGATCGGCACGTCCGATTCCTTGCGCAGCTCTTGGCAGACGCCATAGCCATCCAGCTTCGGCATCATCACGTCGAGCACCACCAGGTCGGGCTGGCTGGTCTTGAACAGCTCCAAGGCCTCGACACCATCACAGGCGGTGACCACCTGGTAGCCGATCATCGACAGGCGGGTTTCCAGGATTCGGCGGATGCTGGCTTCGTCATCCACGACCAGGATCGTCTCTTTGCCGTGGTTGGTCCCGTGGATGGTGGTGGGGGCGGAAACCGTCATCGCCGCAGCCGAGCTGCTACATCAGATAGCCCCTACTGAAAAGGCCTGAGGGGCGAACGTTGCATTCAACGCCACCTTTCTTCATACAGCTCGTCCGTCGCCGTCCTCTCTGCAGCCCTGCCCGTGGCCAAACCCAGCTCCGTTTTTGTCTGCACCAGCTGTGGGTCCCAGACCCGCCAGTTCTTCGGGCGCTGTTCCGGTTGCGGTAGCTGGAACACCCTGGTGGAGCAGAAGGCCGCACCGGCGGCCGATAACCGGCGGCGGCGGCCGGCGGTGGCGGCGGCTGAGGCGGCCGGCCAGCCGCGGCGGTCGGAGCCGATCCAGGCGGTGGGGGAGCGCCCGCTGCAGCGGCTCAGCAGCGGCTATGGCGAATTGGACCGGGTGCTGGGCGGCGGGCTGGTGCCCGGATCCCTGGTGTTGGTGGGGGGTGACCCCGGCATTGGCAAAAGCACCCTGTTGCTGCAGAGCGCCTGTTCCATGGCGAGCCGGGCCAGCGTGCTTTACGTGAGTGCCGAGGAGTCGGCCCAGCAGGTGAAGCTGCGCTGGCGGAGGCTGGCCCAGAGCGGCCTGGCCGATCCGGACGGCGCTGGCGAGATCGCTGTTGCCAGCGATTCTGGAGCGGGGGCCGATTTCCAGTTGCTCGCCGAAACCGACCTGGAGTTGGTGCTGCAGGAGCTGGAGGCCCTGCGGCCGGCGGTGGCCATCATCGACAGCATTCAGGCTTTGCACGATGCCGAGCTGGGCAGCGCTCCGGGTTCGGTGGCCCAGGTGCGCGACTGTGCCGCCGCCCTGGCCCGCATCGCCAAGCGTCAGGACACGGCCTTGTTGCTGGTGGGCCATGTGACCAAGGAGGGAGCCCTGGCTGGGCCCAAGGTGCTGGAACACCTGGTGGATGCGGTGCTCACCTTTGAGGGCGATCGCTTCGCCAGCCACCGGCTGCTGCGGGCGGTGAAAAATCGCTTTGGCGCCACCCACGAGCTGGGGGTGTTCGAGATGCGCGATCGGGGCCTGGCCGAGGTGACCAACCCCAGCGAGTTGTTTCTGGGCGGCGATGAACCCAGTGCCGGCACCGCCACGATCGTGGCCTGCGAGGGCACCCGGCCCCTGGTGGTGGAGCTTCAGGCCCTGGTGAGCACCACCAGCTACGCCAGCCCGCGACGCAGTGCCACCGGCATCGCCGCCAACCGTCTGCACCAGATCCTGGCCGTGCTGGAAAAGCACCTCGGCCTGCCGCTGTCGCGCTTCGATTGCTACCTGGCCGTGGCTGGCGGCCTGGAGGTGGAGGAGCCGGCGGCGGATCTGGGGGTGGCTGCGGCGGTGGTGGCCAGCTACCGCGACCTCACCCTGCCTCCCGGCACGGTGCTGGTGGGCGAGCTGGGCCTGGGCGGCCAGCTGCGCCCCGTCGGTCAGTTGGAGCTGCGGCTGCAGGAGGCGGCCCGCCTGGGCTTCACCCGGGCGGTGGTGCCCAAGGGATCAGGCCTGGCCAAGGCCGCGGCCGGGCTGGGCCTGCAGCTTCTGGAGGCTGGCGGGGTGGCCGAGGCGCTGGTGGCGGCCCTGGGGGTGAATCCGGCGGATGATCGGGCCTAGAAGTAGACGTCGACGCTGCCCCGGCCGCTGGTCTTGAGCCAGTTCTGGGCCTCGATGTAGTTGTTGGGGGCCAGGCGGATCGCCTTGCCCCAGAAGTCGGCGGCCTGGTCGAAGCAGCGGTCGGCCTCGTCGG
>JBEEKG010000037.1:0-14062 GCA_041168785.1 Cyanobacteriota bacterium
AGGATCCCGAGTTCGAAACCTTCTACACGAAGAACATTCTTCTGAATGAAGGTCTGCGTGCCTGGATGGCACCGGCTGACCAGCCGCACGAAAACTTCGTCTTCCCTGAAGAGGTTCTGCCCCGTGGAAACGCCCTTTAATTCCAACCTGGTGGTCGGGGGCAAAGACCTCGACTCCACCGGTTATGCCTGGTGGGCCGGCAATGCCCGGCTGATCAACCTCTCCGGACGCCTGCTCGGCGCCCACGTTGCTCACGCTGGCCTGATGGTCTTCTGGGCTGGCGCGATGATGCTGTTCGAGGTGAGCCACTTCACCTTCGACAAGCCCATGTATGAGCAGGGCCTGATCCTGTTCCCCCACGTGGCCACCCTTGGCTACGGCGTGGGTCCTGGCGGTGAGGTCGTCGACCTCTATCCGTTCTTCGTGGTGGGTGTGCTGCACCTGATCAGCTCGGCCGTGCTCGGCCTGGGTGGTCTGTACCACGCCCTGCGCGGCCCTGAAGTGCTGGAGAACTACTCCTCGTTCTTCTCCCAGGATTGGCGCGATAAGAATCAGATGACCAACATCATTGGTTATCACCTGATTCTTCTGGGTGTGGGCGCCCTGCTGCTCGTCTTCAAGGCGATGTTCTTCGGCGGCGTCTATGACACCTGGGCACCTGGCGGTGGCGATGTGCGCATCATCACCAACCCCACCCTCAGCCCCGGTGTGATCTTCGGCTATCTCACCCGCGCCCCCTTCGGCGGCGAGGGTTGGATCATCGGGGTGAACTCGATGGAAGACATCATCGGTGGCCACATCTGGATCGGTCTGATCTGCATCTTCGGTGGCATCTGGCACGCAATCACCAAGCCCTTCGGCTGGGTGCGCCGTGCCTTCATCTGGAATGGTGAGGCCTACCTGAGCTACAGCCTTGGCGCCCTGAGCTTCATGAGCTTCATCGCCTCGGCCTACATCTGGTTCAACAACACCGCCTATCCCTCGGAGTTCTACGGCCCCACGAACGCCGAGTCCTCCCAGGCCCAGAGCTTCACCTTCCTGGTCCGTGACCAGCGCCTCGGCGCCAACATCGGTTCGGCCATGGGTCCCACCGGCCTGGGCAAGTACCTGATGCGCTCCCCCACCGGCGAGATCATCTTTGGTGGTGAAACCATGCGCTTCTGGGACTTCCGTGGCCCCTGGCTGGAGCCCCTGCGCGGCCCCAACGGCCTAAGCCTGGACAAGCTCCAGAACGACATTCAGCCCTGGCAAGTGCGCCGCGCGGCTGAGTACATGACCCACGCGCCCAACGCCTCCCTGAACTCCGTGGGCGGCATCATCACCGAGCCCAACTCGGTGAACTTCGTGAACATCCGCCAATGGCTGGCGTCCACCCAGTTTGTGCTCGCCTTCTTCTTCCTGGTGGGTCACCTCTGGCATGCCGGCCGCGCCCGCGCCGCCGCTGCCGGTTTTGAGAAGGGCATCGACCGTCAGGCCGAACCCACTCTGGCCATGCCCGATCTCGACTGATCCCCCAAGATCCGTCGACGGTTCATCACAGCCCTCGCCGCAAGGCGGGGGCTTTTTTTGCAGCGGTGCTCCAGCGTGCGTAGGTTTTCGCCAGCGCCTCTCCTCCCTGGATGTCATCCCTGCAACCCGGCCTGATCGGCCTGCTCTCGGCTGGCCTTCTCAGCAGCAGCCTTGCCGGATCCCTGCGCGCCGCCCAGGCCCAAGGGGCCGTCACCGGCCCTGCCCCAGGCGTGATCTGCGACCAGGCCGGGCCCACCTGCTACGACCGCAAGGGGCCGTCGGTGGGCCTCACCCAGACCTACTTCGGCAGCATCGCCGCCAACCGGCTCACCGACGAGCTGCGCAACCGTCCGCTACCCAATGACTTCAGGCTCAGCAATGGGGCCGTGTGTGACCTGCGCATGGCCACCTGCTGGAGCGATGGGTGGCAGAAGGGCCAGCTCGCCCCCAAGCTCACCCAGCAACTGTTCGGGTCGTTGCCGCCTGCTGCCAACGGATCAGCCAACGGCCTCCAGGGACTTCAAGCTCCCCGGGCCGGGGTGTTGTGTGATCCGGGCGGCCAGCTCTGCTACGACCAGGCAGGTCTATCCCTAGGCCTGACACGGGAGTATTTCGGCGCCTACGCCGAGCAGAACGCCCTGCGCAACCTCGCGGGCCAAGCTCCACCTCGGCAATTCCAGCTGAGCAATGGGAGTGCCTGCGATGGGATGGCTCGCACCTGCTGGAGTGATAGCTGGAGCCGGCAACGGGTGAATGCCGCCCTTTCCAGCCAGCTCTACGGCGGAGCAGCAGGCGGTGGTGGAGGAAGTGTCACCCAGGCCCGACAGGGTCAGTGCAAACTGAGCCGCTGGTTCAAGACCCTGTTCCATGGCAGCTGCGAATTACGCGAGATTGGCAGCAACCGGGGACGGCTCCTTGAGGTGAGCCTTCAGGACGGCAACGTCTACACCATCAGTCGACCGCGGAGCGGGAGCTATCAGATCAGCGATCGCAACGGCACGGCATGGCCCTTGCAGGTGCGGGAGCAGGGCGGCACAACCAGCTTCACCTGGTCGGATCGGGTGCTGAGCGTCACCCCCAAGACCGCACCCAGCAGTGGCCTCAGCCTGGGTCAGCTGATCGACAGTCTGCTGGGTCAGTGAGCCAGCACCGCAACAGCGGCAGGCTCAGGCCGATCACATTGCTGAAGCAGCCCTCAATCCGCTCCACCAGCAGCCCACCACGCCCCTCCAGGGCAAAGCCGCCAGCACACTGGAGGGGTTCCCCACTGGCCACATAGGCGTCAATCTCCGCCACGCTGATCGGCGCAAACTGCACCCGGGTGACCACTGCGGCAAGTCGCGGTTGGGCGGCATCAACTTGATGACGAACCGGGATGAGGCAATGGCCGGTGATCAACTCTCCCCAGCCACCAGCCATGCGCCTCCAGCGGACCTGGGCCTCGGCAGCGTCCACTGGCTTGCCAAACACTTCCCCCTCAAAGACCAGCAGCGAATCACAGCCCAGCACCGCGCTCTCCGCTGCAGCCACCGCTTCAGCTTTGGCCCGGGCCAACTGCTGCACCAGGGTACGGGGGTCGGGGTGGCGGATCGCCTCCTCATCGACGCCACTCACCTGCACCCGATGGGCAATGCCCGCCTGCTGCAGCAGACGACGACGGGCGGGGGAGGCCGAAGCAAGAACGAGCATGGGGATCAGGGAGAATCCTTCTATGCAACACCGGGCAGACAACCCCAGCAGCCCTCCCCTCAACGACCAACGCGCCCTGAACCGGGCCGGCCTGGCCCTGCGCTGCCTGCCGTTCCGGAGGGCCTTCTACGACGAGATCACCGACCAGGCCCTGAGCAGCACCGCGCTCTGCCGCCGGAACGAGGCCTCCAGCCTCTGCCGGGGAGCCCCCACGCCTGATCGGGTTGAAGCCCACTGGATCTGGCTGATCCAGCTAGGGGTGCTGCGGCGGGAAGTGGATGGCCAGGGCCTGACCGAACGGGTGCGGCTGACACCCATGGGCCGGGAGCTTCTGGCCCAGTGGCCCGGGGAGATCCCCACTCCCAGCGGGCTCGATCGCCTGCTGCACGGGTTGCGCCGTTGGCGGCCCCGGCTGTGAACCCGGCCTCGCCTCCCCGGCCGCTGATGGTGCTGGGCACCAGCAGCGGCGCCGGCAAGTCGCTGATGACCGCCGCCCTCTGCCGGGTGTTGCGCCGCCGCGGCGAGACGCCCTTGCCATTCAAGGGCCAGAACATGAGCAACAACGCCTGGGTGGACCAGGTGGGCGGCGAAATGGCCTACTCCCAGGCCCTCCAGGCCTGGGCGGCCGGGCTGGAGCCCCACCACAGCATGAATCCAGTGCTGCTGAAGCCCCAGGGCGATTCCACCAGCGAAGTGATCCACCTGGGCCAGTCGGTAGGCCAATGCCGCGCCGAGCATTACTACCGCGATTGGTTCCGACCGGGCTGGGCGGCCATCCGCCAGGGCCTGAACGAGCTGCAGGGCTCCCACCCCGATGGCCGCCTGGTGCTGGAGGGGGCGGGCAGCCCGGTGGAGGTCAACCTGCAATCCCGCGACCTCACCAACCTGCGGCTGGCTCAGTTTCTGCGGGCCCGCTGCCTGCTGGTGGCCGACATCGAACGGGGCGGCGTATTCGCCCAGATCGCGGGCACCCTGGCCCTGCTCAGGCCGGTGGAGCGCCCCCTGATCAGCGGCCTGCTGATCAACCGCTTCCGCGGCCGCCGGGAACTGTTTGACGACGGACGCCGCTGGCTGGAGGCCCACACCGGTGTGCCCGTGCTGGGGGTGATGCCCTGGCTCGATGAGCTGTTTCCCCCGGAAGACTCCCTCGATCTGCTTGAGCGCCGCGGCCGCAAGCGGGACGCCGCTCTGGAGATCGTCGTGCTGAAGCTGCCGTCGCTGAGCAACTTCTCCGACCTCGACCCCCTGGAGGCCGAACCCAGCGTCCAGCTGAGCTGGCTGGCGCCGGGGGAGCCGCTGGGGGCCCCCGATGCGGTCATCGTGCCGGGCAGCAAGCAGACCCTGCGCGACCTGGCAGCCCTGCAGCGCTCCGGCCTGGGGGAGGCGCTGCGCGCCTACGCCGCCGGCGGCGGCCAGGTGTTCGGCATCTGCGGCGGCCTCCAACTGCTGGGACGCCAGCTCCAAGACCCTGACGGTCTGGAGGGCGGCGACACCGGCACCCCAGCGGGGAGGCCCGTGTCGGGCCTCGACCTGCTACCGCTGCGCACCTGCTTCGGCGGTGCCAAAGCCCTGCGTCAACGCAGCAGCCAGGCGCTCTGGCCAGGCCGGGGCCTCAGCCTGGAGGGCTTCGAGCTGCACCGCGGCATCAGCACCCCGATGGAAGCCAGCAGCCTGCAGCCCCTGGCAAGCGACCCAGACCTGGGCCATTGGCAGCCCTACGGCACGCAGGGCGGCGTGGTGGCCGGCACCTATCTGCACGGGGTCTTTGAGAGCGGCCCCTGGCGCCGGCGCTGGCTCAACCAGCTGCGCCAGCGCCGCGACCTGCCGCCACTGCCGGAGGATCAACCCCACCACAGCCGCCAGCGGGATGCCCTGCTGGACCGACTGGCCGATGCCTTTGAGGCCCATGTGAACCTCGAGCCCCTGCTGCGCCCCTGACCCACCACCCGATCCCCGCCGCCCCATGGCCGCCACCTCCGTCACCGTTCACTGGCCCAACGGCCACACCAGCCAGTGCCTGGCCGGCTCCGACTGGCTGGTCGCCGCCCGGACAGCGGGAGTCACCATCCCCACCGGCTGCCTGGGGGGCAGCTGTGGCGCCTGCGAAATCGAGGTGAACGGCCAGGTGGTGCGGGCGTGCATCGCCACCGTTCCCGCCAGCCGCAGCGGTGCGCTCAGCGTGGAACTGGCCAGCGACCCCTATTGGTGAGGTCCAGAATGGTGGGGTCCAGGGGCTGGGGCGGAATCGGCCTGGATCAGACCACCGCCCAGCAGCACCTCGCCGTCGTAGAACACCGCCGCCTGGGCGGGCGTGATCGAAAACTGCTCCTCGGCAAAGGCCAGCTGAACCCGGTGGGGCCGCTGAGCCGCCAGGTCGGCATCGGTGGCGGGCAGGGGCGTGAGCAGGGCTCGCTCGGGGGCGCTGCGATAACGCACCTGAACCGCCACCTCGATCGGGCCCTCGGGCGGCGGCACCGAGACCCAGTTGACGGCGCCCACCACGGCCCCGCTTCGGGCGGCATCCGCCCTGGGCGCCACCACCACCTGGTTCATGGCACCATCCAGCCGCACCACGTGCAACGGCTCGCGCCAGGCCACCCCCAACCCCTTGCGCTGGCCGATGGTGAAGTGCTCGATGCCGTCGTGCTCACCCACGACCGTGCCATCCACCAGCACAATCTCGCCGGGGCGAGGCGGCAAATAGGCGTCCAGGAAGGCCTTCATCGAGCCGTGGTGATCCGCCAGGCAGAGGTCCTGGCTTTCAGGCTTCTTGGCCGTGCGCAGGCCATGGCGCTCGGCCTCAAGGCGGGTGTCGGCCTTGGTGAGCTCCCCGAGGGGAAACACCAGCCGGCCCAGGGCCTGCTGGGGCAGGTCATAGAGGAAATAGCTCTGATCTTTCTGGGCATCGAGGCCCCGCAACAGCTGGTGGCGGCCGTTGTCGCTCACGGCCCCATGACGCACCCGGGCGTAGTGGCCTGTGGCCAGACGGCCAATGCCCCGCTCCGCTTCCGCCCATTGCAGCATCGGACCAAACTTCACCTCCCGGTTGCAGCGGGAGCACGGCAAGGGGGTCACCCCGGCGGCATACCCCCCCACCAGAAAGTCGACAATCTGGGCCTGGAAGTGATCGCGGAAATCCACCACGTGGTGGGGCACACCCAACTGCTCACAGATGGCGGCGGCATCCACCAACCCTTCAGCACAACAGGCGCCCTTTCCGCTCATCAGCCAGAGGGTGAGCCCCTCCACCTGCCAGCCAGCCTCCACCAGCAGGGCCGCCGTCAGGGAGCTGTCGACCCCACCGGAGAGCCCCACCGCCACGCGGTGCTCTCCGGGCCAGGAGCGCAACCGATCCAGGGCTGCCCGGCCGGCCGGAGTGCACGGCGACGCCGGGCTGCTGGACGTGGCAACGGAACTGGACAACAGGGCAGACAACGGTCAGATCTCTCCCATCATGAAACCCAGTTGCCGAAACGGGGTTGGCGCACCCACCCGCATTGCCTGCCTGGCCCGAGCGGGACGGCCGCCATCTGCTGGTGACCAGCGCCCAGATGGCGGCTCTGGAGGAGCAGCTGTTCGCCAGTGGCCTGCCGGTAGAGGCCTTGATGGAAAAAGCCGCCCTGGCGGTCAGCCGCCGGCTACTGGAGCAGCACGGCGAGCGGCTGGCGCGGGATGGAGCCCTGGTGCTAGTGGGCCCGGGCCACAACGGCGGCGATGGCCTGGTGGTCGCCCGGGAACTGCACCTGGCCGGGGTGGCCACCACGATCTGGAGCCCGTTCGACAACCACAAACCACTCACCGCAGCCCACCTGCGCCACGCCATCTGGCTGGGGATTCCCCGGTTGCAACAGCCGCCTGCGGCCCATGGCCCGGAACTCTGGATTGATGCCCTGCTGGGCATCGGGCAGGGGCGGGCGCCCGATGCGGCACTCGAAACCCTGCTGGAGGAGCGCGACCGACGGCGACCCGGAGCCCTCGTGGCCGTGGATGTGCCCACGGGCCTCTGTGCCGACAGCGGCCGACCCACCGGCCGGGTGAACGCCCGGGCCAGCACGACCTACGCCATCGGCCTGATCAAAATCGGGTTGGTGCAGGACACCGCCCTGGCCGCGGTGGGTGCCCTGGAGTGGATCGACCTGGGCCTGCCCGGAATCCTGCTGGAGAGGCTGCCGCAGTCCACCGTGTTGGGGCTGAGCCAGCGGGATCTGGCCGATCGGCCCCGCCCACCACTGGATCCGGCTTGCAACAAATACCAGCGTGGGCGACTACTGGTGGTGGCTGGCAGTGAGACCTACCCGGGGGCAGCCAGCCTGGTGCTCGCGGGGGCCACCAGCAGCGGCTGCGGCAGCCTGCGGGCTGCTTTGCCGGCAGACCTGGCCAGCAGCCTGTGGCAGCAGCACCCCCATGTGGTGGTGGGCCAGACCCTGGCCTGCCACCACATGGGCAGCTTGCGCCTCGATCCGCTCCTCGACCTCGATCCCCAGCGACTCGACGCCCTGCTGATCGGTCCGGGCATCGGCCCGCTGCCCCCCCCCGTTTCCCAGGCAGAACCGGGGGAAGCGGATCACTGGCAAAGCCTGCTGACCTGGCCGGGGCTACTGGTGCTGGATGCCGACGGCCTCAACCGGCTAGCCGGCCCCGTAGCCCAGAGCCTGGGTCTGAGTGCCGCGGGGTGGCTGCAACAACGGCTCGGCCCCACCTGGATCACCCCCCACCCCGGGGAATTTTCCCGCCTCTTCCCCGAGCTGGCACAGCAGGGCGACGACGCCACCACGGCCCCAGAGGCCGCAGCCGCAGCCGCCCGATCGAGCGGCGCCTGTGTGCTGCTCAAGGGAGCCCGCAGCGTAGTGGCAGCGCCCGATGGGCGCCGCTGGCAACTGCTGGAAGCCGCCCCCCACAGCGCCCGGGCTGGCCTGGGAGACGTGCTGGCGGGCCATGCCGCCGGGCTCGGCGCGATCGCCATGGCCGCCACCGGGGAGGCCGATGCCCGCTGGTTGGCCGCCGCCGCCCTGGCCCATGCCCAGGCCGGCCTTCAGCTCAGCGAAGGCGGCGCTGGCGCATCCAGCCCCATGGCAGTGGCGCAACAACTCGCGAACCTGTGTTGATCACCACACCAAATACCGGCACGTGTTGCGCATCTTTGTGTTGTTTTGCAATTGAAAGCTAAAGGGTTACTGAAAACACACTGTCGCGACTGAATTTGCATCGATAGTCGTTTTCTCCCAAAAGCGATCCGATGACATCCTCTCCGCTGCGGGCCAGTGAAAGCAGTCGCCGCCGAAGTAGCGACCCCATCACTTGGTACCTGGCGACCATCGGCCGCGAACCCCTCCTCACCCCAGCCGAGGAAATCGAACTGGGCAACCAGGTGCAGACGATGATGCGCCTGCTCGAAGAAGGAGATCGGGACTACACCGACCTCGAGAAAAAGCTGCTGCGCATCGGCAAGCGCTCCAAGCAGCGCATGATGAAGGCCAACCTGCGCTTAGTGGTCAGCGTCGCCAAAAAATATCAAGGCAAAGGCCTGGAACTCCTCGATCTGATCCAGGAGGGATCCCTGGGACTGGAGCGGGCCGTGGAGAAATTTGATCCCACCCGTGGCTATAAGTTTTCGACCTATGCGTTCTGGTGGATTCGTCAGAGCATGACTCGGGCCATTGCCTGCCAGTCCCGCACGATCCGCTTGCCTGTCCACCTGAGTGAACGGCTCACTGCCATTCGCAAGGTGAGCCTGGACCTGGCCCACAAGCTCGGTGCCATGCCCAGCCGGCAGGAAATCGCCGAAGCGATGGCCATGCCGATCGACGAACTCGATGGACTCCTCCGCCAAGCGCTCACCACCTCCAGCCTCGATGCCCCGGTGAACGGGGATGAGGGCCGCAGCTTCCTGGGCGATCTGATCGCCGATTCCTCCGAGGAGGAGCCCCTCGATCGGGTGGAGCGGGGCATCCATCAGGAACAACTGGGCCGCTGGTTGAGCCATCTGAGCGACCAGGAGCGCCAGGTGCTGCACCTGCGTTTCGGGCTGGAAGGCGAGGAGCGTCACACCCTGGCTGAAATCGGCCGGCAGCTGGATGTCTCCCGGGAACGGGTTCGCCAGGTGGAGCTGAAGGCCCTGCGCAAATTGCGCAATCTCACCCGCCGCACGCCCACCAATCTCTGATCCCCATCCCTGATGGGTTGTCGCTGAGGAGTCGGTTCTGGGGCCTCCGCTGATCTATCACCCGGCCTACTCGGCCCCCCTGCCCAGCAGCCATCGTTTTCCGATGGCGAAATTCAGGCAACTGCACGACCTGCTGCTGAGCCAGGGGATCGCGACCCCAAGCCAGCTACACACACCCTTACCAGCCCCCCGCCGCTGGCTGGAGCTGGTGCATCCAAGGGCGTATCACCAGGCCTTCAGCCGGGGGGAACTCAGTGCCGCCGACCAGCGCCGCATCGGCCTGCCAACCACCCAGCCCCTCCTGCGTCGCACCTGGCTGGCCGTGGGAGGCACGGTGCTCACGGCCCGATTGGCGCTCCAGCAAGGCGTGGCCTGCCACCTGGCCGGGGGCACCCACCACGCCTTTGCCGATCACGGCAGCGGCTTTTGCATCTTCAACGACTGTGCGGTAGCCGCCCGGGTGCTGCTGGCCGAGGGCGCAGTGGAACGCCTGATGGTGCTGGATCTGGACGTGCACCAAGGCGACGCCACCGCGGCGATCTTTGCCAGCGATCCACGGGTGTTCACCGTCTCTGCCCATTGCGCCAGCAACTTCCCCCTGCGCAAACAATGCAGCGACGTCGACCTCGCCCTCGACGATGGCCTAGAAGATGACGCCTACCTGGCAGCCATTGGCGACTGCCTGCCGGATCTGCTGGACCAGGAGCGACCGCAATTGGTGCTCTACAACGCGGGGGTGGACCCCCATCGCGACGATCGGCTCGGACGGCTCTGCCTCAGTAGCCAAGGGCTGCTCAACCGCGACCGGCTGGTGCTTGATGCCTGCCTACGGCGGGGCATCCCCATCGCCACGGTGATCGGCGGTGGCTATGACGAGCTCGGCCCTCTCGTGCAACGCCACAGCCTGGTGTTCCGGGCCGCGAGCGAACAGGGCCGTCTGCACCGCTTGTAGGGGCTCAATCCCGAGCCCGATTCAATCCTCGGCCCAGATGTAGCGGGTGAGTTCTTCGGGGTTGGGCTCGGGGGCGGCAAGGGCAAACTCCACGCAATCGGCCACTTCGGCATCGATCTCTTTTTCGATCGCCTTGAGCTCCTCGGCACTGGCCAGACCCTGTTCAATCAAACGAGCCGCGAGGGCCTTGATCGGATCGCGCTTGGCCCAGAACTCCTTCTCCGCCTCGGCCCGCAGTTCATCGGGGTCGGCGAGCGAGTGGCCCCGGAAGCGGTAGGTGAGGCACTCCAGCAGGGTGGGGCCTTCCCCGGCCCGGGCCCGCTCAATCGCCCGCTGGGCGGCAGCTCGCACCGCCAGCACGTCCATGCCATCCACCTCTTCGCCCGCCATGCCGAAAGCGGCGGCTTTCCGCCAGATCTCCGGATCACTGGTGGCGCGGTTGTGGTCCATGCCGATGGCCCACTTGTTGTTCTCGACCACAAACAGAATCGGCAGCTTCCAGAGGGCCGCCATATTCAGGCACTCATAAAACTGGCCAATGTTGCAGGTGCCATCGCCGAAGAAGGCCGCGGTGACGGCATCACTGCTGGCATCGCCCAGGGCATCGCGCTTGTAGCGGCTGGTGAAGGCGGCACCGAGAGCCACGGGGATGCCCTCCCCGATGAAGGCGTAGCCTCCCAGCAGATGGTGCTCCTTGGAGAACAGGTGCATGGAGCCGCCGCGGCCCTTGCTGCAGCCTGTTTCCTTGCCAAACAGCTCGCTCATCACCTCACGGGCCGGCACGCCGCAGCTGAGGGCATGCACGTGGTCCCGATAGGTGCTGCAGAACCAGTCGTGCTGCATTTTCATCGCCTTGATCACGCCCGTGCTCACGGCCTCCTGGCCGTTGTAGAGGTGCACGAACCCGAACATCTTGCCCCGGTAGTACATCTCGGCGCACTTGTCCTCGAAACGCCGCCCCAGGGTCATGTCTCGATAGAGCATCAAGCCCTCTTCCCGGGTCACCGTGGCGGGAACGGAGGGATAGAGATTCTCCAGGCGCTCGGCATGGGCACCGATCAGGCTGGTGGAGTCGGCAGAACAGGATGGAGCCCCGGATGCTGCTGCTCCAGGGGCAGCTCCTCCAGTAACAGCCGCGATGTCGGGGCCCATGTCTGCCTGCGTCATCGGGCAACTCTACGAGGTCCAACCTCAACAGCTCCGAACAAGTTCTGGCAAAACCTCTGACCCTGCCTAGAGTCGGCCACCAGTGACGGGCCTGGATTGGAACTGCCGATCGATCACTTCCGGTTGCTCGGAGTCAACCCGACCACCGACCTGCAGTCGCTGCTCCGCACCCTGCAGCAACGCATCGACCGGGCGCCCGATCAGGGCTTCACCCAGGACACCCTGCTGGCCCGCGAGGACTTGCTGCGGGCCAGCGCCGATCTGCTCAGTGACGAGCCCCGTCGCCAGGCCTACGAATCCGACCTGACGGCCCTGGCCGGCGAGGAACGCTCGGTGGTGCCGGCCCTGGATGTGCCCACCAGCAAGGAGGTGGGAGGCCTGCTGCTTCTACTCGAGGCGGGCCAGGCCCTGGACTGTTTCGAGCTGGCCTGCCGGGCCCTGCAACCGCCCCAGGCCCCCGCCCTCGGCAGCACCCGGGCGGCCGATCTCACCCTGCTGGCGGGGCTCGCCTGCCTGGCGGGCGCCGCCGACCTGCACCAACAACGGCGCTACGAGGCCGCCGCCCAGACCCTGCAGCAGGGCCTGCAGTTGTTGCAACGAATGGGCCAGGTACCGGCCATTCGCCAGCAGCTCAACGAAGAACTCGATGGGCTGCGGCCCTACCGGGTGCTCGACCTGCTCAGCCGCAACCTCACGGCCCAGAGCGAGCGAGCAGAGGGACTGCGGCTGCTGGAGGACTTGATCGTCCGTCGCGGCGGGCTGGAGGGCTTTGGCGATCCCAGCATGGGTCCGGCGGAGTTCCAGGCCTTCTTCAAGCAGATCCGCTCCTTCCTCACGGTGCAGGAGCAAGTCGACCTGTTCAGCCGTTGGGCACCCACCTCCGCCGCAGCGGATTTCCTGGCCAGCACCGCCCTCACCGCCTCTGGCTTCGCCCAGCGCAAGCCGGAGCGGATTGCGGCGGCCCGCCAAAGGCTGGAAGCCAGCGGCCAGGAGGGAGTGCAACCGCTGGTGGCCTGCCAGCACCTGCTGCTCGGCCAGGTGGAACTGGCCAGGGCCACCTTCGAGCGAGAAGCCAGCCCCGAACTGAAGCGCTGGGCCGAACAGCAGAGCTCAGATCCCCTGGCCCAGCTCTGCGCTTACTGCCGCGACTGGCTCACCCGCGATGTGCTCCCCGGCTACCGCGACCTGGAGGCCGATCCCGACCTGGAGGCCTACTTCGCCGATCGCGACGTGCAGGCCTATGTGGAGCAGCACGATCCACCCAGCGAGCGCCTGCCTGCAACGGATGACAGCGCCCTGCCCTGGGAGATGGCACCCAATCCGGCCACCCCGGCCCACCAGGAGGAGCAGGACTGGGACGAGGACGAGGAGGACGTGCCCTGGCTGGACAGCTGGCTGGCCGCCTGGCGCTGGCCCCAGATCCAACGGCCCCAGCTTGGGTTTGCCCAGATCCGATGGCCCCAGCTGCCGCAGCCCTCACGCCGCACCGCCACGGTGGCAGCCGCGGGAGCCGGTGTGGCGCTGCTGGCCATCGCTGCGGCCGTGCGCCTGCGCCCCCTACCCCCGGGCCCGGGCCGAACCCCGATTGCGGTGCAACCCGCTCCCAAACCGGTGGCCACCGAAGCCATCCCGGCCGGCAAGCCGCCGGCCCCGGTAGCCGACGCCATCCCCCTACGGGCGGAGGCCCCCAGCGAAGCTCAGGTGCAGGCGCTGCTCGAGGCCTGGCTCGACGCCAAGGCCGACATCCTGGCTGGCAAGAACAACCGCATCCCCCTCGAGATGCTGGCCAGGCCCACCCAGGTGGATCGTCTGGAAAGCGAGCGAGCCTCCGACCAAGCCCGCGGCGAAACCCAGACCATCAGCACGAGCATCACGGCGCTAGCCATCGAGGAACGGGACCCGAACCGGATTGCCGCCACGGTGGCCCTCCGCTACGCGGACCAGCGCCTCAACGCCAAGGGGGACCCGGAAGGGAATCCCACCAAGCTGGAGCTGCGCAATCGCTACGTGTTTGCCAGGGATGGGGGCCTCTGGAGGCTGGTGAGCTTCCAAAAGGCCCCCTGAGGGTGCGGATCTGCGCCGCGCCACCCGGACCTTGGCGGGCCGGCGACCCCGGTTTTTACGATCAGCTCAATCCCGGGGCCTGGCCCCCACTCCTGGCCTCCGAGCAGCAACGCGATGTTTGACGAGCTTTCGCAGCGATTTGAGGACGCGGTCAAGAGCCTGAGGGGGCAGGCCGCCATCACCGAAACCAACGTGGAGGGGGCGCTCAAGCAAGTGCGCCGGGCCCTGCTGGAGGCGGATGTGAGCCTGCCGGTGGTGCAGGACTTCGTTGAGGAGGTGCGGCGCAAGGCCGTCGGTGCCGAGGTGGTGCGGGGGGTGAGCCCGGATCAGAAATTCATCCAGCTGGTGCACGAGCAGCTGGTGGAGACCATGGGCGGCGACAACGCGCCCCTGGCTGCGGGCGGCACGGCCGGAGCTCCCACGGTGGTGCTGATGGCTGGCCTGCAGGGCGCTGGCAAAACCACCGCCACCGCCAAGCTCGGCCTGCACCTCAAGGAACAGGGCCGCAAGGCGCTGCT
>JBEEKG010000038.1:0-4057 GCA_041168785.1 Cyanobacteriota bacterium
GATCGAGATCACGAGTTGGCAGACGACCACGTCGAACGGCCCGCCTTCGAGCTGCGGCGAGGCATCCTCGGCGAAGTCGGCCACTGCAAATCGCAGCGAGCGGCCAACGGTATCGGCGGACCCTGCGTTGTGCTCTGCGGCGTGAAGTGCGCCCGAGTTGATGTCCACGCCGAGCACGGAAAACCCCTGCTCGAAGAGCCTCCGACTCAGCCGCCCGCTGCCGCAGCCCACGTCGAGGAGCATGAGCGGCCGGCCCGCCACTTCGGTCTTCACCTCGCGCAGGAACGAGTCGAGCTGCGGCGTGGAGCCCTTGCTCGGAATAGCTTCGGCGTCGAAACGCCGCCAATCTCCGCGAGGGTCACGCATGACGGGCTCTTCTCTTAAAGGATATTGTCCGGGCGTTCATTGAGAACGCAGCCGCTTTAAGACTAACAACAAGATTCAGAAGGCTGGAGCGAATGAAACTATCTATGCAAACAAACAATGCCCGCTTCTGATCTTAAGCGTTTGGAGGATGTGTTTCACCAGTGCTGCCTTCAAGCACCCCCCGTAGACCCTGTAACGAAATGACCCTGAACAAGCTCGAAAGTGGGTCTTCCTGGTGCACAGGCAGGTTCTCAAGATGGTGGGAGAACTTTTAGGCCAAGCTGAAACTGCAACGGAGGCGGTAAGCCCTGCTGACGAACCTATGTTCTGTGCTTACGGTGATGGCAGAGCTTCTTCTAGCTATGCCCATTCTTGGTCCGGTCACCGATACCGAACAGCGCTACCGAGAGCGGGCCTCTGAGCGGGAAGGCAATATCACTCAGATCGATGCCCGCGACATCTTCGGCATCGCTGTTAATACCCCCGACTTGATCCGTGAGCGCCTGCGCCGATTGCATGCCGATCCGGAGCGGGTGGACTGCCTGCGACGGGAGGGTTTGCACTTTGATCCCCAGGGCCCCGGGGCTACCCCGGGGGCATTTCCGCGGGCCCTGGAGCGGGTGCTCAACACCAATGACCTGATTGGCCTTCGCTTCTTCGAGCAGGGTCTGCGGGTTGCCCAGGCCGTGGGGCGGGTTCATATCGGCGGTGGGACTGGCGCCAGCGAGGGCTTCGGTACCGGCTTCCTGGTTGCTCCCCGGCTGCTGCTCACCAACCACCATGTGCTGGCCGATGCCGAACAGGCCCGCCAGTCCAAGGTGGAGTTCAATTTCCAGGAGGAGGCCAGTGGCGAGCTGCAGGCCACCCAATGCTTCGCCCTGGCGCCACAGGAGTTCTTCCTGACCGATCGGGAACTGGATTACAGCCTCGTGGCCGTGGTCGACAACGGTGACCTGGACGCCTACGGCTGGCTTCCCCTGATCGAGGACAGCGGCAAGTTGCTGGTGGGGGAGAAGGTGAACATCATCCAGCACCCCAACGGTGAGCCGAAACAACTGGCGATCCGCAACAACCAGGTTGTCGATGAGCTGGAGCTGTTCCTGCACTACCGCACCGACACCGACCCGGGCTCGTCCGGTTCCCCTGTCTTCAACGACCAGTGGGAGGTGGTGGCGCTGCACCATTCCGGCGTGCCGAAGCGCAACGAACAGGGGCAAGTGGTGACCAGCGACGGGCGGCTCTGGCAGGAGTGGATGGGGGAACAGCGCATTGCCTGGGAGGCGAATGAAGGGGTTCGCGTAAGCCGCCTGGTGCGTCACATTCGCAACCAGCCGCTGCCTGCGGCGGCCGAAGCCATGCGGCAAAAGCTGTTGGCAGCAACACCTCCAATGCGACCACGACAGAGCGGCCCGGTGACCCTGCCCCCAGTCGTCGCCAAGCAGCACGAGCCGGAGCTGCTAGAGGGTGAAGTGGCAAGCCCACTGGCCGCGGGCGTCTCAGCCACCTGGACGATCCCCCTGCAGGTAAGCGTGAGCTTCGGAACTCCCACCCTCGGTGCCAGCGCCCCTGTGGCCCACTCGGCAGCTGCCGCTCAAATCTCAGCCCCTGTCCCAGAACCACTACCCGAAACTGTCGAGGAGGGCTGGGGGCTATTCGGGCGCCGTGGAACGCTGGCAGCGGCAGCACCCACGCCTGCAGATTTCAAGCTCAGCTCCCTTTCCAGTCCAGTGTTCAATTGGCCTGCTGCCCTTTCGCTGGCCCTGGCTAGTCAACTGGCCTACAACCCCGAGGCGGAAGTTGAGAGCCAGCTCCAAGCCTGGGGCTTCCAAAACTGTGATTTTGTCGAGCAGGATGCGGCCCAGGGGTTTGTTGCCTCCTGCTCCGATCTGGTGCTGGTGTGTTTCCGCGGCACCGAGAGCACAGCCGATTGGCTCAGCAACCTGAAAGTGATACCAAAGGCGGTGAATGAGCTGGGCAGTTCGGTACATGCCGGCTTCTGGGAGCAGTTTGAGGCGCTGCGGCCCCAACTGGAACGCTTGATATCTCCCCACAGACAGTTGCCCTTAGTGGTGACAGGCCACAGCCTGGGCGGGGCGATCGCAGCCCTGGCCGCCGCCAGCTGGGCTGCCAGCAGCAACTTGCGAGCTCTTTACACCTACGGCCAGCCTGCCGTGGCCCGCGATCGCGCCCTCAACCAGCTGGCCGAGGCGCTGGGAGGCCGTTACCACCGCCTAGTGAACGATTCCGACATCGTGCCGCGGGTGCCGCCGGGATACCGGCACGCCGGCAATCTGCTTCACTTCAACAGTAAAGGCAGTCTGGTCCGCAACGCAGCCGCTCAGGAAGCGGCTTTCAACAGTGCTGTGGGCGGCAGCGGCGTCATGCTTAGCGAAGACGAACTCGGAGGGCTGCAGGATCGCTTACGCCACCAGAGCGGCCCCCAGAGCCAGGAAGGATTCACAACCCTGATCAGCGATCACATGATGCCGGCCTATCTGGGCAAAATTCAGAAGCAGATGAGTTGAGCGGGGGCGATCCCAGCCCCCTAAGGGCTTGTCAGGAGAGTGGAGTCCGAGCTTTGACACCGTATTTGCTTGGCGATGTACGCGTCCAGGCGATGGTGGCGGCAGCAGGGTGCTTGGACCAGGTGTGGTTTTGGGCGGCCCGTCAGGTAAGCGCCCCTGCTCGGATCCCTTCTGGCGCGGGCGTGAGGCGTCTGCAGCCAACTCGGCTCTGGTCGCTGCTGTGCCGCCCCATCGGCCTAGGCCGTTTATCCTATTGTTTATACGTCAGATTCTCATGGCCTCCACCCCTTCCCGGCAGGCCCTGCGCCGCTGGGGCAACAGCCTCGGTATCCGCTTGCCCGCATCCATCGCCCGGGAGGCTCAGCTGCAGGAGGATCAGGCCGTGGAACTCTCCGTTGTGGAGGGAGGCGTGATGATCAGGCCCGTGCAGCGACGCCTGTCTTTGGCAGAGCGGCTGGCTGCGTACGAGCCCATGGCTGGCGAACCCACCGAAGCAATGGCCTTCCATCCGCTCGGTGCTGAGGTCACCGAGTGAGTCCTCGCCAAGTGGTTCAGGGCTGGGTGCCCGATCGCGGCGACGTGATCTGGATCGACCACAACCCCCAGGCTGGTCGGGAGATGAAGGATCACCATCCCTTTGCCGTCTTGTCCACAGCTTCCTTCCACACCAAGGTGGGCTTAGTGGTGGGCTGCGCCATGACTTCAGCGCCCTACAACCGTGGTTCCACCCTTGCTGTGGACCTGGGCCCCATCCCCGATCGGCCCGACGCCCACAGCTATGTGCTGTGCCAGCAACTCAAATCCTTCGACTGGCGCGCCAGGGGCGCTCGTCCCCATCCGATTGGGCGACTGCAGGACTCCCAGCTGGAGGAGGTGTTGGCGGTTGTTGGGCAAATCCTCGGGTTTGTCGTCTGAGCCATAGGACGCCAGTTGACGCGCCCTCGATCAGGACCTGCTCAATCGGCCCAACCGGCCCAATCGCCCCAATCGCTCAAGCTGAAGCCTCCATCCCTAGCCTCCACTGATCCCTGCCGGCCAGAACCCGCGAGCCCCGTGAGCACCACTCCGATCACATCCTTCGCTGAGTTCGCGCAACGGGCTGATTATTCGCTGCTGGAGTCGCTGCAGCCGGATCCCCAGGCCACGCTGGATGGCCACGATCACCG
>JBEEKG010000039.1:0-18755 GCA_041168785.1 Cyanobacteriota bacterium
CCTTTTCGAACGACTGACCAGGGGACTGCGACGATGCCAGCGCCCCAGGGCCAGCCGATGAACATCGTTCTGCTCCATCAGGCCGATTGGATCGCAGACGCTGTGGCTGTGGTGCGGGATCACCGCGCCGTCCACATTCGCCAAGTGCTGCGAGCGCAGGTGGGCGACAGGTTGCGGGTGGGGCTGTTGGGCGGCCTCTGCGGCCAGGGGGTGATTGAAGCCCTGGATCCAAGCGGCGTTCGGCTGCGCGTTCAGCTCAGCGAGCCACCGCCGCCCCGGCATCGCTTCGACATCGTGCTGGCGTTGCCACGCCCCAAAATGCTGCGCCGCATCCTGCGCCAGTGCGCCGAGTTCGGCGTTGCCAATCTGCACCTGATCCAGAGCGCCCGGGTGGAAAAGAGCTACTGGCAGAGCCCATTGTTGCAACCGGTTAGGGTTGGGGGCGCCCTGCTGGCGGGCCTGGAGCGATCCCGCGACACGATTGCCCCCAGGGTGCATCTGCACCGCCGCTTTCGTCCCTTTGTGGAGGATCAGCTGCCCGGGCTGTGTGCGGGCCGTCCTTGCTGGTTGGCGGATCGGGGTGCCCCAAGGTCGCTGGCCGAAGTGCCACCGGGGCCGGCGCTGGTGATGGTGGGCCCGGAGGGCGGTTTCGTGCCCTTCGAAGTGCAGCTCGCCGAATCGGTGCAGGCGCAGCGGGTAGGTTTGGGCGAGCGGATCTTGAGCGTGGATACGGCCTTGATCACGGTGCTTGCCCAGGCCCTGCCGGGTCTGGGCTGATGCGTGCATCACGGCTGCTGCCCCTGCTTGTTCTGCTTGGCGCCAGCGGGGCAGCCCCACCGGCGCGGGCTGACAGCACCACCGCCACCTGCATCCTCAGCCGCCACGACCACACGCTCCCGCGCGAGAAGGGGCCGTGCATGTTCAGCCAGCGCCAGGGCAACGCCACCGTGCGTTTTGGCCGCTGGGTCTTTGACTTTCCAGCAGCCGAGCAGGGCCGCAGCTTTGAGCGCAGCTCCAGCAGCGAGGGCATTCGCTTCAACCGCGAAGGCCACTACACCCTGCAGGTGCTCTGGCGCCAAGCAGCGGTGGCAAGCGCCAAGCCCAAGGGCTGGGCGCACGACAATTTTTTCCTTGGCCGCTGGCAGGGGCAGAGCACGGCGGGCCAGGCGGTGATCGATGTGCTCACGGTGGAGCCGAATCGGATCCGCTGGGGCAATGCCATCAACGGCATCTGCGACAGCGACTACAGCGTCCAGCAGCTGCCCTGGGGCCGGAACGGCCGCTACCCCGATCAGTTGGTGCCGCCCAGTGCGCCCAGCCAACTGGTGTTTGGCCTGGTTCGGCTGACGCTGCAGCCTGGTCCCTGCCGCACGGGGGATGCGGTGATCCAGCTGGCCATGCCGCTGGATGGCTCCAGCGCCCTCGAGGTGGTGACCTACAACGCCAAGGGACAGCTGATCGGCCAGTACGGCGCCTTTCAATCGTTGCCCAGGATCACACCGTGATCATCAGGGCCGCACGATGCTTCGATGCAATGGCTCCTTCTTGAGAGGCGAAGACGCTGCGTGAAGGTATGCGCCCGTCGGCGTCGCCACCGTTGACCAAGGCATCACTCACGACGTGAGCACTTGCCTGCTGCTTCATCAGGAACCAATCCGTGGGCAGTGGATCCGTGGGGGCGAAGCCATGGGCACCGTGGAGAGCCTTAATGTTCAGCCCAACTCAAGGGCGTTAGGGAAATGACTGGCTCAGAGCTCCGCCAGCGCGTCTGGGAGCTTCTCGATTTCAACGAGGATTTGGACAGCGGTGTGGCCGATTGGGATTGGGTAGATCTGCTGCTGCTCGTGCTGATCCTTCTCAATGTTCTTGCGGTCATTCTCGAGACTGTGAACAGCCTTCAGCTGCGCTTCGGCAGGCTGTTTTGGGCGTTCGAAGTGTTCTCGGTAGGCATCTTCACCATCGAGTACGCAGCGAGAATTTGGGCCTGTACGGCTGATCCACGCTATCGGCAACCAATTGTCGGACGGCTGCGCTACCTGAGCAGCTTCGGTGGTGTGGTGGATCTGCTCGCTATTCTGCCCTTCTACGTCACCCTCGCTATCCCGGCAGCGATGCTGGATCTGCGGATCCTCCGGGTTCTGCGGCTGTTGCGCTTTGTGCGGGTGCTGAAGTTGGGCCGCTACTCGGACTCCTTCGGGCGCATGCAGCGCGTGATCGGTGCAAGGCGCGGTGATCTCGGCGTCGCCCTAGCAGCCGTTGGGGTCGTGCTCGTTTTGGCTTCGAGCGCTATTTACTATGTAGAGGTTGATACCCAGCCAGACGTCTTTACCAGCATTCCTGCCGCCATGTGGTGGGGAATATCCGCACTCACTACCGTTGGATATGGGGACATCGCTCCAGTCACGCCACTCGGTAAGTTTCTGGGCGGAATCATCCAGTTACTCGGAATTGCCATCTTCGCGCTTCCGGCGGGCATTATTGCGGCTGGCTACGAAGAGGAGTCCAGGCGGAGCACTGCTGGTTCCGACATTTGTCAAATGTGCGGACGTCCACTCACCCTCGATCGCCGGACTGAGCATGGTTCAGACCGCGTGTGTGGCGATTGACCCAACCAGAACTCCTGCCGGATCGCCGCTTCCGTCGTCCGCTTCGCCAGGATGATGACCTCAGCGTCAGGGCCAGGCCCAGGCCGCTCAAAACCCGCGAGCCCCGTGACCACCACTCCGATCACAACCTTCGCTGAGTTCGCGCAACGGGCCGATTATTCGCTGCTGGAGGGGCTGCAGGCGGATCCCCAGGCCACGGTGGATGGCCACGACCACCGCCCCCGCCAGGTGTTCTCGGGTCATTACGTGCCGGTCACACCCACGCCCCTCCCCGTGCCCGCCTACCTGGCCCACAGCCCTGCCCTGTTTCGGGAGCTGGGCCTGAGCGACGCCCTGGCCCACGACGAGGCGTTCCTGCGGCTGTTTTCTGGCGACATCAGCGTGGCGCGGCAGCCGATGCGCCCCTATGGCTGGGCCACCGGTTATGCCCTCTCGATCTACGGCAGCGAGTACATCCAGCAGTGTCCGTTTGGCACCGGCAACGGCTACGGCGATGGCCGGGCCATTTCCGTGTTTGAAGGCGTGTTCAACGGCCAGCGCTGGGAGCTGCAGCTCAAGGGCGGCGGTCCCACGCCCTACTGCCGCGGCGCCGATGGTCGGGCCGTGCTGCGCTCCAGCGTGCGCGAATTTCTGGCCCAGGAGTTCATGCAGGCCCTGGGCGTTCCCACCTCCCGCTCCTTAACGCTCTATGGGTCCGGCGCCGAAACCGTGCGCCGGCCCTGGTATGCCCCGAGCTCCACGTCGTTTGACCCCGACATCCTGGTTGACAACCCAGCGGCCATCACGACCCGGGTGGCGCCATCGTTTCTGCGGGTGGGCCAGCTGGAGCTGTTTGCCCGCCGCGTTCGCCGCCAGGCCCATCCGGCTGCGCTGGAGGAGCTGCGCCTGATCGTGGCCCACCTGATTGATCGCAATTACCGGCCGGAGATCGATCGGAGCCTCGCCTTTGGCGACCAAGTTCTTGAGCTGGCCGGCCTGTTTCGCGCCCGCCTCACCGCCCTCGTGGCTCACTGGATGCGGGTGGGCTACTGCCAGGGCAATTTCAACAGCGACAACTGCGCTGCCGGCGGTTACACCCTCGACTACGGCCCGTTTGGCTTCTGTGAACGGTTCGATCCCGGCTTCCAGCCCTGGACCGGTGGCGGCGAGCACTTCAGCTTCTTCAACCAGCCGGTGGCCGCCGGAGCCAACTACCAGATGTTCTGGTCGGCCCTGCGGCCGCTGCTGTCTGATAACAGCGATGCCCTGGCGCAGCTGGATTCCATCCGCGACGGCTTCGCCGCCGCGATGAATCAGGAGCTCGAGGCGATGTGGGCCCGCAAGCTGGGCCTGGCTGCCCCTGATGCCACCCTGGTGAACGAGCTGCTGGACTTGATGCTGCGCTCCGAGGCGGATTACACGCACTGCTTTCGAAGGCTGTCGGAGATTCCGCCCACCATCCCCGAGCACCTCTCAGCCCTCAAGGAGAGCTTCTATGCGCCGACGTCGGAAGGCCTCGACAACGCCTGGAGCGGATGGTTGGAGCGTTGGCGCGGTGCGATCACGGCGAACGGCGACCTGCAGGAGACATCGGCGGCGATGCAACGGGTGAACCCCGCGATCACCTGGCGTGAGTGGCTGGTTGCCCCGGCGTATCAAAAGGCTGAGCAGGGTGACACCCGCTTGATTCAGGAGCTGCAGGCCGTGTTCAGCCATCCCTATGACGCGCCCTCAGCGGAGTTGGCGGCCACCTACGACCGCCTGCGGCCCCAGGAGTTCTTCAACGCCGGTGGCGTGTCCCACTACAGCTGTTCGTCCTGATCCGCTCTGCCCAGCTCTCCTCAGACCAGATCCAGGCTTAGCTGACCCGCTGCTGCCAGCCGTGTTGCCTTTGCCCGCGAGCTTGAGCGTTGGATGCCGGAGCGTCTGGAGCCGTGGCGTTGCTGAATGGCATCAGCCAGGGTTGCAAATCCCTCTTGCTCGCGTAAGCCCCAGATCCGCTCGCGGGCGCTGGCGGCCGCCGCGGCCCAGTCCACGATCGGCAGCGGATAGGACCGACCCAGTACGCAGCCCACCCGTTCCTGGGTTGCTGGATCCATGGTCCAGGGCTGATGCAGATACACCGCCGGCACCTGGCGCAGTTCGGGCAACCAGCGGCGAATGAACTGGCCTTGGGCATCGTGATCCAGCCCCTGCTTGAGCGGGTTGTAGATCCGGATCGTGTTGATGCCGGTGGTACCCGATTGCATCTGGCACTGGCTCCAGTGGATGCCGGGTTCGTAATCCACAAACAACCGGGCCAGGTGCAGGCCGCTCTCCCGCCAGGGAAGCCAGAGCTGATAGCTGGCCACCGACACGAGCATGGCTCGCATGCGGAAGTTGAGCCAGCCGGTGGCCATCAGGGAGCGCATGCAGGCATCCACAAACGGCAGTCCCGTCTGCCCCGTGGCCCAGGCGGCCAGTAGCGGCGGATCGCTGCTGCGCAGTTCGGCGGTGAGGGGATGGAGCTCGCGATGTTCCAGGCTCGGTTGGCTTTCGAGCTTCTGGATGAAATGGCAGTGCCAGTGGAGGCGCTCGTCAAAGCGCTGCAGGGAGCGTTGCCAGCGGCGATCCGCCGGCGCGTCTGACAAGCCAGAGCGGCGCTCCCGACTGTGTTGCACCACCTCCCGCAGCGACAGAGTGCCCCAGCTCAGATGGGGCGATAGGCGCGAGCAGCTGAGCACCGCCGTGCTCGGGCTGGATAGCTCTGATTGGTAACGCCGGCTCCGCTCGGCCAGAAAGCTCTGCAGCACGTCAAGCCCCTGGCTGCGTCCGCCCCTTTGGCGCCCTGGGCAGGGATCTGGCTCCAGTTGCAGCTCTTGGGTGCTGGGGATGGGCCCGGGATCCAAGCCGGCGAGGGGGACGAGCCCCGAGGGCGTCGGCGCCAGGGGTTCGGCCATGCGGCCTTCCCAGCGGCGGGCCCAGCCCTGGCGCTGCGCCAGACGACGGGTGACCCCGAACTGGGGAATTTCATGCCACGCGATGGCGTGCTGCCGGGCCCATGCAGCCAGTCGCAGGTCGCGGGCGTAGGTCCAACCATTGCCGGTTTCCTCATGGCTCCAGAGCCCAGCGATGCCGAACTGGCGGTGGGCCCGCTCCAGCACCTCCTCAACCTTGCCGCAGCGCACTACCAGCGGTTGGCCTAACCGCTCCAGGCACGAGCGCAAGTCCAGCAGGCTCTCGCGGCAGAACTCCCATTGGCGCGCCGAGCTGTCGGGTTGCTGCCAGAACTCGGGCTCCACCACATAGAGGGGGAGCACGGGGCCGCGCTGGCTGGCCTCCAGGAGGGGCCGGTGATCGGCGCAACGCAGATCCCGTTTGAACCACACAACTTGCAGGGGGCCCATAGCGAGGCGTACGCCGCTGATCGGCTAGGCCATGGTGGCTCAAACCCGCGGATGCCGGCGGGGGTCGACAGGCCCAGGCAATCCAACAGCCTCGACTAGCGTCATGCAGTAAGCAATGACGCAGCCCATTTGACGACCGTAAGCGTCATTACACCGACCAGGCTTTTGCTGGATCGGTTGCCCATGTGGAGTGAATTAAATCGCAGCCTTGCTAAAAATAGCTCTAGTATTGAACATGTGATCGTTGTTGATGGCAACGGCATCGAAGCCTTGCCGGCTGAGCTTGCGGCAAACGCCACCGTGGTTGTTTCCGCCCGCCCCATCGGTCAGGCCGCAGCTCGGAATCTGGGTTTGCTTGTGGCCCGCGGTGAGTGGATCACCAGCGCCGACGATGACGACTGGCTGTATCCCCGCTCCATTGACCAGCGGCTGGCGGCGATTGAAGGCCAGGCCGGGGCCTTGTGGGCAGCGGGATATTGCACCGACGACCTCAAGAATGATCCCGCCATCGTCACCGCGGGACCATGCCTGGCCGGGGATATCTGGCGCGCATGGCCATCCCCCCATGACAGCATTCCCCTGGGCCCAACCACCCTGCTGGTGCAGGCTGCCTTGCTCAAGCGCGTCGGCGGCTGGATGGGTCTGCCTCAAGGCGAAGATGTGGGCATGATGATCGCTGTGACCAGTAGCGCACCAGGGGTATTAATTGCTGATTACGTTTATCACATCCGTCTCCATGTTGGGCAGATGACCAAAGCCACCTGGTTTGATGACTTAGAGCTGTTGTCGCGCCGCTCTGCATGGGAGCGCGGACAATTCATTCTTTTCCAGCAGCAGCCAGTGAGATCTTCGGTCCCTTCGATCCGGCAGCACATGGTGAGCCTGTGAGTTCCAACGCCCTGCCGCCGATCGCTGGCCGTGAAGCCGAGATCCTCGCCCTGGTGCAGCAGAACCAGCCCGTCACTCTGCCGGCCCAGCGGCGCGATCTGGCCCAGGTCGATGCGGCCTTCGCCTGTGCGCTGCACATGCACCAGCCCACGATTCCAGCCGGTGCCCACGGCGAGCTGATCTCCCATCTGCAGTACATGGTTGAACATCCCGGCGAGGGCGACAACCACAACGCTGAACCCTTCGCCCAGTGCTATCGGCGGCTGGCGGAGTTGATCCCCCAGCTGATCAGCGAGGGCTGCAATCCGCGCATCATGCTGGATTACTCGGGCAATTTGCTCTGGGGTTTTGAGCAGATGGGCCGCGGCGACATCCTCGAGGCGCTGCGGTTTCTGGCTTGCGATCCCACCATGCAATCCCATGTGGAGTGGTTGGGAACGTTCTGGAGCCATGCCGTGGCCCCGTCCACGCCGATCCCCGATCTGAAGCTGCAGATTCTGGCCTGGCAGCAGCACTTCGCCGCCCTGTTCGGCGATGCGGCGCTGCAGCGGGTGAAGGGCTTTTCGCCGCCGGAGATGCACCTGCCCAACCATCCCGACACCCTCTACGAATTCGTGAAGGCCCTGCGGGAGTGCGGCTACCGCTGGCTGTTGGTGCAGGAGCACAGCGTTGAGAACCTCGATGGCTCCGGCCTGAGCCAGACGCAGAAATACATCCCCAATCAGCTCGTGGCGCGCAGCTCCACGGGTGCAGTGGCCACTATCACCGCCCTGATCAAAACCCAAGGCTCCGACACGAAGCTGGTGGGACAGATGCAGCCCTGCTACGAGGCCCTCAGCCTCGGGCGGATGGCGTTAGGTGAGACCACCATTCCCGCCCTGGTGTCCCAGATCGCCGACGGCGAAAACGGTGGCGTGATGATGAACGAATTCCCCCAGGCCTTTCTCCAAGCCCACCGCAAGCTGGCGGGAGCAGGCGGGCGTGAAGGGGCTGCAACCGTGGCCCTCAATGGCACGGAGTACCTCGAGCTGCTGGACGCAGCCGGAGTCACCACAGAGGCCTTTCCCCAGATTCAGGCGGTGCAGCAGCACAAGCTGTGGCACCAGGTTGACCAGCCGTCCCGTGCAGCCGCGCCTACGCCGGAGTCGGTGCAGGCCGCCATCGGAGCGCTCCAGGCCAGCGATCCCTCCTTCTCGATGGCCGGTGCCTCCTGGACTAACAACCTCAGCTGGGTGGAGGGGTACGCCAATGTGCTGGAGCCAATGACCCGTCTTAGCGCCGCCTTTCACCAGCGCTTTGATGCCCTGGTGGCCGCTGACCCCGCCGTGACCCGCAGCGAGCCCTACCAGCAGGCCCTGCTCCACCTGCTCCTGCTCGAAACCAGCTGTTTCCGCTATTGGGGCCAGGGCACCTGGACCGATTACGCCGCCGAGATCCATCGGCGAGGGATGGCCACGTTGCAGAGCTGACGCCTACAGCCCTGGGTCTCACCCGCCAAGGGGTGGGGCCTGATCCTGTCGCCAACGCCGGACCACGTCCTCCGGACTGCGGTGCTCGAGATCCACCGCAGCGTTCAGCCTTTGCATGGTCGTGGCGGAGATGCGGCCTGCCAGGCTCTCAAGCACGGGCACCAGCTCCGGGTGTCGGCGCAAGCTCGTGCCGTTGAACACCGGCACAGCCTCATAGGGGGGGAAGTAATGGCGGTCGTCCTGCAGCATCTGGAGCTGAAGTGCCGGGATGAGTCCGTTGGTGGTGTCGCCTGCGATCAGATCCACCTCGCCATCGGCGAGGGCCCGGTAAGTGAGCCCGAGATCCATGGCGGTGGGTGGTGCGGCGAACCGCAAGCCATACCGCCGACTCAACCCCGGGTATCCATCGGAACGGTTGAGAAATTCATAGCCGAAGGCCGCGCGCCAGCGCCGGGCTGGTTGAACGGCCTGGCTGATGCTGCGCAGCCCAAGGCGTTGCCCGTCGGCCCTGCGGATCAACAGGGCGAAGGTGTTCTCAAACCCCAGGGAGGGAAACATCCGCAGGTTGTACCGCGCGTCGTAGAGCTGGGCTGCCTGCTTCCAGATGCGGGCTTGACCGGTTGACTCTGAACCGGCGGGCTGCTTGAGGATCGCCGACCAGGCTGTGCCCGTGTACTCCACATAGCCATCGATCCGCCCCTGCCGAACGGCCTCATGGCAGAGAAAGGTGCTGCCGAGGCTGAATTCCCGCTTCACGTGAAGGGCCGTGCGCGCTTCGATCTCCTGGGCCAGCAGCTCGCCCAGCAGCAGCTGTTCGGTGAACCCCTTCGAACCGATCACCACCGTGCTGGCCAGCTGCCGCCCCATCCGCGGCTGCCAAGCCAGGAAGATCGTCAACAGCGTGCATCCCACCAGAGCAGCGGCCAGGGCCAGGCGCTGTCGCCGCTGCCCATGCCGGTTGGGCCGGTGTTGCTGCGGTGAGCGCGAGAGCTGCCGTTCCAGGCCGGCCAGAAGGGCATCGGCGGCCAGGGCGATGGCGGCCGCCGGCAGGGCTCCGGCCAGCAACAACCCGTTATTCACGGTGGCGATGCCCCGGAAGATGAACACCCCCAGCCCGCCGGCGCCGATGGCCGCGGCAATGGTGGCCACCCCCACGCTGATCACCGTGGCGACCCGCAGGCCGTTCATCAGGCTGGGCAGCGCCAGGGGCAGGGCCACATGGCGCAACACCTGGCTGGCGTTGAGCCCCAGGGTTTTGGCTGCTTCCAGGAGTCCTGGGGGCACCTGGTGCAGACCGCTGACCAGGCCGCGCAGCAGGGGCAAGAGGGCATAGAGGGTGAGCGCCACCACGGCCGGGGTGGGACCGATGCCTCCGAGCAGCGGCACGGTGAGCAGCAGGCCGAAGATCGCCAGACTGGGAATCGTCTGCACGATGCTGGCGAGTCCCAGCACCAGTCGGCTCAAGCGGGGTTTGCCGTCAATCACCAGCCCAAGGGGCAGGGCTATCACGACGGCCAGCCCGACGCTGAGGCAGACCAGCAGCAGGTGCTCGCCGCTGCGCTGCAGAATTTCTTGGCCAAGGGCTGCCGTCATGGTCGGCGGATGGGGACCGGCAGGGGCCGCGGCCCATCATCCGCGGATCCAAGGCCGCTGCCATCTCTGCTTTGGCCGGGTCGCCCACACCAACAGTGGCGAGAACGGGTCATGCCGCCGCATTCGCAAGGTTTCATAGCCAGGGCTTTGGGGTTGCCCTCAAAACAGTTAGACCTTTCCCCATCCCCTTCCAACCCCCGCATGTACGCCACCATCCGTCACTACGAGGTGAGCGGTGATCCCCACGCGTTGAGTCAGTCGATTCAGGAGACCTTCATCCCCCAGCTCAAGCTCTTGCCGGGCTACGTCTCCTACATGTGGATCGATCCCAGCGTGGAGGGTGGTCGCATGTTGTCCGTGAGTGTGTTCGATACGCCGGAGCATGCAGAAGGATCCAATGCTGTTGCGGCTGCCTGGGTGGCGGCCCACCCCCAGTTCCAGCTCCAACTGATCAACATCGAAGTGGGCCCGGTGGTCGCCCACGGGTAGGTGCCCAGCCGTTTCTGCGGGCCGATCCATCCAGGGGGACGTGGCGTTGACCTGCTCTTCAGTTGGCGAAGAACTGGGGCTGGGCCACAGGAATCTCCACGTGCATCAGTTCGGCGCCTTTGAAGCGGCTTCTGAAGCTGTTGATCACGGATTGGATTCGCTGATCCTCAAGCGAGCCCCCCGGGCGCAGGATCACCACAACCCAGGTGGGCTGACGGCGAATGACGCCATCGGAACCCCGCATCTGGCCATTGGCTTGAACCACGGTGAGCCCATCGGGGAAGGTCGGAGTGATCACCTCGGCCAGGAAGGTCTCCCAGGCGACCGGGCTGATCAGGTTCCCGTTGGCGAGCTGAGCGCCGAAATAGAGCTCGGACTTGAGCCAGCCGCGCTCAGGGCCTGCCGCGGCTCTGGAGGCGCTGGCGCTCGTGGATCCCTGGACTCGACGTTCGGCCCGTGCCATCTCCGGAACCCAGGACAGTCCGAGCAGCAGGGGCAGGGCCAAGGGGGCCAGGCGCAAGGTCATTGCAGGCACGGTGGGGAGGGTCCTTTGGTGCCACCCTAGGAACCAACAACCGCGACCCCAGGCCCGCTGATCTGGTCAGCAGCCCCTACGGCTCCTCCCGGGGCGAAGGGACCCCTGCAGCTGCTCGAGAATCCTCAGCACCGACTCCGCGGTGGATTCCTGGCTTGTGTCCACGGTGACGTCGTAGGAGAGGCCATGGGAGTGGCAGAGCTCATCACTGCGGCGGGCCAGGCCAAGGGGTCGCTCCTCCAGCCGACCATCGCCGCGGCCTGATTCCCGCTGTTCCAGCTCGGCGAGGGAACAGTGCACCCCCACCAGCACCACGCGGGCCCCGGAGGCTCCCAGCTGGGCGAGCAGCTCCTGCTGCCAGTCCTGCTCCTGGAGGAAGTGATCGATGATCAAGTTGGTGCCCAGCGAGAGGTGCTGGCCCCAGCTGCGGTGCAGCCCCGTCAACACTCTCCGCGCCAGAGGGTGGAGCTCCAGCCGCAGCCGGGGACTGCCTCCATGCCTGCCGGCGGCCTGGCTGTCATCCATATACTCCCAGGCGGCCCTGCCGTCGTGGGGCTCACGAGAGATCTGTCGGTTGATGTCGCCCCCCTGCAGCCTCACCAGGCTCAACGGAAACAACCTGTCTGACAGCAGAAGGGCGATGTCATCAAAGGCCACCAACCCATAGGCCGCAGCAGGGTCGCCATCGGCCAGCTCCGTGAGGTGATCCTGAAGGGCCCGGCACAGGGTTGACTTCCCCGACGAGCTGGCCCCGTTGACCAGGATCGCTACCGATGCCGTCATCGCTCCACCCGATCCAGCGTCCGATTGGCGCCCATGTTGGCGAGCCGGTTTCCTCTCCCTAGCCTGCCGCCATGGTCAGCGCTGAGCCACTGCCGCCCTGGCGGCCCCTGCTGCGGGGGGCCCGGGAGCGGGAGGGCCGCTCGCCCCAGTCACGCTGGGTGCAGCTCGCCACCGTGGCGCCCGATGGCACGCCGCGGCTGCGCACGTTGGTGTTTCGCGGTTGGGCCGCTGCTTCGGAGCTCGACCTGCTCACTGATGGCCGCAGCGCCAAGGTGGCCGAGCTGCGCCACCAGCCAGCGGTGGAGCTGGGTTGGCTGCTGCCCCGGGCCCGCTGCCAGTTCCGCCTGCGCGGCAGGCTGTTGGCCCTGCCTCCAGAGCAGGAGGCCAGCGAGCGCCAGCGGCACTGGACAGGCCTCACTCCGGAGGGTCGGGCCCTGTGGGGCTGGCCGGCACCGGGTGAGCCCCTCCAAGCAGGGGCCTGCTTCCCTGCCGAACTCGCTGAGGAGCTGCCCATCCCCGACTGCTTCCGGCTCCTGCGTATCGGCCTGGACGAGGTGGAGCTGTTGGAGCTCACCAACCACCCCCACCGCCGGCGTCTCTGGTGCCGTGAGGATGGCTGGCTGGAGCGGCGTCTCAATCCCTGATCTGTCCTGCCCTGATGCCCCACCACGCCGAGCGCCCCACCAAGATCTGCCCCGTGTGTCAGCGTCCCTTCCAGTGGCGCAAAAAGTGGAAGGACGTCTGGGACGAGGTGCGTTACTGCTCCGAGCGCTGCCGCCGAAGGCGTCCTGCTGAGCCCGGGGCAGACCAGGCTCCGCCAGGGGCAGCACAATCGTGATCAGCCGCTCCCCCCTTGTCATGTCTGCTGCACTCACTCCGCCCTTCAGCCAGAACAGCCTGCGGCAGCTGTTCACCAAGCCCTATGGGGCGCCGCCGCCCACGGCTGAGCAGTGGCGGCAGGCGTATGCCAACGATGTGCACTTCGAAGACCCCACCCAGAGCCGGGAGGGCCTTGACGCTTACATCCTGGCCCAGCAGGGGCTGGTGCAACGTTGTGACGACGTGTTTCTGGAGGCCGATGCGGTGGCGATCGATGGCGACACGGCTTTCGTGGAATGGCGCATGGGCCTGAAGATCAAGGGGATCGAATTTCTGTATCCCGGCACCAGTCGTCTGCGCTTTGGAGCCGACGGCCGCATCGTGGACCATCGCGACTATTTCGACTTCGTAGGCCCCACCTTTGGGCCCGTGCCCCTGGTGGGTGGCTTCGTGCGTTGGCTCTACAAGCGCTTTGTGGCCTGATGGACTCCACCACCCTGCGCCTGCTCAGCTGGGATGACTTCGATCGGGCCGTGCAGCAGATCGCCGCCCGCTGCGCCGGCCGTCGCTTCACCGGGATCCATGGCATTCCCCGCGGGGGGCTGTGTCTGGCGGTGGCCCTCAGCCACCGGCTCGAGCTGCCCCTGTTGCCCGATGCCCGCCCTGGTTGCCTGCTGGTTGACGATGTCTACGAGACCGGCCTCACCCTCGAGGCCCATCGGCAGTTGCCGGAGGCCCAGGCCGTGGTGTGGATCAGCAAGGCTGAACCGCAGTGGTGGCTTGCGGCGGAGGTCACCAGTGCAGCGGATTGGATCGTGTTCCCGTGGGAAGACCCGGAGGCGGCCGCCCGCGACGAACGGCTGTATCGGGCGTCCCGTGGAGGCACCCCATGCTGACGCGCCGCCCCACCCTCTATCTGGCCTCTCCCTACGGCTTCTCCGCCCATTGGCGCACGCGGTTGCTGCCCGATTTCATCGAGGCCCTCGAGAGCCTGGGGCTGGAGGTGTGGGAGCCCTTTGCCCGCAATGGCCAGGTGGATCTGGCCGAGCAAGGCTGGGCCTGGACGGTGGCCCAGGCCGATCTGCAGGACGTGCGGGATGCCGATGGGTTCCTCGCGATCGTGAACGGCACGCCTCCCGATGAGGGAGTGATGCTGGAGCTGGGGGCGGCCATTGCCCTGGGCAAGCCCACCTTTCTGTTCCGCGACGACTTCCGGCGCTGCAGCGATTCGGAGGACTATCCCCTCAACCTGATGGTGTTCAGCGGTCTGCCCCGCACGGGCTGGCAGGACTACCTCTATGGCTCCATTGCCGATCTGGCCGATCCCACCAAGGCCCTGATGCGCTGGCTGCAGACCTGTCGGCCGTTGGGGGCCGAGGTGTAGACACGGAAGTGTTCAGTATGTACATTCTGGTGGTAAAGAAGGTTAAGAATGCGGATTACGCATTGCGATAGTCAGTGTCTGGTGACCCTGTCCGCCTCAGAGGCCTCGCGATTGGTGGATGCCTGCGCCCTTCTCGTGATCGCTGCGGAATCCGCTCCTCAGGCGGCCTTGCCCGCCGAGATGGGCAGTCTGCTGTGGGAGTTGTTCGACGGCTTGAGACAGTCCACCTCAGCCCTGCCGGGTTCCACGCCCAGCTCCTAAGCCCGTTGGTTGAGGGCTTCTTCCAGGGAGGTCAGCCGCCGGCTGTTGACGCCGAGATCGGAATCGCCGAGGCGCGACACCGAGCGGGCCTGGAGCTGTCCGTGGGAGGTATCGGCGTAGAGCTCCACGTCGTCGATGAAGCCGAACAGGGCGCTGCTGGCAGTGGTATGCAGATACCCGGCTTCCTGCTCCACCACCTCGGTGCGCGGCATCGCCTCCAGGACGGGTCGAAGGGCAGCCAGCCCAGCCTCCGGATCGGCCACGATCCAGTTGGCCCGGGCGCAATGGGCCGGCGAGGGACAGGTGGCCAAAGCACCGTCGTGCACCCCCAGCTCTGCTGGCAGTGGCCCCACCAGGTGAAACAGGGCCAGGCTGATCACCAGCACCAAGGGCTGTAGGAAAGCGTTCATGGTTGCTCAGGCGATGGGCTCAGGTAAGGGGCAAGGAAGCTCAGGGGATCGGCCATGGTTGCTGAGAAACCCAGGATGCCCGGGTCGCGGTAGCTGTAGAGCAGGCTGTCGTCGCGATCCAGCAGGTAGGTGCCGCCCCGTTGGGTGATGTGGTCATCACGGGGCACGTAGGTGCGCCAGGCGCCCAGCACCTCCACCATGTTGCGCAGCCGTACGGTGGCCAGCTCGAAGGGCCGGAGCGCCGCCGTGCGGTCGCCGCTGTAGCCCCGCAGCACCTCGGCCAGGGTGCCGGGCGAGCCGATGCCCGCACACATCAGCAGCAATCCGGGCCAGGGTCCTCCGGGCACCTGCAACCCGGCGTACAGCCCCAAGGCGCGGTGCAGGGTGGGTTCGCCATCCACCAGCAGCCGCTCGCGGGGAAACCCGGTGAACCGGCAAAAGCGATCGGCTCCGGCGGCGTTGCCGATGCCGATCGCCAGCAACTCCAGCGGTGCCGACGCCAGGTGCGGCAGGGCGGGCACCAGGGCCTGGGCATATTCCAGACTGTCGAAATCGCCGAGTTGGGGCAGCAGCAGCACCAGCCGACGCCGGCCGGATTCCATGCCCGGCACGGTGGCGAGGCGTTGCAAGAGTGCTTCAGGGGCCTGCATGGGCCTCACCGTACCCAGGGAGGGGGCGTAGCCGGATTGCGGGCAGCCGGTGGCTGTCTCTGCTGGCTTTGCCCAGACTTGCGCTGGTCCGGGTTTGGTCTCCCCGGCGTTCCTGAGCTTTTTCCTCCGTTCCCTTGGCCCATCCCCACCCGATCGCCGCGCATCCAGCGGTGGAGATCCAGCGGCAGCCCCACCCCCGTCAGCACCAGCACCGCCTCCGTTCGGCCGCAGCCTTCCGCTGGAGCGTGATTCTCAACACCGGACTCTCGGCCCTGCAGTTGCTGATCGGGATGACCTTTGGCTCCTTGGCCCTGATCGGGGATGCGATTCACAACCTGGGCGATGTGGCCGGGCTCCTGTTGGGCTGGGGGGCGGAACGGCTCAGTGCACGCGCGCCGTCGGCCCGGTACACCTACGGTTTTGGACGCAGCACCCAATTGGCTTCGCTGGCCAATGCGGTGTTGATCCTGATGGCTTCGGCGGTTGTGCTGGTGGAGGGTGTCCAGCGCCTGTTCGATCCCGTGGCGGTGACCACCGGGCCCGTGCTCTGGGCGGCTGGGATCGGCGTGGCCGTGAACCTCCTCTCGGCCCGCCTGTTCGGAGCCGACAGCAGCCATGACCTCAATCGACGGGCCGCTGTAGTGCACTTGCTGACCGATGCGGCCGTCTCAGCGGCTGTCCTGGTGGCTGCCCTGGTTGTCGGTGCCACCGGGTGGAACTGGATCGATGCGGTGACGGGGATCGGCGTGGGCTTGGCCGTGGCCTGGAGCGGGTTCCACTTGCTCCGCCAGGCCATGGGCATCTCCCTCGATGCCGTGCCCGAGGGCATTGAACTGGCGGAGGTAGAAGCCACGTTGCGGAATCTGCCGGCGGTGATGAACGTGCACCATCTGCATGTGTGGGCGTTGAGTACGTCCCAAAATGCCCTGACTGCCCATGTGGTGAGGCGCCCAGGCACGGTGAACGACCTGGATTGGCTGCATCAGGCCAAGCAAGAGCTGGCTCGGCTGGGCATCGCCCACAGCACCATTCAGCTCGAACCCCCCACGGAGGAGGAGGGCTGAGACGCGGTTAGGTTTGCCCGGCTTCCCTGGCGCACCCGCCCATGCCATCCCATGCCCTGGCCCAGGCCATCCAGCTGTCCCTGGCGCCGGTGTTTCTGCTGGCCAGCATGGGCGGCTTGCTGATGGTGCTTACCAACCGCCTCACCCGCTTGATCGACCGGGCCAGGGTGCTCCAGGATCAGGTGCGAGATTCCAGCCAGGAGATGGGTCGCGCTGGCCGGATGGAGCTTCAGGGCCAGAAGCAGCGCATGGGCCTGATCCTCAAGGCGATCGCCTTCTGCACGGTCACCATGCTGCTGGTGGCCCTGGTGGTGGCCATTGTGTTCATCAGTGTGGTGGCCCAGATCGATCTGGCCCTGATGGTGGTGCCCTTGTTCGTGCTGGCGATGGTGTGCCTGATGGTGGCGGTGCTCCTGTTCCTTCGCGAGGTACAGCTGGCCACGGCCCAGTTGCGCCGCAGCTTCTGAGCTTCCTCAGCGCAGCCCCAGGCTTTCGAGCAGCTCCTTCTGCTGTCGCGCACCCACGAAGCGATGGGCCGCCATGGCGCCACTGACGGCCACCGGAGGCACCCCGATTCCCGGGAACACTCCGGCGCCGCAGAGCACCAGGTTGGGCCACGGCGTCTTACCTCCGGGGAAGGCACCGTGATTGGCGGGCCAGGCCGGTCCATAGCTGCCCTGATGCACATTCAGGTAATGACGGTGGGTCAGGGGTGTGCCCTGGAGCTCGAGCACCATCCGGTCTCGCCAGTCGGGAATCAGCGGATCCAGCACGTGGTGAAAGATCTCGCAGCGCTCAGCCTTGAGGGCGGCGTAGGCCGGGCTGCCCCGCTCCAGGTCTTTCCACAGCTCCCAGGGCTCGTTGGCTGGGGTGTAGCCGTGGATGACCTGGTGTCCTGATGGGGCCAGGCTCGGATCCAGCAACGAGGGCATCGACAGCACCACCATGTTGCGTTCGGCCCCGATCCCCCGCTGCCAGTCGCCCACCCAGACGTGGTGAATCGGTAAGGCTTCGAGGTTGTCTCCCCGCAGCCCGACATGCCAGTGCAAAAAGCTCCCGCAAGCCGGAGTGGCGGCCTGCTTGCGCCCCCAAGGCTCCGGTACCACTCCCTTCGGCAGCAGGGCCAGGGTGTCCCAGGGGCTGGCGTTGCTGATCACGCCGCGACGGGCGCGCAGCTCGGTGCCATCGCGCAGTGTCACCCCCGTGGCCCGTTTGCCCTCCATGGTGATGCTCTCGACGGCGGAGCCCGTGCGCAGCTCACCCCCATGGCGCTCCAGACCCCGCTGCAGGGCGGCCACCACCGCTGGGCTGCCGCCGATCGGATAGTCCAAGGTGGCATCGGGCTCAAACCACTCGCCAAACAGGGTCGCCATGGCGGCCGCGCTGGTCTGATCCATCGGCAGGCCCGAGATCAGGAAGCAGAGCAGATCCACCCAATGGAGCAGGAATGGATCCCGCAGATGGCGGCGGGCGATCGGTCCGAAGGCTCCCCCCAGCTGGGCTAGACGCCCTGCCTGCGCCACCAGGCCGAGGGCCTGGCTGCCGAGGGTTGTGGCCATCCCCATCCCCGGCCTCAGAGCGAGCAGGGGCAGGGCTCGGGCTGCCTTGCAAGTGGGTTCGAGCTCGTTCATGAAGCGGGCCCATTCATCGCTGGCCCCTGCACCGCGCAAGGTTCGAACCACCTCCAGGAAGGGCTCTAGACCGACCCCCACCCTCAGCCTCCCCTCCGGCAGCAGCAGGCCCCAGTCTCGGTAGGAGGCCACGGGCAGTGATTCCCCCACGGCCTTCAGCACCTGGGACAAGGGATTGGCGCTGGGCCAGCGGCCCAGTCCCGACCACAACGACGGACCGGATTCAAAGTGAAAGCCCTGGCGCCTGAAGCCGTGGGCGGCTCCACCGGGCACGCCGTGGGCTTCGAGCACCACCACCTCCAGCCCGTAACGGGCGGCCAGGGCAGCGGCACAAAGGCCACCCAGGCCACTGCCCACCACGACCAGGTCGACATCCTCGGCCATCAGAGAGGGCCGCTACCGATCTCTGTGCTGCAGCCGCTGCGGCTTCGGCACAGGGTGTCGAGATCCGGCCGGCCGGTGATCTTCAACCTCCCATGAGCCCAGAGGGCGTAGGCCTGGTCCGTGAGCTGGCGCAGCAGCGGCCAGCGGGTGGGGGCATAGATCCAGCCAAGATCGATCAGTGCATAGGCCCGTTGGAACACGGCCACATCTCGGAGCACCTCACCCTCTGCCGTGATCGCATGGATTTGCCCCATGGCCTGCCGGTAGCTGATGCCGCAGTAGGCGTTCGGGTCGTAGTCGGAGCGGTCGATGTCGACGAAGGCGAGTTTGGCCTGGTCGCCGTGACGTGCCTGGTCACGCCGCTTCAGCATCGACACCTCCCGCACACACAGGGGGCAGCCACCGTCATAGAGGAGGGTCAAGT
>JBEEKG010000040.1:0-8623 GCA_041168785.1 Cyanobacteriota bacterium
CGCGAACCTGTGCCTAACAGCCCAACTGGTGCTGCGCTGGTGGGATTCGGGCCACTTCCCGATCAGCAATCTCTATGAATCGCTCTGCTTCCTGGCCTGGGCCTGCACCCTCACCCAGCTCCTGGTGGAGCGCAGCTGGCCCTCCCCCCTGGTTCCCGCCGCCGCCACACCGATGGCCCTTGGCTGTGTGGCCTTTGCGAGCTTTGCCCTGCCCGATCGTTTGCAGGAAGCCTCTCCGTTGGTGCCCGCTCTACGTTCGAGCTGGTTGGTCATGCATGTCAGTGTGATCATGGTGAGCTACGCGGCCCTTCTGGTGGGCTCCTTGCTGTCACTGGCCGTGCTGTTCACGGACCGCGGCAATGCTTTGGAGCTGCGCAGCAGCTCCATCGGCAGTGGTGGCTACCGCCAGGCCCGGCTGGCTGCCGTTGGCGAGGGGTCTGGGGGCACTCCCGCCCCTGCCCTGCAGCTCAGCAGCGTGGCCATCCCTGTGGTGGAACAACTCGACTCGCTCAGCTACCGCACGATCACCGTGGGGTTTCTGCTGCTCTCGGTGGGTTTGGTGAGTGGGGCGGTTTGGGCCAATGAGGCCTGGGGAAGCTGGTGGAGCTGGGACCCCAAAGAGACCTGGGCCCTGATCTGCTGGCTCGTCTACGCGGCCTACCTCCACACTCGTTTGATCCGAGGATGGCAGGGGCGTAAACCGGCCCTCGTGGCTGCCGCTGGCTTGGTGGTGATCGTTGTCTGCTACATCGGCGTAAATCTGCTCGGAATCGGCCTGCACAGCTACGGCTGGTTTTTTGATAGCTGAGGCCCCAATCAAAAGCCCCCCTCCTGGGAGGGGGGCTCTGCAGTCAAGACGATCCAAACCTGGAAGCGTCAGGCCGCCACACCAACGGGGCGCTTGCTATTGCGGATGCCGGTGATCGCGGCGGCGTAATCAGGTTGGTTGAAGATTCCTGAACCGCTCACAATCGCATTGGCACCGGCCTCAAGCACCTTCCAGGCGTTGTCGGCCTTGATGCCCCCATCGACCTCGATCCAGGGATCCAGACCACGCTCGTCGCACATGCGGCGCAGGTCGCGGATCTTCTGAACTTGGTTGTCAATGAAGCTTTGGCCCCCGAAACCCGGGTTGACGCTCATGATCAAGACCAGATCACAGAGCTCCAGGCAGTACTCCAGGGTGTCCAGCGGGGTGCTGGGGTTCAGCACGGCTCCGGCCATTTTGCCGAGATCCTTGATCTGGGCCAGGTTGCGGTGCAGGTGCGGGCAGGCTTCCACCTGCACGGAAATGATGTCCGCCCCCGCTTTGGCAAAGTCGGCCACATACTTCTCGGGCTCCACGATCATCAGGTGGACGTCGAGAGTTTTGGTGGTGACCGGGCGGAGAGCCTGAACGATCAGGGGTCCGATCGTGATGTTCGGCACGAAGCGCCCGTCCATCACATCGACGTGAATCCAATCGGCACCAGCTTGGTCAACGGCGCGCACGTCCTCGCCCAGGCGCGAGAAGTCGGCGGAGAGGATCGACGGGGAGATGACCAGGGATTTGGTGCTCATGCAGGGCTCGTCGCAGGGGTCGTGATTGTAAGGAGCCGCCTGGGACGATGTCACTGATACAGTTGCGGCCGCTTCAAGCCCGAAAGGCCTAGCAGCAGCAGGACTCAGACCCCGTGTCCCGCCGGGCCAACGCCGTTCCCTGAAGCCCATTCCCCTGCCGGATCACCGTGGATCGCACCCTCATCCAGGAAATTCTTGAGGTCGTTGAGCAAGCCGCCATCGCCTCTGCCGAACTCACAGGCCTGGGCAAGAAAGACGAGGCTGACGCCGCTGCCGTGGAGGCCATGCGCAAGCGCATGGGCCAGATCCAGATGCAGGGCCGCATCGTGATCGGTGAAGGTGAGCGCGACGAGGCGCCCATGCTCTACATCGGTGAGGAGGTCGGCAGCGGCACGGGCCCCGGCGTGGATTTCGCCGTCGATCCCTGTGAGGGCACCAACCTCTGCGCCAACAGCCAGCGCGGCTCCATGGCAGTCCTCGCGGCCTCTGATCGCGGTGGCCTGTTCAACGCCCCCGACTTCTACATGAAGAAGCTGGCTGCGCCCCCGGCCGCCAAAGGCAAGGTGGACATTCGCAAGTCGGCCACCGAGAACATCCAGATCCTCAGCGAGTGCCTCGGCCTCGCCGCCAGTGAGCTGACGATCGTGGTGATGGACCGTGCCCGTCACAAGGATCTCATCGCCGAGATCCGCACCACCGGTGCCCGGGTGCAGCCCATCTCCGACGGTGACGTGCAAGCAGCCATTGCCTGTGGCTTCGCCGGCACAGGCACCCATTGTCTGATGGGCATCGGCGCCGCCCCCGAGGGCGTCATCTCAGCAGCTGCCATGCGAGCCCTGGGCGGTCACTTCCAGGGCCAACTGGTCTACGACCCAGCCATCGCCCAGACGTCCGAGTGGGCGGACTACACCAAGGAAGGCAACATCGCCCGTCTCAACGAGATGGGCATCACCGATGTGGACAAGGTCTACGAAGCTGAAGAACTGGCCTCCGGTGAAAACGTGGTCTTCGCGGGCAGTGGCATCACCGATGGCCTCCTCTTCCACGGCGTCAAGTTCGAGAAGGACTGCACCCGCACCAGCTCCCTGGTGATCAGCACCCTCGACAACACGGCCCGCTTCACCAACACCATCCACATCAAGGATGGGGCAAAGAGCATCGCGCTGAGCTGAGCCCTTCGCAGCACGCGCCCACGAGCCAGCCTCCATGCACATTGCCGTCGTCGGCCTCAGTCATCGCACGGCTCCAGTGGAGATCCGGGAACGCCTCAGCATCCCGGAGCAAACCATGGAGGCTTCGCTTCAGCAGCTTCGCTCCGATGACCAGGTGCTGGAGGCCTCGATCCTCAGCACCTGCAACCGGCTTGAGATCTACACCTTGCTCCGCAATCCGGACCAAGGCATTTCTGCAGTCGGCTCGTTTTTGAGCCAGCATTCCGGACTGGCAGTGGAGGATCTCACTCCCCACCTGTTTACCTTCCACCATGAAGAGGCAATCAGCCACCTCCTGCGGGTGGCGGCCGGCCTCGATTCGTTGGTCCTGGGCGAGGGGCAGATTCTCTCCCAAGTGAAGAAAATGGTTCGCCTGGGCCAGGAGCATCGCTCCGTGGGTCCGATCTTGAATCGCCTGTTGACCCAGGCCGTCAGCACGGGCAAGCGGGTCCGCACCGAAACAAACCTCGGGACCGGTGCCGTGTCGATCAGTTCTGCCGCCGTGGAGCTTGCCCAGCTCAAGGTCGGGCAGGCCCGTGGCGTCGATGAGCTGGTGCCGCTGGACCAGGAGCAGGTGGCGGTGGTGGGTGCCGGCCGCATGGCGCGCCTGCTGCTGCAGCACCTTCAGTCCAAAGGCTGCAGGGGCGTGGTGTTGCTCAACCGCACGGTGAGCAAGGCCGAGCTTCTCGCTGCCGACTTTCCAGCCCTGCCCGTTCAGTGCCGCCCCCTCGACGAGCTGGACCACTGCTTGAGCACCTGTTCCCTGGTGTTCACCAGCACCGCCGCCGACAACCCGATCATTACGGCGGAGCGTCTCGGAGGACTCAACCGACGCTCCAGCCTGATGTTGATGGACATCGGCGTCCCTCGAAACATTGCTGCCGACACGGCCGCACTCGCGGGCGTCCAGGCCTTCGATGTGGACGACCTTCAGGAGGTCGTGAATCGCAATCAGGAGGCCCGGCGCGAAATGGCAGCCGAAGCCGAGGGTCTGCTCGAGGAGGAGTCCAGGTTGTTCCTGGAGTGGTGGGATGGCCTGGAGGCCGTACCGGTTGTCAACCGTCTACGACGCCAGTTGGAGGACATCCGCGAACAGGAGCTGCAGAAGGCTCTGAGCCGCATGGGCCCCGATCTGTCAGCCCGCGAACGCAAGGTCGTCGAAGCTCTGAGCAAGGGGATCATCAACAAGATCCTCCACACCCCAGTCACCAACCTCCGTGCCCCCCAGCCGCGTCAGCAACGTCACAGCGCCATGCGCGTGCTGGAGGAGCTCTTCGAGCTTCAGGACCAGGCCGGTGAGGGCTGACCACCAGCTCCAGACTGGAGGCTCTGCAACAGTTCGTGCCGCCGCAGAACAAAAGGGTCGCGCTGGTGCAGGCTGCTCCAGTACGGTCAGCCCCGAGAACCGCCGGCAGCAGGGTTTATGAAACGCGTACTGGCGATCATTTTGGGAGGTGGCGCGGGTACGCGCCTCTATCCGCTCACCAAGATGCGCGCCAAGCCAGCAGTACCGCTGGCCGGCAAGTACCGCTTGATTGATATTCCGGTCAGCAATTGCATTAACTCAGAGATCAACAAGATCTATGTGTTAACCCAATTCAACAGCGCATCGCTCAACCGTCACCTGACGATGAGCTACAACCTCTCCGCAGGCTTCGGCCAAGGCTTTGTGGAGGTCTTGGCAGCGCAACAGACCCCGGAAAGCCCCAGCTGGTTTGAAGGGACGGCCGATGCGGTGCGGAAATATCAGTGGCTCTTCCAAGAATGGGATGTGGATCACTACCTGATCCTCTCCGGTGACCAGCTGTACCGCATGGATTACAGCCGTTTTGTGCAGCATCACATTGACACCGGTGCCCAACTGACGGTTGGAGCACTGCCCGTTGACCCCGCCCAAGCGGAGGGTTTCGGCTTGATGCGCACGAGTGCGGACGGTCGCATTCAGGAATTCCGAGAGAAGCCCAAGGGCGATGCGCTGGCTGCGATGCGCGTGGATACCCAGGCCCTGGGTCTGTCGGCCGAAGAAGCGGCCAAGCGGCCCTACCTGGCCTCGATGGGCATTTATGTGTTCAGCCGTGAGACCCTGTTCGATCTGCTCAATTCCAATCCCACCTCGACCGATTTCGGCAAAGAAATCATTCCATCGTCGCTGGCCCGTGGGGATCGGCTCCAGAGCTTTCTCTTCGACGACTACTGGGAAGATATCGGCACCATCGGCGCGTTCTACGAGGCCAATCTGGCCCTCACCGATCAACCCAATCCGGCTTTCTCCTTCTACGACGAGAAGTTTCCGATCTACACCCGGCCCCGCTACCTGCCTCCCAGCAAGTTGCAGGATTCCCAGGTCACAGCATCGATCATCGGCGAAGGATCACTGCTCAAGGCCTGCAGCATCCACCATTGCGTGCTGGGGGTGCGAACCAGGGTTGAGGATGAGGTTGTGCTCCAGGACACCCTGGTGATGGGTAACGACTACTACGAATCCTCTGAAGAGCGTTTGGTCCTGCGGGAGCGGGGTGGCATCCCCCTCGGTGTCGGCAAAGGCACCACGGTCAAGCGCGCGATCCTCGACAAGAACGTGCGAATCGGCAACAACGTCACCATTGTCAACAAGGATCACGTTGAAGAGGCGGATCGGCCTGAATTAAATTTCTACATTCGCAACGGCATTGTGGTAGTGGTGAAAAACGGCTCGATTGCCGACGGCACCGTGATCTGAGCGAACCTTGGTCCCAAAGCCAGGAGTTGCTGACACCGTTGTCACCAAGTTGTGACGGATGCTGGGGACGCCTCTCCAGCGTCGCCACACTGAGCTCAATTGGTTTCAGACTTCGTCATGGGCAAGGCACATTTCGGCCTCATCGGTCTCGGTGTGATGGGAGAAAACCTGGTGCTCAATGCGGAGCGCAACGGTTACTCCTCGGTTGTCTACAACCGCACCTTCGCCAAAACCGAGGAGTTCCTTGCCGGCCGCGGGGCGGGTAAAGACATCGTTGGAGCCGCCACCCTCCAGGACTTTGTCGGGGCACTCGAGCGGCCTCGTCGAATCTTGATGATGGTGAAGGCGGGGCAGCCGGTGGACGACACCATCGCCGCCATCTCTCCTTATCTCGAAGAGGGGGATCTGTTGATTGATGGTGGCAATTCGCTCTACACGGACACGGAGCGACGCGTTGCCGAGTTAGAGAGCAAGAGCTTCGGCTACATCGGCATGGGCGTCTCCGGTGGCGCCAAGGGTGCCTTGGAGGGGCCCAGCATGATGCCGGGTGGCACCAAGGCGGCGTACGACGCCATCGAACCCCTGGTGCGCAAGATGGCGGCCCAGGTGGATGACGGCCCTTGCGTCACCTACATCGGCCCTGGTGGCGCCGGCCACTTCGTCAAAACCGTGCACAACGGCATCGAGTACGGCATTGAGCAGATCCTCGCGGAGGCCTACGACCTGATGAAGCGGGTTGGAGGCCTGAACGGCGACCAGATGGCCGATGTCCTCGCTGGCTGGAATGACACCGAAGAACTCGCCTCCTTCCTGGTGGAGATCACCGAGGTGTGCCTCCGCACGAAAGACCCAGAAACGGGGACGGATCTGGTGGAGGCGATTGTGGATGCCGCGGGACAAAAGGGCACAGGTCTGTGGACCGTGGTGAGCGCCCTAGAGATGGGTGTTCCCGTGCCGACCATCTATGCGGCCCTCAACGCCAGGGTGTTGAGCTCGCTAAGGCCAGAACGGCTCAGTGCCAGCGCCCTGCTTCCCGCTCCGGCCCCCCACACCTTTTCGCTGGGATCGCCAGAGGATGGCATGGGCCCACTCCGCGATGCTTGCATCGCCGCCTGCATCGTCAGCTACGGCCAGGGCATGGCGTTGCTGCAGGAGGCCTCCAAGTTGCACAACTACAACCTCAATTTCTCGTCCATTGGCCAGATCTGGAAGGGGGGGTGCATCATCCGGGCACGCTTGTTGCAGCGGATCCAGAACGCCTATGGGGCCAATCCCAGTCTGCCCAATCTGATGCTCGACCCCTGGTTTGCCGAGCAGATCAACCGGCGCCTGCCGGGCCTGCGCCAGGTGGTTGCCGGTGCGGCGCTGGCGGGCATTCCCGTGCCATGCCTCAGCAGCACCCTCGACTACATCGATAGTTACCGCAGCGGACGCTTGCCCCAGAACCTGGTGCAGGCCATGCGCGATTGCTTCGGCTCCCACACCTACGAACGGGTCGACAAAGCGGGCAGCTTCCACACGGAGTGGCTTGACTGAGGCACCAGCCCGGAGCCCGCGGCCATGCATTCCCCCTCCTCCTCCAACCCAGCCACGACCCGATACCACCTCGTTGTGGCTGACTCCGCCGAGGAGCTCGCCACCCGAACCGCCCAGGCCATCGGTACGGCCCTTGACCTGGTGCTGGCCATGCGGGAGCGGGCCCAAATCGCACTCGCCGGAGGGGAAACGCCCAAGGCCGCCTATCGCTTGCTCGGCCAGCAACATCTCCCCTGGGATCGGGTGGATGTACTGCTGGGCGATGAGCGTTGGGTGCCCGCCGATGACCCCTCCAGCAATGCCCGCATGGTCCGCGAAACCCTGTTGGCCGAAGGACCAGGACGCCGGGCCTGTCTTCATGCCGTACCCACCGACCTGGCCACTCCCGAGCAGGGGGCCGAGGCCTATGGGGAGACGCTGCAGCAGCTCTGTCTCACCACCCCACCGGTGCTCGACCTGGTGCTGCTGGGGCTGGGCGATGACGGCCACACGGCATCGTTGTTTCCAGGCACCCCGGCCACCTCGGTGATCGACCGGGCCGTCACTCTCGGGGAAGGCAAGGGACTCCCCCGCGTGACCTTCACCGCCCCAACGCTCTCGGCGGCCCGGCAGGTGTTGTTTCTCGTGAGTGGTGCTGGCAAGGTGCAGGCGCTGCAACGCCTGCTGGATCCCCAGGAATCCCCGGAGCGCACCCCAGCCAAGCTGGTTCGGCCCAACACCGACGTGTGGATCCTGGCTGACCGTGCGGCGGCCGCAGGGGTGTCCCCATGATCCCGATCGCCTCCGGGGACGGCTTCAGTGGCTGGCACGCGCTCAATGACACCGTGATGGGAGGGCGCAGCCAGGGCAGCTGCCAGGTTGGTCCCCAGGGCCTGGTGTTTGATGGCCTGCTGATCGAAGAGGGCGGCGGCTTCATCAGTTGCCGCTCCCCCCTGTTTTCGCCTCCCTTGGATCTGTCCGGATGCGAGGGCCTGGAGCTCGACCTCGTGGGCGAGGGACGTCGCTTCAAATTGGCGCTGGCCTGTGCCGATGGCTTGGCAGGGCTGACCAACCTGATCCCTGGTGGTTTGCGCTGGGTGATCGAATTCGGAACGGACATGGAGGGCACCACCTTGGTGCGCATTCCCTTCAGCGAACTGCGGGCATCCGTTCGGGCAAAACCCGTGGGCCTACCGCTGAGATTCGATCCCGCCCGCATCACCCGCCTGCAGGTCCTGCACTCCCGATTCGCCGATGATGGAGGCCTGAATGCGGGCTTCCGATCGGGTCCGATCCATCTCGAACTGCTCTCAATTCGTGGCTACCCCTGAGCTGGTCAACACCAACCTGCAGCAGTTGGTGGCTGCTGCTGCCGACCTCTGCCGCAAGCCCCTGCGTCACGCGGTGCTCCCGGTCGATGACACCCAGCAGCTGGACGATTGCTGCCTGCGCCTGGAGGCCCGCCAGCCGGATGGGTCGCGCTGGCCTGAGGAAGATCTTGAGCTGGAGATCTATCGCAGCGGCGGTGAGCTCAACCTCAATCTGGCCTGGTGTGACGACCCGGAGCGTCCCCTGCTCTGGCATGGGAGCCATCCGGTGTGGATGGATGGCACATCCG
>JBEEKG010000041.1:0-9329 GCA_041168785.1 Cyanobacteriota bacterium
TGTGGGGGCTCAATTTCGTGCGGCTCAACTACTTCGCCTTCGTGAGCCTCACCACCATGGGCTACGGCGATGTGACCCCCCAAACGCCCCAGGCCCAGATGGTGAGCGTGGCGATCGCCACGGCTGGCACCTTCTACGTGGCGGCGGTGATGGGCGTGTTGATCAGCCGCCTTACGGTTCAGGAATCGCAGCAGCCCTAGCCAGCAGCTCTGGGGCGGCCAAGCTCCCAGCCCTTGACGATGCGGTACATCACGGGAACCACAAACAGCCCCAGGCAGGTTGAGACCAGCAACCCGAAAAAGACCACCGTCCCGATACTCACCCGGCCACCGGAGCCGAAGCCACTGGCGAAGAGCAGGGGGACGCCTCCGGCAAGCGAGGCCAGGGCGGTGAGCAGGATGGGCCGCAGGCGGGCGACGGCGGCTCCTCGGATCGCGGTGTCGAGGTCCAGGCCCTCGGCCATGCGCTGGTTGGCGAACTCGACCACCAGGATCCCGTTCTTGGCGGTGAGGCTCACCAGCATCAGCAGCCCCATTTGGCCGTAGACGTCTAGGGGCAAACCCCGCACCACTAGTCCGCCGATGGCCCCCAACATGGCGAGCGGCACGGTCACCAAAATGATGAAGGGATCGGCGAAGTTCTCGTAGAGAGCTGCCAGCACCAGCACCATCACTACGATGGCCAGCCCGAACACCCGTAGGTTGCCGCCGCCAGCCTTGGCCTCTTCCCGGGCCAGTCCGGCCCACTCCAGGTCGATGCCGCCGCCACGTTGCCGCTGCACCTGCTCCAGGATCGCCATGGCCTGGCCGCTGCTCACCCCGGGGCGAGGGATCGCCCGGATGCTGATCGAGCGCACCAGGCGGGTGTGGTTGATTGAGGTGGGGCCACTGCCCTGGTCGATTCGTACCAGCTGGGCCAGGGGGATCAGCTGGCCCTCGCGATTCTTGACCTGCAGGGCCAGCACGTCGTCGGCGTTGCGCCGTCCCTGGCCATCGAGTTGCACGATCACCTTGCGCACCTGATCGCTCTCGAAGCTGTCGTTGACGTAATCGCTGCCGAAGCTGGCGCCGAGGGTGTCCACCACGGTGCTCAGATCCACGCCGAGGGAGGCCATCTGCAGGCGATCCGGCACCAGTTGCACCAGGGGGGCTCCGGCGGTGAAGCGGGTGGACACCCGTTCGAAGCGGTCGGTGGCCCGGGCGGCGCGGATGAAGGCCTGGGCTTGCTGTTCGAAGTCGGAGAGGCTCAGTTGGCCGTTGCTGCTGTCCAGCAGTTCGAGCTCGAGCCCCCCTTCGGAGCTGAAGCCCCGCACGGAGGGCGCCTCGCTCAGTTGCACCACGGCGCCGCTGATGCGCCGTCGCAGCTTGGCGTCCAGGCGTTGGCCCACGGCCCGGGTGGAGGCCTCGGCGCCCTGGCGCTGCTCGATCGGGGTGAGGCGCAGATAGAAGGTGCCCTTGTTGGGGCTGCTGTCGCCGAAGGAGCGCCCCGCGTAGAAATTGGCCCGAGCGATCAGGGGTTCGGTGGCCACCACCTGCCGCACCTGGTCGAGCACGGCTTGCGTCTGCTGCAGCCCCAGCCCGTCGGCCAGGATCACCACCCCCCGTAGCTGGCCGTTGTCTTCCTGGGGGATAAAGGCCTTGGGCAGAGCTTTCAGCGAGCTGCCGGTGAGCAGCAGACCGGCCAGCAGCAGGGCCAGCACCAGCCATCGCCTCGCCATGGTCCAGTCCAGCCAACGCCCGTAGGGGGTTTCCAGACCCTCCAGCCAGCGCCGCGGCGGGTCGATCCAGCGCAGCAGCCAGGCGGGTTCGCGCTGTTGCGGATCCAACAGCCTGCTGCCGGCCACCGGGGTGAAGGTCAGGGCGTTGAGGGTGGAGAAGGTAATGGCGCCGCTGATCGTGATGGCGATCGGGGCGTAGAGGCGGCCCAGGCTGCCCCCGAGTCCGAGCACCGGGATGAACACCACCACCAGGGCCAGCGAGGTGGCCACCACGGCTCCCCCCAGTTCGGCCATGGCCTCCCGGGCCGCCTGCAGGGGGGGCTTGCCGGCTTCCAGCCGTCGGCCGATGTCCTCGCTCACCACGATCGCGTCATCCACCACCAGGCCGCTGGCCAGCACCAGGCCGAACAGGGTGAGGGTGTTGAGCGACTGCCCCGCCAGTTTCAGCACGCTCAGCGAGCCGATCAGGGCCACGGGGACGGCGGCGGCGGTGATCAGGGCCAGCCGGCTGTTGCCCAGACCCAGCAGCAGCACCACGAACACCAGCAGCACCGCATCCCGCAGGCTGTCGAAGGTGCCCTGGATGCTGCCGCGCACGAAGTCGGCCTCATCCACGATCAGCTGTTGTTCGATCCCAGGGGGGAACTGGGGAGCGAGTTCCGCGAGGGCGTCATTCACCGCCTCGCTCACGGCGATGGCATTGCTGCCGTCGCGTTGGTAGATCACCACGGCTACCGCGGGCCTGCCCTGGAGGTTGGTGGCGATCGTGTCGTAGGTCTCGCTGCCCAGGGTCACCCGGCCCACATCCCGCAGCAGGGTGACGCCGCCATTGGCGCTGCGGGCCACCACCAACTGCTCGAATTCCGCCGGCGTGCGCAGGCGCCCTTCCATCCGCAGGGGCAGGGTGATCTCCTGGCCGGCGGGGCTGGGGGCTTCCCCGGTCTGGCCCAGGGCGGCCAGCACGTTTTGCTGCTGCAGGGCCGCGCGCACGTCGCTCACCGTCAGTCCCCGCTCCTCCAGCCGCACCGGATCGAGCCAGAGGCGAAAGGCCAGGCTGCTGCCACCGGAGAGGGTGACGTTGCCCACCCCAGGCACGCGCTGCAGGCGCTCCTTCACCACCTGGTCGAGCCAGCCGCTCAGAAAGGTGTCGCTGTAGAGGCTGGGGTCGGCATTGAAGCTCAGCACCATCAGCAGGTCGTCGGAGCTGCGCCGCACCTGCACCCCAAAGCGCGCCACGGGAGCCGGCAGTTGCCGGGTCACCACCGCCGCCTCGTTCTGGGTGTTGATCTGGTTGAGTTCCGGGTCGCCGCCCTCGAATCCCAGGGTGATCGAGCTGCCGTTGGCCGAGCTGGTGGAGCGGATGCTGTCGAGCCGTTCGAGGCCGTTGAATTGCTGCTCCAGCAGGGCGGTCACCCCCTGTTCCACCACCTCAGGGCCCGCCCCCGGGTAGGTCGCCCGCACCGTCACCCGACCCGGCGCGATCGGCGGCAGATTCTCCACCTGCAGTACCGGCAGACTCACCAGCCCGGCCAGCAGCACCAGCAGGCTCACCACCAGGGTGAGCACGGGCCGGCGCAGAAAGGGATCGGAGATCGATTTCATCAGCGCCGTTCAGTCGGGCTTCGGCGGGTTGGGACGCTTCAGCCCAGGTCCCGCTTCAGCACCACGCAGAGGTAGTCGGGGGCTTTGTAGCGACTGGGCAGGCAGATGTGCAGCTGTTCCAGTCGGCTCCAGCACACGGTGCGCTGAATGGCGGTCACGGTCTTGCCTTCCTTAAGCAGGAGCCGCAGCGCCTTGCAGTACAGCGAATAGTTGGCTTCGAGTTCCCCAATGGTGAGTCCCTGGCTGCTGCTCATCGCGCGGAGTGGCGTCCAGGAGTTGCGAAGACGCGGTTCAACCATACGGCGTGGTGAATCAGTCCCCCGCCGGGGCCACCAGTCCAAGCCGCACGCAGAGCCGGGGCAGGGTGAGGCCCTGCACCAGCAGGTTCACCAGCACCGCGATGAACACGATGCTCTGGGCGTTCTGGGCCAGGCCACCCACCGCGTCCGGGGAGACGCCTCGCAGGTGGCCGATCTGATTGACGGCGTTGTACGAGAGAGCCAGGGGCACCGCCCCCCGCAGCCCGCACCAGGACACGAACAGGCTCTCCTTGCGGTTGAACGGAGAGAGCGGCTGGAAGATCAGCACGCTGAAGGGCCGCACCACCAGCATCAGCACCGCTGCCGTGGCGAGTCCCACCGGTAGGGCGGGCACCAGGCTGGCGGGGCTCACCAGCAGACCAAAGATCAGGAACAGACAGATCTCGGCCATGGTGTTGAAGGGGAGCAGGGCGTCCTGGATGGATTCGTGGTTGAGCTCGGCCCGCCGGTAGCGCATGTTCGTCATCAACAGACCGGTGGTGTACACCGCGATCAGCCCGGCACCGCCCAGCAGCTGGCAGCTGCCGTAGTCCACAAAGGCAATCGACATGGCCACGATCAAGAGCTGGGATCGGTCCTGGGCCAGCTGATCGATCACGAACCGGGCCACGTAGCCGAACAGGGCACCGATGACCAATCCACTGCCCACCTGCTGCACAAAACTGCGCAGCGCATCGACGAACACGGCGCCGGCACCCATGGCGGCCCCATCCGCCGGTCCCGTGGTGAACAGCCCCGCCACCAGGCCGAACAGCAGCAGCGCGGTGGGATCGTTGACGGAGGATTCGAATTCCAGCAGGTGTTGCAGCCGTTCCGGCACGAGCTGCCGCACCGAGGCCAGAACGCTGATCGTGGCCCCGGCATCGGTGGACCCCAGGCAGGCCGCGATCAGCAGAGCCGCTCCCAGGGGCATCGCGTCTAGCCCTCCCGGGGCGATGGCTCCTCCCTCTGCCGAGGACAGCAGCCAGGTCAGAGCGCCGAGCAGCAGGGTGGCGAGGGTCACTCCCCCCACGGCCAGGGCTATGCCGTAGTGGAGAAAGCCCCGGATGGCCTGGATGTCTGTTTTCAGACCGGCATAGAAGAGCAGCAGGGCGAGGGCGAAGACATGGAGGCTCTCCGCCTGCTGGTGGGTGATGTCGAGGTAGTTGATGTTGATCGCCAGCCCCAGCACCAGCACCCCGAGGATTGCCGGCACCCCGACCTGGATCGAGAAACGGCTGATTGCCAGGGTGCCCAGAAACAGCAACCCGATGAACAGCACCTGCCCTTCCACCGGAATGGTGCCGATGTCGACGCCCTGGGTGGCTTGGGCCAGAAGGGCGGGGATCATCACGTTGGATCCGACCTGTCAGCGGGACCCAGGGTGGCGCCGAGGGTGGCGGCCTGGCCATTGCTCAGCCGGCCAGCGCCGTGGAGCACCCGGGTGATCCGCGCGATGTCGAGCACCGCGTGGCAGCGATACCCGGCTGCGGCCAGCCGCTCCCGGGCCCGGCGGTCATGGTCCCCGCCGTGGTCGATGAACACCACCACGTCCTGCACCACCAGTCCCGAGCTCTCGAGCTTGGCAATGCCCTCCAGCACGCTGCCCCCGGTGATCAGGATGTCGTCGACCACCACCACCCGGTCGCCCTCGTCGAAATCTCCCTCGATCAGGCGCCGGGCCCCGTGGGCCTTCACCTCCTTGCGCGGGTAGATCAGCGGCTTGTGCAGCTGCAGCGAGAGGCCCGTGGCCGTGGGCAGGGAGCCATAGGGGATGCCGGCAATGCGGTCGAAGTCGAGCCCCTCGAGCTGGTCCGCATAGGCATGCAGCACCCGGTGGAAGAGGTTGGGGTCGGAGATGATCTGGCGTAGGTCGACGTAGTAGTTGAAAACGGCTCCAGAGGCCTGCACGTAGTCGCCGAACAGTAGGCAGCCGATGTCGAACAGGTCGACGATCAGGCTTTCAAGGGGGTCGGCGGCCCGTTCGCTGCCCGGGAGCCACAGCACACAGGTGTTGGCATCGCGCTGCTGGGCGTTGGCCAGCCACTGCTCCCGCTTGTGGGTGATCGCGTGCTTGAGCGCCTCGGCCCGGGAGGCGATGTCGTCTTCCACCAGCAGGTTCTGGGGCAGGGGCAGCAACAGCCCATCGGCGGCCGCACTCAGGCCTGCCTGCAGCATCGACTCGAGCCGCTCTTCTTCCCCCCAGAGGCTGCGCAGGATCAGGAAACGCTCCGGTGCCTCGGCCCGCACCCGGGCCAGCACCTCCGGATCGCTGGTGCCCACCTCCAGCAGCAGTTGGTCGGGTGTGGCCCATAGCTGGGTTTCGCGCACGATCCGCACATAGAGCGGGTCGCTCTCATCGGGGTGGTGCTGAATCACCCGGGCCGCCTGGTTGGAGCTGTGGCAGGTCATCACCACCGCCTTGCCCGGGTAGAGCAGGAAGGGGGCGGCGATGTCCTGGCCGGCCAGGGGCGAGAGCGTCACCGCATCGGCCCCCAGCTCCTTGAAGAGGTAGTGGGCCAGGGCCGAGGAGGAGTTGAGGTCGCCGTGCTTGGCATCGACGATCAGGGGCAGGTCGGGGGGCACCAGGTCGCGCACCTCCAGCAGCAGCTCCAGGCCCACCGGACCCAGGGCCTGGTAGAAGCCCAGGCTGGGTTTGTAGGCGCACACGTGGGGGGCGGTGGCCTCGATCACCGCCTTGATCCAGTGGCGGGCCTGGCTGAGGAAGGAGCGCCCGGCCAGGCCGCGGCGGGCGGCCCAGGTCTGCAGCATCTCCGGGTTGGGATCGAGCCCGGTCACCAGCAGCGACTGCCGGTCGGCAATGGCGTCGGTGAGTTGAACGAAGAAGCCCATCGCCCGCAGGCTGCCTGGGCCTGTTGCTAGGCCAGCCGTCGCCCCTGGGGCGAGCGGGCGACACAGCTCGTTGTAATCAGGCCAGCCGCCAGGGCAGGGTTTCGCCGGCATGGAAGGGCACCAGCTCCACGGCGGTGCCGGCCGCGTCGTTGCGGTGCAGCCGGTCGGGCACCTCCAGCGGCTGCCGCTCGAGGGTGATGGTGCCTTCATTGAGGGGCAGGCCGTAGAAGCGGGGGCCGAATTCCGAGGCGAAGGCTTCCAGCTTGTCGAGGGCGTTGTGCTGGTCAAACACCGCTGCGTAGCTCTCGATCGCAAAGGGGGCGTTGAAGATGCCGGCGCAACCGCAGGCGGCCTCCTTGGCGCTGCGGGCGTGGGGGGCCGAATCCGTGCCCAGGAAGAATTTCGGGTTGCCGGAGGTGGCGGCGGCCCGCAGGGCGATGCGGTGCAGTTCCCGCTTGGCCACGGGCAGGCAGTAGAAGTCGGGCCGCAGGCCGCCGGCAAACATCGCGTTGCGGTTGATGTGCAGGTGGTGGGGCGTGATCGTGGCGGCCAGGTTGGCCGGGCCGCTGCGCACGAAATCGGTCGCATCACTCGTGGTGATGTGCTCGAGTACCACCTTCAGCCCGGGGTGGCGCGCCAGCAGAGGTGCCAGGTGCCGCTCGATGAACACCGCCTCGCGATCGAAGATGTCGATGTCGGCGCTGGTGACCTCGCCGTGGATGAGCAACGGCATGCCGATGCGCTCCAGGGTGTCGATCACGGGGGTGATCGCTTCAATCGACGTGACCCCGGCCGCGGAATTGGTGGTGGCATGGGCGGGATAGAGCTTGCAGGCCACCCAGGCCCCTTGGCGAAAGCCCCGTTCGATCTCGGCGGGGTCGATGGCGTCGGTGAGATAGGTCGTCATCAGGGGCTCGAAGCGGCTGCCATCCGGGAGCGCTTCCCGGATGCGCTGGCGGTAGTGCACGGCTGCTTCCACCGTGGTGATCGGGGGGCTGAGGTTGGGCATCACGATTGCCCGGGCGAAGGACCGTGCCGTCGCCCCCGCCACGGCCTGCAGCATGGCCCCATCCCGCAGGTGCACATGCCAGTCGTCGGGCTGGCGCAGGGTGAGCTGCTGGATGGGCATGGTGGTTGATGGGACTGGGGTAAGGATTCGTGTCGAGATGGCTGTGTCGCCGCGGGCACAGAGCCCCTCTTTTAGCGTCGCTGAGCAGCTGACCCCAGCCGCCTCCCTCGATTTCTCACCATGCCCGTTGCCCCCAAGCCCACGATCGGCGAACTGGAAGCTGGCTACTCCGGCTGCTGCAAGGCGCTGCGTCTGTTGATCCGGGAGGGCCGCAGCATCGAGGCGATTCAGCGCACGGTGGCTTGGGAGCGGCTCACCTTGCTCCACAAGTGCCTGCCGACCCGCTACAAGGCACCCGACTATCTCTACGCCCTGCTCAAGCGGGAAGCGACCCAGGCGGCTTGAGGGTTCCCCTGGGTGAAAGTTTCCCTGCAAACTGCTGGCCTCCGCCTTCCGGCGGGGCTAGAGCGGTGGAATGGCATCCAGCCGCTGCCTGACCGGCGGCCTTTTTTATGGCCCATCATCAGATCCTGATCGCCGGCGGCGGGGCCGCCGGCATCACCGCTGCCGCCCAGCTGAGGCGGGCCCGTCCCTCCCTGGACGTGGCGATCCTTGAGCCCTCTGGCGAGCACTACTACCAACCGGGGTGGACGTTGGTGGGCGGCGGCGTGTTCAGCCTCGAGGAAACCCGGCGGGCGGAAGGCGATCTGATTCCTTCGGGTGTCACCTGGATTCGGGAGGCGGTGGCGGGCTTTGATCCGGAGCACAACACCGTCACCACCGCCAGCGGCCAGGCATTCAGCTACGACGTGCTGATCGTGGCCACCGGCCTGAAGCTCTGCTGGGACCGCATCGATGGTCTGGTGGAGGCCCTGGGCCAAGGTGGCGTCTGCAGCAACTACAGCAAGGATTTCGCCCCCTATACCTGGGAGGCGATTCAGGCCTTCCAAGGTGGCCATGCCGTGTTCACCTGCGCGCCGATGCCGATCAAGTGCCCCGGAGCGCCGCAGAAGATCGCCTATCTGGCCGATGAGGTGTTCAAGAAGAAGCGCTTGAACGCCAAGGTGATCTATGCCACTGCCACCCCCGGCATCTTCGGCATCCCCACCTATGCGGCGCCCCTGCGGGAGGTGGTGCAGCGCAAGGGCATCGATGCCCGCTACAACCACGTGCTCACCGCCGTGCGGGCCGCCCAAAAGCAAGCGGTGTTCCAGGTGACGGAGGGGGAGACCAGCCGCGAGGAGGTGATTTCCTACGACCTCCTGCACGTGACGCCGCCGATGGCGGCTCCGGATGCGGTGGCCACCAGCCCGCTGGCCAATGGGGCCGGTTTTGTGGAGGTGGACCAATTTTCGCTCCAGCACGTGCGCTACCCGAATGTGTTCTCCCTGGGCGACGTGAGCGGTATGCCCAATTCCAAAACCGCCGCCGCCGTGCGCGGTCAGGCCCCCGTGCTGGTGGCCAATCTGCTGGCCCATCTCGATGGCCAGGTCGGGGAGGCGGCCTATGACGGCTACAGCTGCTGCCCGCTGATCACCGGCTACGGCAAAGCGATCATGGCCGAGTTCAACTACAAGGCTGAGCCCGTTCCCTCCTTCCCGCTCGACCCCACCAAGGAGCGCTGGAGCATGTGGTGGATCAAGCGCAAGGTGCTCCCGTCCCTCTACTGGAACCGCATGCTCACCGGCGGCCAGCACGAACGGCGTTTCATTCCTGGGGTGAAGGCGCCTGCGCTGAAGGCCTAGGGGCCAGCCTCCGCCGCCAGGCAGTCCCGGGCCATCTGGCCCTC
>JBEEKG010000042.1:0-4144 GCA_041168785.1 Cyanobacteriota bacterium
TCTTCGCTGAGGCACAGCAGATGGTTGGTGCCGACTGATGAAACCCGCATTGTTCTGGCGTCCCGTGAACTCAGTTGTCCTGAGGGGGCGACGAAACAGCATTAGTCACCTTGAGACCATCAAAAAGTTGACCCAGCACAGTTGCCATCGTTGGCGGCAATGCTGCACCACTAACGGATTGGGAAGCGATCATCAAAAGCGCAGACGCCTCTCCAAGCGTGGCGGCCTCTGCGTCACTCAATACGACTAGATGCTTGCTATCCGAATGCGTGATCCGCATGAGTCAAAGTGGAATCAGGTCAACCGTAGTCGCAAAAACAATGCACCTGTTGTGCAGATTGCGCAGTGGGCTGTCCAGATAGCGCAAACCTTGTGAATGCCAGCCCGGAAACGCAGAGGGTGGCAGAGGTTTAAAGTGCCTCCCCCAACCAGGTGTTCGTGCCCAAGTTCAACCGCCTCAGCCTTTCCTTACGACTGCCAATAAATCAACTCCATCGCAATGTAGACGAACGACTATGTGGCCCTTCCCACTGGCGTCACGGCATACTCCTACTGAACTCGGCTGACGGGAAGACCTTTGATGTCCCCATACGCCTTATTCACCTTCTGCACCACTACCAGCATCACTGCCTCTAAATGAGGCAGCCGAATAGCGATGGTCGTTACTGGACTGCCTCCAGTCGCTCCAGCGGCTCTGCAATTTCCTCTCTACAGAATGCTGAGGTATTGAGGCAACGGCTTCCGTTCAGCAGCAGCAGCAATGTCTGGCGAATCAGTCAGGATCACTCCTGAATCTTGTTGATTCATAAGACCCCGTAGACACCCCTACAAGGCGACGTGGGGAAAGAGAACCCACGGCCAGAAAGGCGCTGAGCGAGTCCCGAGCGATGGACTGCGGCGCAAACGGGGCGGCCAGCAGAGCCCTGGCCCCGTGCCGTGGCCTGGTCGCACCAGGAGGCCCGAAGCCGACGCCACCGATGGATGCAGGCTTCGCACCCAGCCCAGAGCAACGAAGGCGCATCAACCACCACCCATGGGCTAGCCGAAAAGCCTGAACACCACATCTGGTGATCTGCCCCTACGATCCGGCAGTTCGCCTCTGGGCCAGCGACACCAATGAAAACCCTGGTGAAGACCGGCAGCCTGATGAAATCCCTGGCGAGCTCCCTGGTGCTGCCGGCGGAAGACACCGCCCCCGCGGCACCGGTGGTGTACACCACGGCCATCCGCTGCGACGGCTGCCTCAGCGAATCCCTCGCCGGCATCAGCCTGCTGGCCAACCAGCTCGGCTTCACCCACGCCCCCGAAACCCTCTACGCGGACGACGGCCAAAGCGCCGCCTTCCATGCCGACCATCGAGCCCGCGCCGTGAGCCTGGCGGTGGAGTGCAACCCCCGCCAGCAAACCGTCTCCCTGGCGGTGAGCGGTCTGGACCACCAGGACGCCTTCGACACCTTCCATCAGGTGTCCAGCACCCTCTTTGGCGACTGCTGATCGGCAGCACTGAACCCGGCGGCCCCCCCCTACGCTGGGGCCTCCCCTCAGTGCTGTGGCCATGGTCAGTGGAACGGAGCGTGCCTCAGAGGCCCCACCGGCCTCCCGCAACACGTCGGCCACCCTGGATGCCATCCAGCTGATGCTGCGCGACCTGCACACCCGGCACGACGAAATCCGCCACCGCGCCGCCTTCCGCGGCTGCACCAAGGAGCTGCTGGCCGTGCAGCAGGAGCTGGTGGAGTATCTGCTCTCCAAGAAAAGTCAGCTGATGGGGCATGTGGATCCGGTGAGTGGCGGCACGCGCAACTACAACTCCTTCGTTTGAGTGAGCCGCTGAGCCCGGCCCCCAGGGTCGTGGTGGTGGGCGCCGGGCCGGCCGGTGCCTGCCTCGCCCTGCTGCTGGCCCGCGCCGGTGTGGTCGTCACCCTGGTGGAAGCCAGCACCAGCCTGCAACGCCAATTTCGCGGCGAAGCCCTGATGCCCTCGGGCCTGGAGGCCCTGGCAGCCATGGGGCTCAGCCACCTGCTGGCCGCCCTGCCCCAGCGGCCGCTCCAGGGCTGGCGCTTCGTGGTCAACGGACGCCACCTGTTCACCGCCCGCGAACCCCTCGGCGGGGATCCCCAGCGGCTCTGCACCCTGGTGAGTCAGCCGGCCCTGCTGGAGGTCCTGCTCGCGCAGGCGTCCACCTCTCCCTCCTTTGCACTGGAACGGGGCCAGCCCGTGGTTGACCTGCTCTGGCGAAATGGTCGCGTGGCAGGAGTGCAGCTGCGCGGCGGGCGCCAGCTCCCGGCCGAGCTGGTGATCGGCGGCGATGGCCGCTCCTCCCTGCTACGCCAGAAGGCCGCCCTGGAGCTGGTAGGCGCCCCCAGTGCCATCGACCTGCTCTGGTTCCAGCTGGCCTGCGCCAGACCCACACCCCTGGACGGCTACTTCACCACCCTGGTGGGAGACGCGGGCGTATTCAGCGCCTTCGAGAGCGCCGCCGGAGGCCTGCAAATCGGCTGGGTGCTGGAGAAGCAGGCCCCCCTTCCAGCCCTGGCCAGCGACGGCTGGATCGAACGGATGGCCAGCCTGTGTCCGCCCGAGCTGGCGGCCTGGCTGCGGCAAGAACACACCGGCCTGAGCGCCCCCACCCGCCTGGCGGTGCAGGTGGGGCTGGCGGCGCCCTGGTGGCGCCCGGGCCTGCTGCTGCTCGGGGATTCGGCCCACCCCATGAGTCCGGTGCGAGCCCAGGGCATCAACATGGCCCTGCGCGACGCTTGGGTGGCCAGCGTGCACCTGGTGCCCCTGCTCCGGAGCGGGGCCACCGGAGCCGCCCTCGATCAGGTGCTGGCCACCATCGAGGCGGAACGACAACCGGAAATCACCGCGCTGCAACACCTCCAGGCCGCCGAGGCCAACCGGGGCGAGCTGCTGAGCCATCAGGCCTGGCTGCGCTGTGGCCTGGCCCTGGCCGCCCCGATCGTGGGCCCAGCGGTTGGCGCCCACTGGATCCACCAGCAGCAGCCACTGCGCCTGGGACTGGCCGCGCTGCCGGCCCCGCCATGATGGGGGACGAACCGCTGACACCATGGCTCCCCACCAGCTCCATCCCGCCACCAGTTTTGGCCTAGCCAACGGTTTTGGCCGTGTGCTCAGCCTGGGACTGATGCTCGGGCTGGCCGCCCCCCTGCAGGCCGCCCCCCAGGATCCGCCCTACCCCTCGATGGAGCAGCTGCGCGAAATCCAGCTCAACACCTTCATCTGCGGTCGGGAGAACACGGCCGAGAGTTGCGCCAAGGCGCGCACCATGGCGGATCCGCTGATGGACCACCCCCGCCTGGGGGCCAACTGCAAAGACGCCATCTGGTCGATCCGGGAACGGGCCAAACCGGCGCCCACCAATACCTATGAACGGCGCGAAGCCCTCAACCGGGCCGGCCAGGACGTGATTCCCTTCTGCAAACAGCAGACCCGCACGGTGGCTCCCAGCAAGGACAAAGACAAACCCCAGCAGAAAAAGGGCTTCGGCTTGATTCAGGGCTCCTGAATCAACTGCAGCACCCGGTGGGCCGTGGCATCCATGAACGCCATCGACCACCCCGTCTGCACCACCGCCTGATCGGCCAGGGCGCAGAGCCCACTGCGCTGGCCCACGGCCTCGCAACTGGCCGAGAGCCCCAACAAGGCATTGGTGAGCTTGCCGCGCAGACAGGTTTCCTTGCCGAGGCGATGGACCACCGCCTCGGCCGCAACCCGGCTGCGTTCCACCGCCTGCTCAAAGGGAACCACCCGGGCACCCCCAATCACGGCCGCCCGGCCCGGGCCCACAACGGCCCCAGCCACTGTCAGCGCGAGCCCAGCCAGAACCAGACGGGACAGCGCGCTGTCCCGGCGGAACGCCCTTTGCTGCTCAACGGCTTTCACGGAGCGTCCCATCCATCTTTTCCCGGACCCTAGCCAGCTCCAGGCGGGCCGCAAGCCAGGGCTAATTTGGTGCCCCCAACGCCCCGGTGGGCTCGGCCAATGACCAGCAGCAGTCCCGTGAGCGTCAGGCAGATTTCCCTCACCCAGCCCTTCAGCGACCAGAAGCCCGGCACCTCCGGCCTGCGCAAGAGCAGCAAGCAATTCCAGACCCCCCACTACCTCGAAAGCTTCATCGAGGCGA
>JBEEKG010000043.1:0-21279 GCA_041168785.1 Cyanobacteriota bacterium
AACTGGTGTTCAACGCCGCCGGCTAAACCCACGGGATCCGGCAGCCCCACCCCTGTTGTTTGTTCTCAGTCGCTCCGATGGCCGGCCACAGCAAGTGGGCCCAGATCAAACGCACCAAAGCTGTGGTGGATGCCAAACGCGGCGCCCTCTTCACCCGGCTGGGGCGGGAGATCACGGTGGCAGCCCGGAGCGGGGCCGACCCTGCCGGCAACTTCCAATTGCGCACGGCGATTGAGAAGGCCAAGGCCGCCGGGCTGCCCAACGCCAACATCGATCGCGCCATTGCCAAGGGGTCCGGGCAAGGCGGCAGCGGCGGCGACACCTTTGAAGCGGTGCGCTACGAGGGCTACGGCCCCGGCGGCGTGGCCGTGCTGGTGGAAGCCTTCACCGACAACCGCAACCGCACCGCCGCCGAGGTGCGCCTGGCCTTCAGCAAGCACGGCGGCAACCTGGGGGAGACGGGTTGCGTGGGCTACCTATTTACGCAGCGGGCGGTGGTGCAACTCGCCCCGATGTCCCAGCAGGGACAGCCCCTGGAGGAAGACGCCCTGCTGGAAGGCCTGCTGGCCCTGGAGGAGCAGGGCGGTCCGCCGTCCCTGGGCTACGAGCTCGACGGCAGGGGGGGCGAGGTGTTCGGCGCTTTCGAGGTGCTGGAAGCCCTGCAGGATGGCCTGCGCCGTCAGGGTTTCCCCGTAACCGGCTGGGAACATCGCTGGATCCCCCAGACGGCCTGCCCCCTCAGCGACCCCGACACCCTGAGGGGCTGCCTGCGGATGCTTGATGCCCTCGACGACCTCGAGGACGTGCGCAGCGTCACCAGCAACCTGGAGGCCGACGAGGAGCTGATGGGCACCGTGATGGCCTGAACGCCCAAGCCGGTCGATCACAACCCGTTTAAAAGTCTGGCAAGCCTGGGGTACCTGATCAGGCTGGGGCCCCGACCGGCTCACCTCGCCCCATGCCCAACCATCACTCTGGAGACCGAGTTCGTATCTTTGCGGGGCAGGACAAGCACAGGCCCAATTGACGGCGCAGGCGCGATGCGATTTGTTGGTTCAGTCCATATTCCAGAAAGTAGCAATGGCCATCATGAATACCGCTACCGCACACTGGACCGGAATGCTGAAGGACGGCGAGGGGACAGTCGCCGTTGGATCGGGCGCGGTAGCAAGCCTCGCCTATGACTTTCGCAAGCGATTCGAGGGCGCGGCCGGTACCAACCCTGAGGAACTGATCGGTGCCGCGCATGCGGCCTGCTACGCGATGTTTCTGTCGGCGCTCATGTCGGGCGAGGGGATCACCGGGATCGACGTCCTTGCGACAGCGACCGTGACGTTAGATCCGGCGACTGAAGGGAGCCCGACTGTCACGAAGTCGCATCTGGACGTGATCGTGAAGGGCGAGTCAGAGAGTGGGACAATCGTGGCCCTGGCCGAGACGGCCAAGGCAGCCTGCCCGATCTCCAAACTCCTCAACGCGGAGATCTCCATCTCGGTCAAGGTGATCTAGCTTTTATCTCTCACCACGTCGATTAACTGAGTCGACCGGAGGTCATAGGAACCGGCCGCCGCGGGCTGCGTGTTCCTGAGCCAGTAAGGGGTCGAGAGAGATGCCGCAGCCCGCGGGTGCGCTCCTCCCAGCTTTGTCGAGCCATCGCATCAGTCCATTCCTTGCTGAGGATCGGCATCAAGCGCTCCGCATTGCCTAGGCCTTGGCAAAACGGCGCGTGAGGTCTGGGGGGAGGGCGGCAGCAGCAGCCCCATCCACCAGCACCTCCAGCCTTGGATGGCCCTGCAGCCAACTGGCCGGCACCTGCGGGCAGGGAGGTTCCAGCAGCGCCCGCCGCAGCATCTCGGCCTTGGCCGCACCTGTGACCACCAGGAGGATCCGCTCAGCCGCCAGGATCTCGGCCAATCCCAGGGTGATCGCCTGGTGCGGCACCGCCGCGGCATCGCCGCCGAAGGCAGCGGCGTTCTGGGCCCGGGTGGCGGCGCTGAGCGCGAGGCAACGGCAGGGGGCCGCCGGGCCACAGGGGGGTTCGTTGAAGCCCACGTGGCCATTGCTGCCCAAGCCCAGCAGCTGCAGGCCGATCCCCCCTGCGGCAATCAAGGCCTCCCGATAGCGGCCGGCTTCCTGCTGGGAATCGAGCGCCAGGCCATCCGGCAGCTGCACCTGGATCGGCGCCAACCCGAGCGGGCCCTGCAGCTGCTCCGCCATGAAGGCGGCAAAGGAGCGCGGATCTGATGGCCCCAGGCCCACGTACTCATCAAGGTTGAAGCTGCGCCAGCCCTGCCGGATGGCCTGCTGCTCGGGAGCACTGAGCCGATCGAAGCGGCGTCGCAAGGCCGCGTAGACGGGCACCATGGTGCGCCCCGTGGCCAGGCCGAGGGGACGCTGATCGGAGCCGCGCCGCGCCTGCAACAGCCGCTCCGCCACCGCCTCCGCCACCGTCTCCGCCACGGCCTCGGCGTCTGCCAGCACGGTCACCTGCACGTTCAGGGAGTGCCGTAAGGACGCAACTCGGTGCCGCGGTAGTAATGGCGAAGGATCTGGTCATAGCTCTGGCCCCGCTGGGCCAGACCATGGGCTCCCCACTGGCTCATGCCCACCCCATGGCCATAGCCCCGGCCGATCGCCAGCAGCGACGGGGGTGGCACCTGCACCGGGAGTGGCACCTGACCGGGCGCCTGGACCTCCGGATCGGACGACTGAGACGGCAGTAGCTGGGACGGCAGCGGGGGGAGGGCCGGCAGGGAGGGGGGCAGGGATGCCAACTCGGGGGCGACCACTTCAAAGCGCACCAGGGTGCTCTTGAGGCCGAGGCGACTGCGCAACTGGGCGCCCGTGAGCACCAGGGTGCCGCGGGGGCCGATCACCCGGGCCTGGCGCACCCGGCCGGAGCCTGTGGTGGCGAGCACCTCGATGCGCTGGGCGCCGCCGATCTCACCAAACGCCTTCTGCAGCTGCTCGGGCTCCAGCCGCTGCTCCCAAGCGTGCACCGGGCTGTGCTGGTCGAAATCGGGCACGCTCACCAGGTAGGGGAGCTGCTGACTCCAGAGATCACCGCTGTTTTCGGTGCTGCCGCCGGCGCTGCTGTGAAACACCGCGTTGGCCAGGCTCGAGCCGTAGATCAACACCTGGCCGCGGGTGCTGGCCACGGCCTGGCGGGTGGAAGGCGTTTCCGCATCGACGCCCTTGTACACCTGGCTCGACACGGTGGCGCTCACGTCAAAGGGGGCCGCGGGCTTGCGCTGCCGCAGGGCATAGGTGCGGGCCGCCACCGCCTGGGCCCGCAGGGCGGCCTGGGGCCAACTGGCCGGCATCTCGCTGCCCACCACGCTGGGCAGGTAGGCCTCCAGGGGCACATGGTTGATGGCCTGCACAGCGGTTCCGCCCACCAGAAGCTGCAGACGGCCCCGGTAGCCCCGCTGCTGCAGCTGGAAATCAGCCCCATCACCGTCAGGCCGCGCCGCCGGTTCGAGCCAGAGCTCAGACACCTGGGGCAGACGCTCCACGGCACCGCCGCGCTCCAGCACCAGGCCGCCCGCTGCGAGCTGCAGCACCACCAACTCACCAGGGGCCAGCTCCCAGCGCTGACTGGCGGCACGCAGCACCAAGGGCTGCTGGCGGGCCGCCATCGGCACCAAGCCTGCTTCCAGCAGCAGCACCCGCACCTCGGGCTCGGTCGCCTGGGCCTGCAGGGCCGAAGGGGCCACCCCGGCCAGCAGCACAGCCGCCGCGGGCCCGGCCACCAGCCAGGTCGCCGACCAGGCGAGGAGGCGCTGGTGGAGGGAGGGCGTTGGCAAAAGGGAAATCCCTGCTCAGGGGCCCCATTGTGCCCGGCGTGGCAGCATGCGCCAGAGGCGTCAAGACCGTGCAGGTCACCTTTTTAGGCACCAGCTCCGGCGTGCCCACCCGGGGCCGCAACGTGTCGGCCGTGGCGCTGCGGCTGCCCCAGCGCAGTGAGCTGTGGCTGTTCGACTGCGGCGAGGGAACCCAGCACCAGTTCCTGCGCAGCGAGCTGCGGGTGAGCCAGCTGCGGCGGATCTTCATCACCCACATGCATGGCGACCACGTGTTCGGCCTACCGGGCCTGCTGGCCAGCCTCGGCCTGGCGGGCACCTGCACCGGCATCGACCTCTACGGGCCCGACCCCCTGCGCGACTACCTCGAAGGGGTGCTGCGCACCTCCTCCACGCGTATTGGCTACCCCTTGCGCACCCACAAGGTGCAGCCCGCCGCCAGCAGCGGCGCCCTGCTGCTCGACGATGACGACCTCACCGTGCGCTGCACCCCGCTCACCCACCGGGTGCCGGCGTTTGCCTACCGGGTCGACCAGAAACCGCGCCCAGGCCGCTTCGATGTGGAGCGGGCCCGGGCGCTGGGGATTCCCCCAGGGCCGGTCTATGCCGAGCTCAAGGCTGGCCGCAGCGTGACCCTCGACGACGGTCGGATCATCAAGGGCGCCAGCCTCTGCGGCCCGGAACGCCCGGGCGCCAGCGTCGTGTACTGCACCGACACCGTCTTCTGCGAGGCGGCGGTGGAGCTGGCCCGGGGGGCCGACCTGCTGATCCACGAATCCACCTTCTCCCACGCCGAAGCCGAGCTGGCCTACCAGCGCCAGCACTCCACCAGCACGATGGCTGCCCAAACCGCCCTGGAGGCGGGCGTCAAGCAATTGGTGCTCACCCACTTAAGCCCCCGCTACATGCCCGGCAATCCCATGACCCCCGACGACCTGGTGGCGGAGGCCAGCGCGATCTTCCCCAACACCCTGGTGGCCAAGGATTTCCTCAGCCTCGACATCACCCCATCCGATCCGGCCACGGCCTAGCCCTGCAACAGTTCACGCGATTCCGCTCCGGAGGGCCCTTTCCCCGTGATACAAGGTCTCCGATGCGGTCTTTCCGCCTACCCGCCGGCTTTTCCCAATGGCCTCCTCCTTCTCCTCGGCAGCCTTCCGCAGAGCTGCCTTCCGCAGGGCCACCTTCAGCAGTGCCATTCGCGCCCTGGCCAGAACCCTGCTGGCCGCTCCCCTGGCCCTGTTGATGCTCCTGGGCATCGGCAGCCCCGCCCTGGCAGCCCAGTGGAGCACTGAGCAGCTCACCGTGCCCGCCACTCCGGACGGCACCCTGGTGACCTTCAGCGAGCAGGAGATCAAGTCTGGCCGCAAGGTGTTCAACAGCAGCTGTGGTGAGTGCCATGCCGGTGGGATCACCAAGACCAACCAGAACGTGGGCCTCGACCCCGAGACCCTGGCCCTGGCCACTCCGCCCCGTGACAACGTCGAAGCCCTGGTCGACTACATGAAAGATCCCACGTCGTACGACGGGGAATACAGCATCGCCGACGTGCATCCAAGCCTGCGCAGCAGCGACATCTTCGTGAAGATGCGCGATCTCGACGATGACGACCTGCGTCTGATGGCCGGCTACATCCTGGTGGCCCCCAAGGTTCAGGGCGTTCAGTGGGGTGGCGGCAAGATCTACTTCTGATCGACAACCGCTCCCATCCAGCGCTGCCCCTCGGCGATCAGACCGTTCCAGAAAGCAGCGCTTCCCCTTCCGAGCCGGTGTCTTCAACACCGGCTTTTTTGTGGGCCGTCGTATCCATGGACTGGAGAGGCTGGGGCAGATTGGGCAAGGGAGGACGGCTGTTGGCTGGATCGAAGGATCCGGGCTGCTTGCTGTACCACCATTCCTGTAGCTCCGCTCCTAGCCGCACCGGGAACAGGGTGATCACCGTGCGGGCGGAGCGAGCACCCGGCTGGAGCAGCTCAACGGCATAGGAGGGGCAGCGGCGGGAGGCCAGATCCGCCACGAAGCGCCGGCCGATGCGCCGCCAGCTCGGCTCCTTGCTGCGCCAGGCCAGACGGCAGCAGGGCCAGGGCAGCTCCTCGCGATCAAACAGGCGGCAGCAGGGGCCCAACACCCGATAGCTGTACTGACCACCAGGGCTGGTGTGCTCGCTCCCCGGCTCCAGCAGGGCTGCGACGTTACCCCGAGTGGGGGGTGCCTGGGCTGACACAGAACGACGGCTCCGAGATGACAGCAAAAAGCCACCCCGCAGGGTGGCAGAGAGGGAGCCGGCCATCAAGCACGTGGAGGTGCCTGGTAGGGGCCGGCAGCAGGACGGATACCCTGGCTCTAGGCCAGGGGCCATGACCCGAATGAACGCTCAGTAGAGCTCTTCTTCGGCGTGGGTCTTGATGGTGCAATCGCTGGTGGGGTAGGCCACGCAGGTGAGCACGAACCCAGCTTCGATCTGGTCGTCGTCCAGGAAGCTCTGGTCGCTCTGGTCCACGGTGCCGGCGGTCAGCTTGCCAGCGCAGGTGGAGCAAGCGCCGGCACGGCAGGAGTAGGGCAGGTCGATGCCCTGCTCCTCAGCGGCGTCGAGGATGTACTGGTCGTCAGGAACCTCGATGGTCTTGTTGAGGCCTTCGCTCTCGCTGATGAGGGTGACCTTGTAGGAAGCCATGAAAGGGATTGGGGCTCACGGGCACCCGGAAGCCGGGCCTGTAGGACCCGCCCTTCATACATCCGCCGCGCACCTTTCCTGTCGATTTGTCAGCGAGGACGGAGGAAGCCCAATCAAAGCGAAGGCACAGATCAGCGTGCCTTATGCAACACAGCGGATCGTCAGCAGGCCCCACTGGCTCTGCTGAGCCGTGAGCTCGGCCCGCCAGCCTTCCTCCAGCAGCGCCTGTTGGAGAGCGGGGGCCTGGTCCACCAGCAGGCCACTGAGCAGGCCCACACCGTGGGGAGCCAACAGGGTGTGAAAAGCCGGACAGAGGGCCTGAATCACCGGCGCCAGGATGTTGCAGAGCAGCAGATCGGCCGGCTGGCCGTCGAGCAATCCGGCCAGGGTTTCCGCTGAGCCCCGCGCCACCCGCACCTGGTCCCTCAGCCCGTTGAGGGCAGCATTGTCAGCGGTGGCCCGCACCGCCAGGGAATCGGTGTCGGCGGCTGCCACTGAAACCGCCCCCAGGCGCAGGGCCGCCAGGCCCAGCACGCCGCTGCCGCAGCCGAGATCAGCCAGCCGCAAACCGGCCAGATCCAGGGCTTCGAGCGCTTCGAGACACAGGCGTGTGGTGGGGTGACTGCCGGTGCCGAAGGCACTGCCGGGATCCATCACGATCACCTGGCGCCCGGCATGCTCGGGCGGGCAGGGCAACCAGGCGGGAAGGATGAGCAGCTGCTGGCCCACTGGATCGGCCTGCCAGTGCTGCTTCCAGCTGAGGCTCCAGTCTTCCTCGACCTGCTGGCTCCACTGCAGAGGCGGCAGAGCCACACCAAAGGGCTCCGCCAGGGGGGCCAGGGCCTGCTCCAGCTGCCAGCGCTCGTGGTTGGGCCAATCGCTCGCCGGCAGCCAGGCGATCAGCAGGCGTTCTCCGGGGGACTCGGGACGATGCTGGACCGCAACCCGAGAAATCCCCAGGGCGCCGAGCTTCCAGAACAGGGATTCCTCGAGCTCCGGCAGGGACGCCAGCTCCAGTCGCCACCAAGCCGGGGCGGCGGCCATCAGAGGGTGACCGGGTGCGCTTCCTGAATGCCGTTGATGGCGTGCACCGAAGCCAACAGGCTGGGGGGGATGGGATCGTCGAGGCTGAGCACCATCACGGCATCGCCGCGCACGATGCGGCGACCCACCTGCATCGAGGCGATGTTGACGTTGTGTTCACCGAGCAGGGAGCCCAGCTGGCCGATGATGCCCGGCATATCCCGGTGGCGGGTGAACAGCATGTGGCGGCTGGGGGCCACGTTCACCGGGAACTCATCGATGGTGGTGATGCGCAATTCCCCCTCCGCAAACACCGCCCCGGTAACGGTGTGGTTGCCGTTGGAGCCCTTGGAACTGAGCTGCAGCGAACCGCCGGCAAAATCGCGACTGGCATCGTCCTTCACCTCCACCACGTGGATGCCCCGCTCCTTGGCCTCGAGGCTGGCGTTCACGTAGTTAATGCTGTCGCCGAGGGCGGTGGAGAGCAGGCCCTTGAGGGCCGCCACCACCAGGGGCTGGGCGGGGTGGGCCGCAAAGTCGCCTTGGAGCCGCACCTCCAGCTCGCTGATCGGGCCGCCGGCCAACTGGCTCACCAGTTGCCCCAGGGTTTCGGCCAGTTGCAGGTGGGGCTTGAGCTGCTCCATCACCTCGGCATTGAGGCCAGGGATGTTGACGGCACTGCGGGCCGGCAAACCCAGCAATACATCCCGGATCTGCTCCGCCACATCAATGGCGACGTTCTCCTGGGCCTCTTCGGTGGAGGCGCCCAGGTGTGGAGTGAGGATCAGGCGCTCCCGCACCTGACGCAGGGGCGAGCTGGCCTCGAGGGGCTCGTTGGCATACACGTCCAGGGCGGCACCGCCGATGGTGCCGTTCTCCACCGCCTCGGCCAGGGCCGATTCGTCGATGATGCCGCCGCGGGCGCAATTGACGATGCGGGCCGTGGACTTCATGGTCTTGAGCAGTTCCGCGTTCACCAGGTTCTCGGTGTCCGGGGTGCGGGGCAGGTGCAGGCTGATGAAGTCGGCTTCGGCGAACAGGGCCGGCAGGGGCATCAGCCGCACCTGCATCTGCTGGGCCCGCTCCGCTGAGACGAAGGGGTCATAGGCCATCACGTCCATGCCCATGGCCTTGGCCACCCGGGCCACGTGGGAGCCAATCTTGCCCAGGCCCACCACACCGAGCTTTTTCTTGTAAAGCTCGTTGCCCACGTATTTCTTGCGGTCCCAGCCGCCGGCCATGGTGCTGGCGTGGGCGTGGGGCACATGGCGCGAGAGGGCCAGCATCAGGGCCAGGGCCTGCTCGGCAGCGGCGATGGTGTTGCCCTCGGGGGAATTCACCACCAGCACCCCCCGCTTGGTGGCCGCAGGCACATCCACGTTGTCCACCCCAACGCCGGCGCGGCCGATGATCCGCAGTTTGTCGGCGGCTTCGATGATGTCGGCGGTCACGGTGGTGCCCGAGCGGATCATCAGGGCGTCGTAGTCGCCGATGATCGCCTTGAGCTCTTCAGGCGGAAGCCCGGTGCGCACATCCACCGTGGCCACCTGGGACAGGATGTCGATCCCCGCCTGGTCGATGGGATCCGAAACGAGAACCTTTGTCATGCCCGGCGGTGAGGTGGGAGAGCCGGCGGTGCAGTGTAGTGAGCGGCGAGAATTCCCCCATCCCAAAGGAGCAGAGCGCAGCGTGGGCACGAGTGTGGTGGTGGTACTGAACGACCGCAAACGGCTGCATCAGCTGCGGGAACGCCTGGCGGCCCTGCAGCCGCCGATGGTGCAGCTGGAAGCCATCGGCGAAGGAGAACAGACCCTGGCGGAGGTGGCGCGACTCAATCCGGCGGTGGCCCGCCGCAACCGCCAGCAGGCGATGGCCCGTTGGCTGATCCCCTTCGGCTTCCTGGCTGGCCTCACCTTCACCTACATCACCGACCTCGACACCTTCGCCTTCGCCGGCGCCTGGAGCCAGCACCTGATCGGCGCCCTGCTCGGCATGGGCTCGGGTTGGATGGGCAGCTTCGCCGCCGCGGCCAGCGTGCGCTCGGAGGAGGATGACCGCATCCGCAGCCTGCGCAACCGGGTCGAGGAGGGCCACTGGCTGCTGCTGGCCGAAACGGCCAACGGCGTCGAGATGCCATGGATCAGCCTCCAACAGGCCAAGCCCCTGGCGGTGGTGCGCCTGGGCGATGGCTGAGCAGGCCCGGATCTGATGCTGCCGCAGCGCGACCTACTGGTGGGGAGCCAGCACCCGAAGGAGCTGGCCGCCGTGCTCACCGCCGCCGACCGGGCCCTGCGCACCTGGGAACCCGTGTGGACGGGGTTTGTTGAAGGAGACGTGCGCGAGGAAGCCACAGAACGACTGGGGGCGCTGGCTGAGCTGACCCTCACCAGCACCGGTGGCTATCCCGGGGCCGAGCGGCAGCGGCTGCTGATTCAGCGGAGCGAAGCGGCCCAGGATCTGGAAGATGGGGCGGCCGGCTTGATGGGCCTGGAGATCAGCGGCAATTTCCTGTTCGACCCAGCCGAGCGCAGCGATTTCCGCGCCGGCCTGCTGGCCCTCGGCCCCCCTGAGGACGAGCTCGGCGACATCTGGGTGCGGGGCGACCGGGGGGGACAGGCCGTGGTCACCGCGGCGCAGGCTGCGGCGCTGGATGGCCGCAACACCAGCGTGCGCACGGTGGAGGTGCGGCTGGAGGCCCGGCCGCTGGCTCAACTGCAGTTGCCCGCCCAGCGCCAACCTCGCCACTTCCAGACGGTGGAGGCCTCCCTCCGGCTGGATGCGGTGGCCTCGGCCGGATTCGGGATCTCCCGCAACCGCATGGCGGAGCTGGTCCGCCAGGGCAGCGTGCGGGTCAACTGGCAGCCCATGTCCAGCCCAAGCCGCCTGCTGGTGGCCGGGGATCGGGTGCAGCTCGAAGGGCGTGGAGAGCTACGCGTTGTAACGGTGCAGGCCACCAAACGGGAGCGGTGGCGGCTTGAACTCGTGCGGTGCTGACTGGTCTAGTGCTGCCTGGCGTAGTGATGCGTGGTGGAGTGATGCAGAAGGGCCCGATGGGAGTGCCAGCCGTTCTGTAAACTCAGATCGCTTCTGGGGCGATTAGCTCAGAGGTAGAGCACTACCTTGACACGGTAGGAGTCACTGGTTCGATTCCAGTATCGCCCATTTCAATTCAACTGCATTTCCTGAGATGGCAGGCACGGTGAGCGATTTGACCGTGGTTGTCGGTCTGGCGCGATCCGGAATTGGTGCGGCCAAGCTGTTGCATCAGGCCGGCCGAGCGGTGCTCGTGATCGACAACCAGCAGGGGCCGGACCTCGAAGCCAGGGCTGCCGATCTGCGCCAGCTCGGCATCGCTGTCCAGCTCGGCGCGCCCCTCCATCCGGACACCTTCGCCGCCCTGGCCAATCCCCCGGTGGCGGTGGTGGTCAGCCCCGGGATCCGCTGGGACCACCCCACCCTTGAGACGCTGCGACACCAGGGCATCCCAACCGTCGGTGACCTGGAGCTCGCCTGGCAGGCCAGCCGCAACGTGCCCTGGATCGGCATCACCGGTACCAACGGCAAAACCACGGTCACCCACCTGGTGAGCCATCTGTTGCAACACGCTGGCCTCGACGCCCCGATGGGAGGCAATGTCGGCTTTTCCGCCGCTGAGCTGGTGTTGGAGAGGATCCAACCCAACCGCCCCAACCCCAAACGCCCCCAGCCCGACTGGCTGGTCATGGAGCTCAGCAGCTACCAGATCGAAGCGGCCCCTCAGGTGGCCCCCCAGGTGGGGATCTGGACGACCCTCACCCCGGATCACCTCGAACGCCATGGCACGCTCGACGCCTACCGCGCCATCAAACGGGGCCTGCTGGAGCGCTCGAGGGAGCGCATCCTCAACGCGGATGATGCCGATCTGAGGGCCCATGCCAACCGCTGGGACCGGGCCACCTGGATCACGGCGGGCCGGCGCGAAAGCCTGCCCGACACCATCACGCCCAGCCTCTGGATCGAGGGGGGACAGGTCATGCAAGCCAACCCGTCCGGCAGCAGCCCCCTGATGGCCGCCGACTGTCTGGCCATGCCCGGAGCCCACAACCGCCAGAACATGTTGATGGCCGCCGCGGCCGGCCTGGTGGCAGGGCTATCCGGATCCCAGATGGAGGAGGCCTTCCGGGCCTTCCCCGGCGTCCCCCACCGACTCGAGCGCCTGCGCGAAGACCAGGGGATCACCTACTACAACGACAGCAAGGCGACCAATTACGACGCGGCCGAGGTGGCCCTCCAGGCCTTGCAGGGTCCCCTGGTGGTGCTGGCGGGCGGAGAGTCCAAGCAGGGAACCCCCCATAACTGGCTGGCGGCCCTGGGCCAGAAAGCCGCCGCCGTGGTGCTGTTCGGCGCTGCCCAGGCGGAATTCCAGCGCCTGCTGACAGCGGCCGGCTTTCCTGGAGCCGTGCACTGCTGCGAGGGGCTGGACACGGGCGTTGCCCTGGCCGCCCAACTGGCACGGACCCATCAGTGCGCCGCGGTGCTGCTCTCACCGGCCTGCGCAAGCTTTGATCAATACAGCGATTTTGAAGCCCGCGGGGATCACTTCCGTCGCTTGGTCGCTGAGCTGTAGGGCCGCGGGACAGGCAAACCGCGACAACGCCACCCCTAACATTCCCGGGCGAACCGTTCGCTACAAACGCCCATGGCGTACTGGTTGATGAAGAGCGAGCCCGAGGTCTACGGGATCGACCACCTGCAACGGGAAGGCACGACCCTGTGGGATGGCATTCGCAACTATCAAGCCCGTAATTTCATGCGGGCTATGCAGATTGGCGACCAGGCTTTCTTCTACCACTCCAACAGCAAACCACCAGGAATCATTGGCCTGATGGAAGTGATCGAAACCCAGCTGATCGATCCGAGCCAGTTTGATCCCAACTCGAAATACTTCGACCCTGGCGCCACCCCCGAGAAACCGCGCTGGGATTGCGTGAAGCTGCGCTATGTCTGCCAATTTGAGCGCTTGCTGAGCCTCGACTCCCTGCGGGAGAGCTTCAGCCCCGACGAGCTGGGGGTGGTGAAACGGGGCAACCGCCTCTCGATCCTGCCGGTCAGTGCCGCCAGTGCCGAGCGACTGCTGGGCCTGCTGAACGCACCGTGAGCCAGCCGGCACCGATCAGCCCGCCCCCCCTGGCGATCCGCGGCGCGGTAGAGCGGGGTTGGGCAGCCTTTGCCCACTGCCCCTGGGTCCTGATGGGCTTCACCCTGCTCAGCGGTGGGACCAACCTGCTGGCCCAGCTGCTCTACCGCTACGAGAGCGGGCTGGTGATCTCGCTGCTGGGACAACCGGATCCGATCTCGATCGTTCTGGCCGCCATGGGCTGGATCCTCTATGTGCTCACTGGCCTATGGCTGGTGGTGGGCCTGCTACGAGGAGCCCAGCTGGCCCTCCACCGGCGCCGGCCCCAGCTGGGGGAGCTGGTGCGGGTGGATGGCCGGGCCATGCTCCGCTGTTTTGGCACCGTGCTGCTCATCCTGGTGGTGCTGGCCGTGATCGTGCGTCTCGCCCAGGCCAGCTCCTGGCTACTCACGCTGATCCAGCCGCTGCTCGCTCCCCTACCGCTGCTGGCGGGCTTGGCCGTCATCGTCTATTTCAGCGCTGACCAGATCCTGAGCCTGCCCCTCACCGTGATTGGCGGGCTTGGACCCCTAGGCGCCTTTTGCAGGGGGAGGGCCGCAACAGACCCCCATTGGCTCCATGCCCTGGGACTGACCCTGGTGCTGCTGGGCATGGTGCTGGCCGGCTTCCTGGTGCTTCTAGCGGGATTGGTGGTGGCCCTACCTGTGGCCGCCTGCACCCTGACGGCCGCCTACCAGCAGCTGTTCGAACCGGTCGACCCGAGCGGGATCAGCGTCCCCTGAAACTCGCCTGGGCCGGGAAGAGATTGGCCAAATAGCAGCGGGTGACTTCACGATTCTTGAGACCGTTCTGCACGAGAAACCCCGCGAGGGCCGCTTGAAAGAGCCGGTACTGATCCCAATTGGGATGCTGCTCAATAAACCCGCGCATCGAGGCCAGCAGGGCCTCAGGCACCTCAGCCCGGAAACTGATCGTGGCCGGATCGACGCCCGTTGAGGGCTGGGCACTGGCCTGCAATTCCATAGGGGCGGCTTCGGGATGGCACCAGTTCTCCACATCCCGCTGAAGCCGTCAAATCGGGTCCAGGGCTCCAAACCGCGAGGCTCGCAGACTGAGATTGCAGGCCCCTGAAGCGATCGGACCCGCCAACAGCCGGCCTCAACCGCGGTGGAGGGGACAGATTCAGCCTGTCAAGGGGAAAGGCAGCCTCGGCCCCTTTTTCCCCAGACTGCTGGAGCCCGTGGCACTCCGGGAGCCAAAGCTGGGGAAAAGCTGGGCAAATCCACGGCCGATCTGGGGGCTGCGCGGGAATCCGGCAATCATCAGCAGTGCTGATCATGGGGCTACCGCCCCTGGGTCTCAGGCGGGACCGTGAGGAGCTGCCCACAGTTGGCCCTCCCCTTCGGCAGGCTGCCCCGAGGCCAGGGCAGCCACCAGGGCTGCACTGGCCTCGGCAGTCCAGCTGCCCTCCACGGCACGGCTGCCGCCCCCCGCCGGGGTCAGCACGAACCGCAGCTCCCAGCCGTCCCGATCGCCGTCGAGTGCGACCCAAAGCGATCCCCGCTCCAGCTCCAGGCTGATCGCCTCCTCACCCATCAGCTGGTCGGCCAGCCCCCGGTGCTCCTGCACCAATCGGACCAACCCCTGCTGCAGGTCTCGGGCTTCCGCGGCGGTGAGCTCGACGGCCCAACCCTGACCTCCGACCAACACAGAAAAGGGGTGACGGGCCGGGTCCACTAGCCAACGCCACCCCTCCCCTTCCTGGACCTGCATACAGCGACGGTCAGCCAGGCAGCAGGTCGGGCTGGTCCTGTTCGTCGCTCAGCTCAATGATGGCGCGTTGCACCGGCTTGATCATGGAGTCGTCGAGCAAACCGTCGAAGTCATCGAAACGGCGCTGCTTAGCCCGGAAGGCAATGCGCACCGTGGTGAGGTAACGATTGCTGGAATGGCGGATCAGGCTTTCGGCCCGTTGGGCCAGTTCCTTTGGATTGACATCAAGTCCGCTCTGCATGAACACCGCTCCAATTCAATCAATCTAGGTCAGCAGGGGCCAGGCGCCGATTAGAAGACCACCATGCAGGGCACCCTGGCGATCGATCTGGGCAGCAGCACCACCGTGGTGGCCTACCAGGCGCCCGGTGCCTCGGCGCGGCTCCTCGCCCTGCCTCCCTACAGCAGCAGCGAGCCCGTGGTGGTTCCCACCTTGCTGTGGCTGAGCGATCCATCCCGATCCAGGCCCCTGATCGGACGCCAGGTGCTGGAGGCGGGCCTGGCCCACGCCGAGGGGCCCGAGCTGCACCGCGACTTCAAACGGCGGATCGGCGCCACCCCCCAGGGTGAGGCCATCCCCCAGGGTTCGTCCCAATCCATCACCCTGCCGCTCAGCCCGGAGCAGGCCGGCGCCCTGTTGCTGCGACAACTCTGGGCCGCCCTGCCCACGGATCTGGCCCCCCAGCGGCTGGTGCTCACGGCCCCGATCGACAGCTACCCCCGTTACCGGCAGTGGCTGCAGGAGGTGTGCCGCGAGCTGGAGGTGGCGGAACTGGCCTTGGTGGACGAACCCACCGCCGCCGCCATCGGCGCCGGATTGCCCGCCGGCAGCACGGTGCTGGTGGTGGACCTCGGCGGGGGCACGATCGACCTCTCCCTGGTGGCCCTGGAGGGGGGTGAAGGCCGGCCGGCGCCCATGGCCCAGCTGCTGCGCTTCGCCGGCCGCGACCTGGGCTCGAGCCGTCAGGCCCTGCGCTGCGCCCGGGTGATTGGCAAGGCTGGCCTCGCCCTCGGAGGGCGAGATTTCGACCGCTGGATTGCCGCCCATCTCTGCCCTGGAGCCGCCCTGAGTGGCGATCTGCTGGCCGCTGCCGAGGCCCTCAAGTGCCAGCTCAGCAGCCAGGAGGAGGCGCTGGTGCTCTGGAGCCCGCCTGGTTCAGGCCAACCGCCCCAACCCCTGCGGCTGAACCGGAGCGACCTGGATGGCCTGCTGCGGGAACGGGGCCTGGTGGCCCAGCTGGATGGATTGCTCGAGGAGGTGCTGGCCGCCGCCCGTCGCGAGGGGCTGGCCCTGAAGCAGATCACGGCGGTGCTGCCGGTGGGGGGCAGCAGCCGGCTCCCCCTGATCCGCCAGTGGCTGGCCGAACGCTGCGGCGGGATTCCCCTGCGCCACGAGCGGCCGGTGGAGGCCGTGGCCCTCGGCGCCCTGGCCCTCACCCCCGGCGTCCAGGTGCGCGACATCTTGCGCCATGGGGTGTCGCTGCGCTGCTGGGACCAACGCTCGGGCCGCCATCACTGGCAGGCTCTGTTTGTGGCTGGCCAGACCTGGCCCACCGACCGTCCACTGGAGGTGGTGCTGGCCTGCAGCAGCCCTGACCAGCGGTCCCTGGAGCTGGTGCTGGGGGAACCGGACAACGAGCAGCGCAGCGAGGTGGTGTTTGAGGGTGGATTGCCGGTGCTGCGGCCACGGCCGGCCGGCGAGGGCCGCGTCCAGCCCTGGAGTGGGCAGCCACCGCCCCTGCCACTGATCACGCCGGGCCAGCCCGGTGAGGATTGCCTGCGCCTGGCCTTTGCGATCGATCACCAGGGCCAGCTCCTGCTGGAGGTGACCGACCTACGCAACGGCCAACGCACTCCGCCGCGGGCGCTAGGCCCGGTGCGCTGAGCCCCCACCGTCATGGCCGGACACGGACAGTGGACGCCAGAGCCGCTGCCCCCTCTCGAGGGCCGCGGGGCCCGCTGCCCCATAAAACGGGATACCCAACCTCCCTTTTGCCTTGGCCCTGCGCCGCCACAGGCTGCCCCGTTTCTGGCTGGCCCTCACCCTGGGCCTGGTGGCCTCCGGCCTCGGGGCGACCTACTGGTGGGAGCAACAACTGCCCCAACGGCTGGAGCAGGCAGCCAGGAACGGTGATCTGCAGGCCTGCCTTCGCTACAGCGAACAGCTGGAAGCCCTGCGCTGGATGGGGGGACAGGCGCCGGCGGAACAGGGAAGCTGCCGGCGGCGCCAGGCGGCCCGCCTCTGGCAGCAACAGCAGTGGTCCGCGGCCCTGCAACTGCAACTGCAACTCGTCAACTCCCAGGCCGGCAGGCCGGCCGACCGAGACCAGCTGGACCGCTGGCAGCAGACCCTGCAACAGCAAGCCCTGCGCCGCTTTCAGGACGGCGACCTACCGGCTGCTCTGGCACTCCTGGCCGTGATGGGGGAGGACCGACGGGCCGATGGCAACAGCCTGGGGGACAAGTTCCGAGAAAACTGGACGCGCAACCGACTCCAGTTCGAGCGGGCCAAGGCCCTGAGTGGTCAACGGCGCTGGTGGGAAGCCCTCGATGCCCTCACCCGCATCGACCATCCCTGGTGGAAAACCCACAGCCGGGCGCTACAGGCCACGGTGCAAAAGGGCATTGAAGGCCTGGCAGGCCAGGAGCGCGAACACGACGCCCACGGGCAGCTACCCCACACCGTTCCCACGGACCAACTCGACGCCCAGGTGCAGCAAAGGATCGCCAAGGGGATGGACGAATGGGCGGCCTTCCAGGACGCCTGCCGGGCCCTGGGCGGGACGGTGGTGGAGGCCGGGCCGGAGACGGCCTGTCAGCGCTGACCCCCTGGGGATCCCCAGGGGCGACTGGCGCATGACAGGATTGGCCGCGCGATGAAGCTCCGGGGCCATGCAGCCAGGCGATCAGGTCAAGGTCTCCCAGAGCGTGGTCGTCTACCACCATCCCCAGCACCGCGGCGAAGCCTTCGACCTCCAGGGCCAACAGGGCGAGGTGATGACCGTCCTCAACGACTGGAAGGGCCGGGTGATCAGCCCAACCCTGCCGGTGATCGTGGCTTTTGGAAAATTTCGCGCCCACTTCCGAGGCGACGAACTCGAGCCCGCCTAGGGCTCAGGGCGGAGCAGGTAGACCCCTTCCTCTCCGTCGATGGCCTGCAGACAGAGCTGGATGGATTCCTGACGCCGGGTGGGCACCACCCGGCCGCAGAAATCGGGCTGAATCGGCAACTCCCGATGGCCCCGATCCACCATGGCCAACAGACTCACCCGCTTGGGCCGCCCCCAGGCCTGCAGCGCTTCTAAGGCCGCGCGCACGGTGCGTCCGGTGAAGATCACGTCGTCCACCAACACCACCTGGCGACCATCCAGGGCCACGGGCAGGTCGGTGGGAAGACCCAGCCGGATACCCACCCGTTCCAGATCATCGCGGTGAAAGGTGGGATCCACCGTGCCCTGATCGATCGAATGGCCGGTCATCGCCGCCAACCTCTGGGCCAGGACCTCAGCCAGTGCCACCCCCCGGGTGGGAATGCCGAGCAGGACGAGGGAGCGGCTGTCGATGGCACTTTCGAGCACCTGGGAGGCCAGACGATCGAGGGTGCGGCCGAGATCCAGGGCGGAGAGCAACTCAAGCCGGTGCATCAGTTCAGCCACGGATAAAGAGCCCCGGCGAATTGGCCTTGGACAAACAGTGTGACCAAAGCCTGACCCGGCCGGGATCAAGCAGGATCACCGCACATCCGCACTGTAGGTTGGGCTTGGAAGGCGTTGATTCAACGTCGCTCGGTGAGTCGGTGGCTAGGTGAGACGGGTGACAGCATTTCCCTCCCAGCAGCAATCCACCCTGTCCGAAGGGCCCTCTCCCACTTTCCGGGAGGCATCCGGGGTCGCCCCGGTCGTCCTCGCCATCCTGGATGGCTGGGGCTACAGCCATGAGGCCGAACACAACGCCATCCGGGCCGCCAGCACCCCGGTGATGGATACCCTCTGGCATGCCTACCCCCACACCCTGATCGAGGCCAGTGGCGGCGCCGTGGGCTTGCCCGACGAGCAGATGGGTAACTCGGAGGTGGGGCATCTCACCATCGGCTCCGGCAGGATCATTCGCCAGGAGTTGGTCCGGATCAGCCAGGCCGTCAAAAACGGCAGCATCGCCGACAACACCGCCCTCAATGCCCTTGCCGCGGGTCTGCACCAACGCGGCGGCACCCTGCACCTGATCGGCCTCTGCTCAGACGGCGGCGTTCACAGCCACATCAAACACCTCGGAGGGCTGCTGAGCTGGGCCGCCTCACGAGACCTTGCCGACGTGTGTGTGCACGTGATCACCGACGGCCGTGACACCGACCCGAGCAGCGCACCGCGGTTTGTGACCCAGGTTCAGGAGCAGATCAACCGGGCGGGCGTGGGCCGCATTGCCACCCTCTGCGGCCGCTACTGGGCGATGGACCGCGACAACCGCTGGGATCGCACGGAAAAGGCCTACCGCCTCTACACCGAACCGGCGCCCATCTCCGAACTCAGTCCGGTGAACGCCATCCACGCCTCCTACGCCCAGGAGATCGGCGATGAGTTCCTCGAACCGGTACGGCTGGCGGAGGGTCTGATCAAGGCCGGTGACGGCGTGGTGTGTTTCAACTTCCGGCCCGACCGGGTGCGGCAGCTGGTCCGAGCCCTGGTGCTGGCCGAGTTCGATGGCTTCTCCCGGGAGCCCATCAGCCCCATCGATGTGGTCACCTTCACCCAATACGAAAAAGGGCTGCCCGTGGCTGTCGCCTTTCCCCCGGAATCCCTCGACGGGCTGCTGGGCCAGGTGGTGTCAGAGGCGGGGCTGCGCCAGTTCCGCACCGCCGAAACGGAAAAATATCCCCACGTCACCTATTTCATGAACGGGGGCATCGAGCAGGCCTTCCCCGGCGAAGACCGGCACCTGGTGCCTTCACCGCGGGTGGCCACCTATGACCAGTCCCCCGCCATGTCGGCGGGCCAGCTCACTGACAGCTGCATCGCGGCGATCCAGAAGGGCATCTACGCCCTGGTGGTGATCAACTACGCCAACCCCGACATGGTGGGACACACCGGCAAGATGGCGGCCACTACGGAAGCCGTCAGCACCGTGGACACCTGCGTCGGGCGGCTGATGGAGGCCACCAACCGCATGGGTGGCACCCTGCTGATCACAGCCGACCATGGCAATGCCGAGGTGATGGAAGGCCCCGATGGCCGGCCCTGGACGGCCCACACCACCAACCCGGTGCCCGTGATCCTGGTGGAGGGCGAGAAGCGCAAGCTGCCCGGCCATGGCACCAACGTGGTGCTGCGCGACGGCGGCGGTCTGGCTGACATCGCCCCCACCCTGCTGGAGATCCTCCACCTGCCCAAGCCGGCCACCATGAGCGGCGAGTCGCTGATCCTGCCCGCCGCCACCACCGCTGACACCAGCCGCATCCCCCAGACCCTGGGCGTTTAGCCTGCGCTCACCAGGGAAGGAACTGTGATCACGTCGGTGTTGTCTTGGGTGTGGATCGGCAGTGGTGTGCTGCTGATCATCAGCGTGCTGCTACATAGCCCCAAAGGCGACGGCATGGGCGGGCTTGCCGCCAGTGGTGGCTCCATGTTCACCAGTGCCCGCAGCGCCGAAGCCACCCTCAACCGCATCAGCTGGACCCTGCTGGCCATCTTTCTCGGACTGGCCGTGGTGCTCAGCGCCGGCTGGCTGAGCTGAGCCAGCGATGTCGATGCCGCGCCGCAACCTGCTGGTGGCCCTGGGATCCAGCCTGGCGGCCTTCTTCACCAAAGCCGACCGGGCCGAAGCCGCCGCCAAAGCCCAAGACCCGGCCTGGCAGCTCAGTGATGCCGCCTGGAAACAGCGTCTCAGCCCCGCCGCCTACCAGGTGCTGCGCCGCGAGGGCACGGAACGGCCCTTTTCCAGCCCCCTGAACAGCGAAAAGCGAGCCGGCACCTTCGTCTGCGCCGGCTGCGCCCTGCCCCTGTTCAGCTCTAAGGCCAAATACGAGAGCGGCACGGGCTGGCCCAGCTTCTGGCAGCCCCTGCCCAACGCCATCGCCACCCAGGTGGATTTCAAACTGCTGGTGCCCCGCACGGAATACCACTGCCGGCGCTGCGGCGGGCATCAGGGGCACGTGTTCGGCGACGGCCCCAAGCCCACCGGCAAGCGCTACTGCAACAACGGTGTGGCACTCAGCTTCAAGCCAGCCGCCAAGAGCTAACCGTCACTCCGTGCACAGGAAGGACATCGAGGCTGTCATCCAAGCCTGAGCAGCCCATGAAAAAAGGGAGGGCTTTGCCCTCCCTGACTGGGTTCTGAAGGAACGACTCAAATCGTCGTTCTCGATCGAGATCAGTAGTCGAAGTCGCCGCCGCCCATGCCGCCGCCGGCGGGGGCTGCATCCTTCTTCTCGGGCATGTCGGCCACGATGCACTCGGTGGTGAGCACCATGCCGGCAATCGAAGCCGCGTTCTGCAGACCCGAGCGGGTCACCTTGGCAGGGTCCACGATGCCGGCAGCCAGCATGTCGACGTACTCACCGGTGGCGGCGTTGTAGCCCTCGTTGAAGGGCTTGTTGCGCACGTTTTCAGCGACCACGGCTCCATTGACGCCAGCGTTCTGGGCGATGCGCATCAGCGGAGCGGTGAGGGCGGAGGCCACGATGTGGGCGCCGATCAGCTCTTCGCCGGAGAGGTTGGCCTTGGCCCACTCTTCGAGGGCGGGCGCCAGGTGGGCCAGGGTGGTGCCACCACCAGGAACGATGCCTTCCTCAACGGCCGCCTTGGTGGCGTTGATGGCGTCTTCCAGGCGCAGCTTCTTGTCCTTCATCTCGGTCTCGGTGGCGGCACCCACCTTGACCACGGCCACACCGCCGCTCA
>JBEEKG010000044.1:0-6074 GCA_041168785.1 Cyanobacteriota bacterium
CTGCGGCGTTGCCCAGCAGTTGCAGGCCCTGGCTGGAGGCCGCGCCACCGGGGCTGATGGCTAGGGATGCATCGATGTTGATCAAGGCGGTGCCTGAGCGATCAGCCGTGGTGCCTAGGCCTGTGCCGAGGACCACCCGTTCGACACCGCTGAAGGTCTGGGGAACGCCCAGAACATTGGTGCCGCCGATCACGATGTCGGTGGCCGTGGTTTGGGTGAAGCGCACCTCATCGATGCCGATGCCGTTGCCCACGCGGAAGCCGGCCCCTTTGTTGATCAGCTGGGCTGTAGTCAGGCCCCTGTCGTTGAAGTCTTGGGAGGAGAAGTCGAGGTTATTTTCGACGATGTAGATGTCATCCCCTTCGCCGCCGTTCATCACCTCACGGCCGCCCAGGAGATTTTGGGCTGCGCCCCCCGCTCCGGGGATCAGGGTGTCATGGCCGCTCTCGCCACTGAGAATGTCCCAGCCGCCACCGCCATAGAGGGTGTCATTGCCATCGCCCCCGTTCATGGTGTCGTCCGCCAGGGCAATGGCCACGGCGGGCTCCGGATCGAGAATCGGAACGGTGACAGCGGGGAGGGCGGGATCGGGTGCGACTTGCACGGTGATCCCATCGCCGCCATACATCACGTCGTCCCCGAGTCCGCCGATCATGATGTCGGCATCGGCACCGCCATACATGGTGTCGTTGCCCTCATGGCCAAACATCACGTCGACGCCAATGCCGCCGCGCATCGTGTCGTTGCCGGCATTGCCATAGAGGAAGTCGTTCTCGGCGTCACCATTCATGGTGTCATTGCCATCACCGCCGTAGAGGTAATCCACACCGCTGCCGCCATTGATGGTGTCGGCGCCTGCGCCTGCACGCACCGTATCGTTGCCCCCACCGGCGTTGATGGTGTCGTTGGCTGCGGTGCCGCTGATCATCTCGCTGGCGTTGCCCACGCCATTGGGATTCAGCACATTGCGGGCATCCACATAGTTGGTTGGATTGCCGGTGAAGACACCATTGATCATGCCAGCCGTTCCCACATCGGCCGTGATCACATTGCCAGCCAGGTCGAACACCTGTTGGCTGGTGGTGAGTTCCGTCAGGGCATCCAGGGAGGCGGCGGTTGGCAGGTTTGGATCGCCCACCTGAACATAACTATCAGCCACGGAGAAGATGTCGCCGTAGATATTAGTGGCGGTGGTATTACGCATCACCAAATCAGAGATCTGGGTGCCTTCCATCCCCTCGATGAAGAATTCTGTGGTGGGCACCCTGCCGAGATAATAGAAGAAATCTCCGTCCTGCAGATTCATCATCTGCATGGCAAAAATGGCATCAAAAGTGCTGCCGAGCATGCCGCCCACCACTTCTTTTTCAGCCAGGCCGCCCATCCAGGCGTCGATGCGGTTGAAATCTTTGTTCCCCGTCGTGCCCATCCAGGTTTGATCGGCAAAGCCCAGCTCTGCTGCAGCCTTGAGGGCCGTCATGTATTGGGTTTGCTCAGCTACAACCGCGCTGGCCCGCAGGGCATACCACTGCTCCAGCGAGCGTCCAGTGACCCCCCCTAGGGTCATGCCGGTGGCGCCAAACTGGGAGAAGAGTGCATCAGCGGCATAGGCCATCATGAAGTTCTTCACGGTGGCGTTTTGCTGTTCCAGGCTGCCTTTGAGGTTGTCGCGGAATCCAGTCCAGGTGGTGTAAGGGCTGAGGGAGGCTTGGAGCGCCAGGGGTGCTACGGCCACAATCGAGCCACGCAGTTCGTTCAGCGTCGGCAATCCAGCATCGCGGCCGCGCATCAGGTTGAGGGTGGCCAGGTCCAGGGGCTTGCCCAGCAGGTTGTCGCGCAGGGAATCACTGATCTTCTCGTCAATCCGGTAGCCCACTTGGCCCGTGCTGCCATCGGCCAATAGGCCTGCCGTGGCGCCTGGGGTGTAACTGGTGGGATTGAGGAAGCCATCAATCAGCGAGCGGCTCAGGTCAAGCAGCACCCGATCGCTGGCCAGCCCGGGGCCCGTGGCGGTCGCTGGGGCTGTGGAATCAAAGGTGAAGGTGTTGGCATCCACCACCGTCACAACGAATGTGCCGTTGAGTGCTGCGATGGGGATACCGCCAATCGCGTTGGCAACGTCTGAGAGGACAAAGGTATCGCCGGTTTTGAGCCCGTGATTGTTGAGGGCCACGATCACAACAGATTGGCCAGTGATGGTGCTCAAGCTGCTGGCATCCTGGAACTTGCGCAGGCCAATCTCCTCCGGCAGCATGGAGTGTCCTAGCCGGTAGATGGCATGGGCAAATTCAGCAAAGATCTGTGGATTGATGAGCGGATTGACACCTGCAAAGGCCGCAATATTCGGGCTCAGTTTGCGGACAAAGGAGTCGAAGGTGAGATGCTGATAAATCATCTCCACCCAGATTTTGGCCTGTTGGAACAGGTCTTCGTTGGTGATCCGGGTTGTGACATTGGTGAGCGGGTCGGTCCAGTCGAAGCCGCCCGGCGGCAGGGGCTGGTTGATCGGCATGCCGTATTGCAGTTTGAGGGCCGTGAGTGCACGGTTGTGCTCGTTGAGGAACACCTCGTGTACGGCGGTCAGGCCGATGTTTTCGTTGACCCGGCCATCCCCCACGATCAGATGGCGATCCAGCGGTTGGAAGGTGGGCTTCACCGGCCCCGGGGTGCCAGCGAAGTAGGCCGTCATTGCTGCCGTGTAGTTGCCGGGGTTGTTGCCGCTGGCGGTCAGCAGGAAATCGCTCTGGTTGAAAAAGCTTCCCGGTGCATCGGGGTTGGCAATGTTGGTGGCGCCGGTCTGAGGATTGGTAACAACGACCCCGCTGGGCAGAGTGTTACTGGCCAGGCTGAAAGCGGCCTTGTCGTTGAGAAAGGCGTGGCCGGTGGTGGCCAACACGAAGCTGCTCGCGGTGAGCGCTCCCGAGGATCCTGCGATCAGATTCTGAATCGTGGGGTCTGCGGCCAGGTTGCTGTTCTTTACATACACCTGCGCGCCGGTGATGGTGTTGAGGGCCACGAGCTGGGGCATGCCCTCCGCATCGAGGATGGCTTGCCCCTGGTTGTCGAACGCCACCAGGGGAGCGTCATTGACGTCCTTGTCATTCAGGGTTAAGCCCAGCTTTGCGGCATTGGCCTTGATTAGGGCCCAGTCGGCCACGCCACCGTTGGCTTCGCCGTTGATGGCCACGCCAGCATTCACCAGCCGGCCTGTGGTGAGATCGGTGAGGGAGGCTTGGAGTCCTGGGTTCCCCAGGGCGTTTCGCCAGTCCGTCTCGCTCATGTATTCCCGCATGAACAGGGTGCGGCTGCGGTCTGAGCCGTAGTTTTGGCTCATGTCCACAAACGGAGAGATCTGGTTGAAACTCTCCGCTCTGGCCGGTGTGAGTGTGAGGTTGTAGACGCCTGTGCCTGTGCCTGGCGTGAGCGATGCGAGCACTCCTGTGGTGGCCGACCAGCTGTTGATCTGGGAGATCAGATCCTGGGCATCGGCGGCATAGATCTCGAGGATTTTGTTGTTGAGAACCAGTGTGCCTTCATAGGCGTAGTAGCTGCCAGCAGGTTTGCTGTCGCTGGTCTGAGTGGTGAGTGGCGACCAGGAGATCGTGCTGGCCGCGTTGTTCACCGCAAGGCCGAGCTTGGTGAGCAGTGCATCGCTGGATCCGGCGCCGATGGTGACGTTCGCGGTGTTGTTGCGCGAGCCTGTAATTGTGGCCCCGGCTGGATTGAGTCCGTTGCGGGTTGCCCGGTTGTAGAGGCTGTCGCTTGGGAGGAGCGTGATGTCCACGGCGCCATCCACCCCTTTGGCCACGAAGTCGAGGCCGTGGTCGAAGAACTGGCCAAACTGGCTCGCCCAGTTGCTGTACGGCAGGGGATTGATGCCGCCATCGGCAGGGCCGATCCGCCCGACAGGGTTGTCTTGTTCCAGCAGCTCCTGCTTGATCGCGTAGTTGGGATCGCTGGGGTCAAGGGCCTGGAAGCCGATGGGGTTGCTCACATCGGCGATCAGGTTGCTGATCGTGCGGGGATTCAGCGAATCAGTCACCGTGCCCCGGGTGTCGCCAGCCGGCAGCGCCATCCCATTGGGGAGCACCCGGGCCGTGTTGCCAATGGTGAAGTTCGTGCCGCGCGCCGAGTTGGCGAACGGTGCCGAGATCACGTCGTTCTTGGTTTGGCTGGTGGTGAGCCGGTTGAAGCTCAGGCGCCGGAACAGGGTGTCGGCAGCCCCGAACCAGAAGCCTGGGGCAACGGGGTTGGCGGTGTTGTTGCCCACCCCTTGCACATCACGGGTGCCAGTGGGGCCAAACGGGAGGGTTCCGCCAAATTCTTCCGGTAGAAACTCTCCACGCGTGCGGGACAGCAGGAAGCGCAGATCGTTCAGGCTGATGACAGGAGCCATGGAAAAATTTCGCAGCAGAGCTGCGGCGTTGGGATTCTCAAAACGCACCAAAGTGTTCCCGGCATTCCTTCACGCTTCCCGCCTGCTGGTGAGGCTCATTGGATGCGTAATGGACGTTGCCTGGGAGCGGTCTTTGGAGTGCCGTCCTCTTGGGCTAGCCACCCCTCAGACCAGCACTTCGCCGCTTTAGGAAATCTTCCGAATTGGCCCTTGCTTTTCAGTGCTTTTGCGACACGCGCAGCTTTGTGCGATTCAGGCTGGGGCGTTCAGCCACCGCAGCAGGATTGGATTCGTCTGCTCCGGTGCTTCGTCGTGGGGGCAATGCCCCAGGCCCGGGAGCACCACCAGCTCCCGGATACAGGTGTAGGCGCTCCCCCAGCGCCGCGCTTCGGCTGGATCTTCCCAGGGGTCGCACTCGCCCCACAGCATCCGCACCGGCACGGGCGGCTCTGCGGCACTCAGGTCCGCCAGCAGCTGGGGGGCCAGGTGATCGTTGAACAGGTTGATGAAGCCGCGAAAGCTTTCCGTGCCACCTGGATCCGTGCTGGGGCGATGCAGCAGCGCCACCAGCTCGTCGTCCACGTTGGCGCCGCTGGGATAGGCCCGAGCCAGCACGCTGCGGATGAAGGCCGGTTGGGCTAGCAGGCGAAACAGGGGTGTGATCACCCAGCGCTGGCGCACCAGGGCTTTCACCAGGGGGCGGCTGGCCCGTTCCCAGCCCGGCAGTTGGGCCGCCCGCTTGTCGTCAAGGGTGCGCTGGGCGCAGTCGATCAGGATCACCTGGGCTGGCGGGATCCCCTCCGCCAGGAGCAGCCTGGCCGCGGTGAGGGCCACCATGGCGCCGATGGAGTTGCCCACCAGGTGCACCCGGGGCGCCGGACCCTCTCCGGGCGGAAGCAGCCGCTCCCGCACCAGATCGGCCACCTGCTGGGCCCACAGGTCGAAGCCGTACTGCACGGCTCCTGCCTCCTCCGGTTCGTCGGCCAGCCGGGAGCGGGGTTTGTCGCTGGCTCCAAAGCCCAGAAGATCCACGGCCACCACATGGGCGTGGAGCGCGAGTGCCGGCAGGTTGTGGCGCCAGTGATCCACCGAGGCACCGAACCCATGGATCAGCAGTGCCTTGGTGGGGTTGGTGGGATCGCCCGCTTCCAGCAGGTGGATCCGGTGCCCCTGCCAGTCCCAGTGGCTGGACATCGGATCCATTGTCACCAGGGTGGCGCTCAGACCGCGGCCGTCTGGTTGGCCAGCAGTGACTTCAGCTTGGAGAGTTCGCCCGCCCAGCGGGGATCGGGAGCTTCGCTGTCGACGTTGTCGGCGTGCACCACCTTGTTCACGGCCTTGCGGGCAGGGGTGGGGGCACTGCCATTGCGCCGCTCGGCGGGAGCGGCCGAGCGGCTCTCCTTGCGCTCCGACACCTCGATCCGCAGGGCGTTGCCGCCGAAGTCCTTGCCGTTGAGCTGCTCGATCACGGTGTCGGCCAGCTTCTGGTCGTCCACGTTGGCGAAGCCAAAGCCGCGGCAGGCGCCGGTGTCGCGGTCGTTGACAGCCTTGAAACGTACCCCTTCGCCCACAGCGCTGAACAGAGCCTCAAGCTCTTTGGCATCAAAGGTCTGCGGCAGGTTGCCGACGTAGAGGCGAATGCTCATGGGGAAGGGGAGAAAAAACTTTCTGCAGGCGA
>JBEEKG010000045.1:0-4312 GCA_041168785.1 Cyanobacteriota bacterium
CGAGGCCCAGGAGCTCACCACCACCATCGGCCAGCTCGCCGAGCAACTGGATGCCGATGACGACGACACCCGCGCCCAGGCCCTCGCCGAACTGGAGGCCGCCCTCCTCGCCGAGGAACACAACAAGCAGGCCCTGGCCGCCAAGGCCGATGCCACCTGCTGGGTGATCGAGCACCTCCGCGGTCAGGCCGCCTACCGCCAGCAGCAGGCCAAACGCCTCACCGAGCTTTCCCGCTCCGATGCCTCCCGGGCCGATGCCCTGGAGGACTCCCTCGTTCTGTTGCTCACCCGCCTGCAGCCCAAAGCCACCCGCTTCTCCTTCCCCAATCACGAGCTCACCTCCCGCAAATCCCAGGCCGTCGAGATCGACGCCGTTGGTTCCCGCTCGCAGTGCACCTGCAGCGGCAGAAGCGCGCACCCAGACCACGGCCTCGACTACACCGCCATCAGCTCCGGCCGACGCGAGCCTGGTGGCCCTCGATGCCGAGACGATCCAGAACCTGCACAACACCTTGCGGGCCCTCCTCTGGCCCCTGCTGGACAGCCTCACCCGGGCGTTCCGCAAGCGGTTCGAGGTGCCCGACGCAGCGGTGACCATCGCGGATCGGATCAGCCAGAAGTGTCGCCACGACTGGATCGAGGCGTTTCTGGTGTCGCACCGCGAGGTGCGCTCTGCTGAGCAGTACCAAGCTGTTCAGCAGTCCGCCTGAGGCCACCAGCTGAGACCAGCCAGCAGTCGCATCACGGCATCGTCTGTGGCTGCGGGCCACACTCCATTTCAGAGCGGCCAGACATCCTCAAGGAGGTCAACATCCGGGTTGTTGTATCTCTCAACAGCGCCCAGCCAGTCCGGCAGCTCGTCTTTGATCTGCTGCTTGAGCGAGCCAAACTTCTCGGGTTTAATCAGCTCTCGTTCGGCCATGAAGGCATAGAACTTCTTGAGGCTGGCGGCATTGGCCTTGACTGTTGTCTTGTTGGACCACATTGCCTTGTGGATAAACCAATCGCCAAGAAACTCACCAACATAAGCAACCCCATCAGCAGGCGTCAGCGTGTCTGCGTAGAGAAGGAAGTGATTCAAATAAAAGTCAAGGTTTGTGCAATGGCTTCTGATCGTCGCCGCCCCAAGGCCAGCCTTTTTGAGCCAGCGGCTGAAGTCACCAAGAAAAACAGCATTGTCCTGACGGAGCTGTCGACAACGAATGTCGTAATCCGATTCATCGTCGAGCATCAGAGTTCGCTCATAGGTACTGACCATGCAGATGCCGGTCGCATCGGTCCTGGTGTCCCACCCATGTTGCCGGCAGAGTGTCAACAGCTGAGGTGGGCGTTGCAACAGCCTGTAAGCATGGCCCGGTGGCACCGCGGGGAGGCATGAACAAGCCAATCGCTGGCCAGTCCTCCGGGATGCCGGACACCACAGCCCAACCCACCGAAGTGCTGGCCGGCTCGATCGAGCGGGTCACCTTCCACAGCGCCGAGAGCGGCTTCTGCGTGCTGCGCATCAAAGCCCGCGGCCATCGGGATCTGGTGACGGTGGTGGGGCATGCCGCCGAGATCAGCGCCGGTGAATGGGTCACCGTGAGCGGCACCTGGGTGAATAGCAGGGAACACGGCCAGCAGTTCAAGGCCTCCTTTCTGCGTTCCTCTGCTCCCACCACGGCCGAGGGAATCGAGAAGTACCTGGGCTCGGGGATGATCCGCGGCATCGGCCCGATTTACGCCAGCAAGCTGGTGGGCGTCTTCGGGGCGGAGGTCTTCGAGGTGATTGAGCAGGCCCCCGAGCGCCTGCGAGAGGTGCCGGGCATCGGCAAGGTGCGGGCCGGCCGCATCGCTACCGCTTGGGCCGATCAGAAGGTGGTGCGCGAAATCATGGTGTTCCTCCACAGCCATGGCGTCGGCACCGCCCAGGCGGTGCGGATCTTCAAGACGTACGGCAATGACGCCGTGCAGGTGATGGCAGAGAACCCCTATCGCCTGGCGCGCGACATCCGCGGCATCGGCTTCCGCACCGCCGATGCGATCGCCGCCCGGCTGGGCATCGAACCGGCCGCGATGATCCGCCTGCGAGCTGGCATCAATTACGCCCTGCTGGAGGCCAGCGGAGAAGGGCACTGTGGCCTGCCTACCGCGGAGCTGCTCAAGCTGGCCGGTGAGCTGCTCGCGGTGGAGCGCCCAGCACCGACACCACCAAACAAACCGAATGCAACCAAGTGTTCTGACCAGAGAGAAGAGCAAGGGAGCGCAGCAGCACAAGCACCACCCCAGCGCGACAACCCCACCAACCGGGTGCCCCTCGAGCCCGCCGTGATCCAGACGGCCCTGGACCTGGAAATCAGCGAGGGCTCCGTCGTGGCCGACAGCCTGGCGGGTGAGCCCGCCATCTTCCTGGCCCACCTGCACCGTGATGAGCGGCGCATTGCAGGAGCACTGCAGGAGCTGGCGCAGGGAGCACCGCCCTGGGGAGCCATCGACGCGAACAAGGCGATCGGCTGGGTGGAGAAACGCCTGGGCCTGGAGCTGGCCGCTAGCCAGAAAGCAGCGGTGGAGCAGGCCCTGGCCAGCAAGGTGCTGGTGATCACCGGCGGCCCCGGCGTGGGCAAGACCACCTTGATCAACGCGATCCTGAGGATCCTGGCGGCCAAGAAGTTGCGCATCCAGCTGTGTGCACCCACCGGCCGGGCCGCTAAACGCATGGCGGAGGCCACCGGCCTGGAGGCGAAAACGATTCACCGTCTGCTGGAGTTCGATCCAGCCAGCTATGGCTTCCGGCGTGGCGCCGAGCTGCCGCTGGAGTGCGACCTGCTGGTGGTGGATGAGACCTCGATGGTGGATGTGCCGCTGATGGCCTCCTTGCTGGCCGCCATCCCGCCCGAGGCCGCCTTGTTGCTGGTAGGTGATGTGGACCAGCTGCCCTCGGTGGGGCCGGGCCAGGTGCTCGCCGATGGGATCAGCAGCGACGCCCTGCAGGTGGCGCGGCTCACTGAGGTGTTCCGCCAGGCGGCCTCCAGCCGGATCATCACCACCGCCCACGCCATCAACGCCGGCAACATCCCGGATCTACGGCCTCCTGCCGATGGGGGCACCACTGATTTTTATTTCCTGCCCGCCGAGACGCCCGAGCAGGCGGTGGCCCTGATCCTCAAGGTGGTGGGTGAGCGGATCCCCGCCCGATTCGGCTTTGATCCGATCGCCCAGGTGCAGGTGCTCTGCCCGATGGCCCGCGGTGGCTGTGGGTCGCGCTCGCTCAACATCGAACTGCAGAAGCTGCTCAATCCCGATCCCGTTGAGCAGGTGGAGCGTTTCGGCTGGCGGTTTGCGCCGGGCGACAAGGTGATGCAGATCGCCAACGACTACGAGAAGGAGGTGTTCAACGGTGATGTCGGCACGATCGACGCCATCGATGCCGATAACAGTGAGCTGGGCGTGCTGTTCCCCACCAGTGAGACCGGGGTTCAGGGCAGCCGGGTGGTGGTGTACGGCTGGGGGGAGCTCGATCACCTGGTGCCGGCCTACGCCTGCACGATCCACAAGAGCCAGGGCAGCGAATATCCCGCGGTGGTGATCCCACTGCTCACCCAGCACTACGCGATGCTGCAGCGCAATCTGGTGTACACGGGCCTCACCCGCGGCAAGCAGCTGGTGGTGCTGGTGGGCCAGAAGAAGGCCCTGGCGATGGCCGTTAAAAACCATTTGGGCCGCAGGCGCTACACCAAGCTGGCGGAATGGCTGACACCGGGGCAGCTACCCACGGACATGGATCGCAACTACGGCAGTTGACAATGCCGGCAGGCCTGGCAATAAGAGGCTGTCGATCCACCCAACTCCCGCATCATGTTTACCGGTCCCGAGCTACTCGCCAAAGTCAAGGAGCTAGGCGATGTCTCCAAGTCTGAGTTGGTGCGCGAGTGCGGCTACTTGAGCACCAAAAAAGATGGCAGCGAGCGACTCAACTTCACTGCGTTCTACGAGGCGCTGCTAAATGCCAAGGGAGTGAACCTTGTACCGATAGCGCTGGCCGGAGCACTGGCAAGGGCGGCCGCAAGCTGAGCTACAGCACCAAGATCCAGTTCAACGGCAATCTCATGGTGGGCAAGGCTTACACCGCCATGCTCGACCTCAAGCCAGGCGATGAGTTCGAGATCAAGCTGGGCCGTAAGCAGATCAAATTGATTCCTTTGGGCAGCGCAGAAGAGGAGTGAGCAGCTGCTAGGCGGTTGCTAGTGAGCATTTGTTGCGCGCAAGCAGCCGCCAGACGTGATCTCTTGCACAGTGAAAGCAGGCGCCAGTGAGTTAGGTGCCGGCACGAGCG
>JBEEKG010000046.1:0-8917 GCA_041168785.1 Cyanobacteriota bacterium
GTGATCACCCCGTTGGGCAGCCGCAGCCGCACCATGAACCGCCCTGGGGTGACCGGACGGAAGAAGATCCCCAACCACTTGAGCCGGATCGTGAGGGTGGCTTCGTCGAGGCTCTCCCAGCCCTGGCGGCCCAGCTCCTCGAGGCGAGGCGCCAGGTCCAGCCCACAAGGCTCGACCTTGGCCTGCTCGATCTTGCTGAGGGGCGAGGTCATGCCAATACCGCGTTAGGGATCAATCTTGCTGCAATCGCAGCAATCGAGCCCATCCCCCGCACGTTGCAGCAGCCCCGCAGGGCCGCCGCGATCACCCCCGCCAAGTGGGCAATCCGCCGGTCATCAGGGTGCCCCGATGGCGCCAGAAGGCCTCCGGGCTCAGCGTGATCCCGTGTCTCTGAGCCACGAGAACGGCCTCGTCAGTGGAACCCGTGTCCATCAGGGCGGCCGCAAAGAGCGGATCACGCTGGGCAAGCTCCTTGAGCTGATGCAGGGCCTCCGTGGCAGCGGGAACCGCGGTGGCAGCGGGAACGGTGGTGGAAGGTACGTTGCAGGTCGTCATCTCATCTCATCATCAGGCTTCCCCCACGCTAAGAGCGCCGTTTCGTGAGCAGGGTGAGTACAAGCACCCGTCTAGGCCTGAAGCCAAGCGCCCCTGCCAGATTCATCGGGCAGAACAACCGCTGGAGACCTGGCCATGCACATGGTGGCGAATTTTTGGCCCGGGGCAACGCTGGAGCAATTGAAGGTGGAACTGGCCCAGCTGGAGGGCAAGGAGCAACCTCAGGCCCAGCTGCTGCGCACGGTCGCGGAGGTGGAAGGAGGTCTGATGATCGTGTCCCTCTGGGAGGGACACGCGCAATACGAGAGCTGGGCTGCAGCCACCCTGATGCCCCAGATCGATCTTCCAGGGGGCATGGACGGTCGACCGGAACAACGCCAAGGACCGGTGGTGCATCACTTTTCCGTGCTGCCGGCGAGCTGAGCGCCTAGCAGCGCACGGTGGGATTTGTGTTCCACCCCCACCCAGTACACCCGCTCAGCCACCCCCAGCCGATTCAGCCTCTCGTTGAAGGTGAAACAGGAGGGACAGTTGATGGGTTCAACTGTAGGCAGTGCCCTGAGGCTTGCCCCATGAGCTGGAGCCGCCCCTCCACCCTTTTCTGCGCCTTCCTCACCCTGCTCAACGACCGGCTGGGCGAGAGCATCGTGTTTCCGCTGCTGCCGTTTCTGCTGGCGGGGTTCACCAACGACGGCCGGGTGCTGGGCCTGTTGGCGGGCAGTTATGCCATCGCCCAATTCGCCTTCACGCCCCTGATCGGTGCCCTCAGTGATCGGTTCGGCCGCAAGCCGGTGATCAGCATCTGTGTGGCGGGTTCGGTGCTGGGCCTGTCCCTGTTCGCCCTCACCATCAGCCTCCCCTGGGCCACCCTTTGGCCCGCAGCCCAGGCGGCCGGGCTGCCCCTGGCCCTGCTGTTCGGAGCCCGGCTGATCGACGGGGTGAGCGGCGGCACCGCCGCCACCGCCAGCGCCGTGCTCGCTGACATCTCCCCGCCGGAGAAGCGGGCCAAGGCCTTCGGGCTGATCGGAGTGGCCTTCGGCCTGGGCTTCATCCTTGGCCCCGCTCTCGGCGGCCTGCTCGGCCGCTTAAACGTCACCCTGCCGCTGCTGGTGGCCGTGGCCATCGCCGTGCTCAACCTGGCTCTGGTGCTCACGGTGCTGCCGGAAACCCACCCGATGAGCGCCCGCCGGGCCATGCCCCGCAAACGGGGTCTCAACCCCTTCAGCGCCCTGCAGCGGGTGTTCACCAACCCCCAGGTACGGCGCCTCTGCGTGGCCTTCTTCCTGTTCTTCCTGGCCTTCAACGGCTTCACCGCCGTGCTGGTGCTTTATTTCAAGCAAGCCTTCAACTGGGGACCCGGTCTGGCAGCCTCAGCTTTCCTGGTGGTGGGCGTGGTGGCCACCGTGGTGCAGGGCGGCCTGATCGGTCCGCTGGTGAAGCGCTTCGGCGAATGGCGCCTCACCCTGGCCGGCCTGGGCTTCGTGATCGCCGGCTGCCTGCTGATCCCCCTGGCCACCAGGGCCAACGCCCAGCCGGTGGTGTTCAGCGCCGTAGCGATCCTGGCCCTGGGCACGGGCCTGGTCACCCCCTGCCTGCGCAGCCTGGTGTCCCGCCGGCTCGACAGCGAGGGCCAGGGTGCGGCCCTAGGCAGCCTGCAAGGGCTGCAGAGCCTGGGCAGTTTCCTGGGGCCACCCCTGGCGGGCCTGGCCTACGAGACCACCGGTCGCCAGAGCCCCTTCTGGCTGGGCATCACCCTGCTGGTGGGGGTCGCCCTGCTGGTGGCCGGTGGCCTACCCGGCCGAAACGCGGGGATGACAGCAGGGCTACACGGATCCGACGGTTGAGATTGCTACGTTGCCGCTCATGACAACAGTCGGGGTGCGGCATGGCGGAATCAACAACTGAAACCCAGCTGGCTCCCGAGCTCTATATCAATCGCGAGTTGAGCTGGCTCGCGTTCAACTACCGGGTGCTGGCCCAGGCGCTCGACGAACACACCCCGCTGCTGGAACAGGCGAAATTCAGCGCCATCTTCAGCAACAACCTCGATGAATTCTTCATGGTGCGGGTGGCCTCGCTGAAGTCCCAGATCGAAGCCGGCGTCAGCACCCTCAGCGACGACGGTCTCACCGCCCAGCAACAGCTCCAGGCCATCCGCACCAAGCTGCGGCCGCTGCTGGAGATGCAGCAGCAGCACTACCGCCATTCCCTGAAGAGCCATCTCTCCGACTACGGCATCCACCTGATCGACTACGCCAACCTCAACAGCTCCCAGCGGGAGTGGCTCGATTCCTACTTCCAGAACGCCATCTTTCCGGTGCTTACGCCCCTGGCGGTGGACCCGTCTCACCCCTTCCCCTTCATCAGCAACCTGAGCCTCAACGTGGCCGCCCTGGTGCGCGACCCCGAAACCGGTCAGCAGGAATTCGCCCGGGTGAAGGTGCCCCAGAAAAACCTGCCCCGCTTCGTCAAAATCCCCACCCACCTGAGTGGCAAGCAGCCCGAGCCCGTGTACACCGCGGTGCCCCTCGAGCAGGTGGTGGCCTTCAACCTGGGGCTTCTGTTCCCCGGCATGCACGTGGAAGGGCACTACTTCTTCCGCGTCACCCGGGACGCCGATTTGGAACTGCGAGACCTGGAGGCCGACGACCTGATGGAGGCCCTCGAGGAGGGCCTACGCAAACGCCGCCGTGGCGGCGAAGTGGTGCGGCTGGAGGTGGCCGACGAGATGCCGGAGGCGGTGGTGCAACTGCTGATGGAGGGCACCGCCGTGGAGACGGAGGACGTCTACCGGATCAATGGTCCCCTGGGCCTCGACGACCTGATGAGCCTCCTGGCCATTCCCTTGGCCCAACTCAAGGACAAGCCCCACAAGGGGCGCACCGCACCCGCCCTGGCCCGCACCCAGAAAGGCCAGCTGGAGGACGGCTCCATCAAGGCGGAGGAATTCGAGAGCATTTTCTCAGTGATCCGCCGTGGTGACGTGCTGGTGCACCACCCCTTTGACCTGTTCTCCACCTCCGTGGAGGAATTCCTCAACCAGGCGGCCGACGACCCCTCGGTGCTGGCCATCAAAATGACCCTCTACCGCACCTCCAAAGACTCAGCGGTGGTAGCGGCCCTGATCCGCGCGGCCGAAAACGGCAAGCAGGTGATGGCCCTGGTGGAGCTCAAGGCGCGCTTCGACGAAGACAACAACATCCAGTGGGCCAAACAACTGGAGGCCTCTGGGGTGCACGTGGTGTACGGCGTGCTGGGCCTGAAAACCCACACCAAGATCCTGCTGGTGGTGCGCAAGGAAAAAGAACGCCTCAATAGCTATGTGCACATCGGCACCGGCAACTACAACTCCAAAACATCCAGCCTTTACACCGACGTCGGCCTGCTGACGGCCCGCCCGGAATTCGGCGCCGATCTGGTGGAACTGTTCAACTACCTCACCGGCTTCTCCAAGCAGCAGAGTTTCCGCCGGCTTCTGGTGGCCCCGGTCACTCTCCGCAACCGCATGGAGGACCTGATCCACCGCGAGATCGCCCATGCCCAGGCCGGCCGCGGCGGCCACATCCGGGCCAAGATGAATGCCTTGGTGGATCCGGCAATCATCGCCCTGCTTTACGAGGCTTCCCAGGCAGGTGTGCAAATCGAATTGGTGGTGCGGGGCATGTGCAGCCTCAGGCCCGGGCTGGCCGGCATCAGCGACAACATTGCGGTCGTGAGTGTGATCGGACGCTTTCTCGAACACTCCCGGATCTTCTGGTTCGGCAATGGCGGCGAGGCCGAACTGTTCATGGGCAGCGCCGACTGGATGCCACGCAACCTGGATCGACGCGTGGAAGCGGTGGCCCCGATCGAGGATCCACGGCTGCGCCATCAACTCGAACAGATCTTCGAGCTCTACCTACAGGACACCGGTGCGTGGCACATGGATAGCGAGGGACACTTCAGCCAGCAACAGCACGAAGGAGACGCCCAGCTCGTGCAGCGCGAAATGATGCGTCGCTGGCGCGGTGGTCTGGTGGCAACCAACTGAGGCCCTCCAGCACACGACATCGCATTGATCGGCAGCAATCCATACAGGAAATCTTCCAAATCAATCAGTTGCACCGTGCTCTGCAGTGCTACATTCCGGCCAAATCCATTACGGAGGCTTGGGTGTGGGGACGCCTTTGCAATCCGCTTTGAACGTTGTTGACAGCAACGTCTCGAAGCTTTCGCCATCCTTGATGGCGACCAGTTCAGCATCAGCAAGCAAACCGAAGCCCACCGGGCCTCGCTCCGGCGGACGTCTCAGTGCTGATTCCATCGGCTGGTATCTGAGCACGATCGGGCGGGTACCCCTGCTCACGGCCGCCGAGGAAATCGAACTGGCGCACCACGTGCAGGCCGGTAAACGCCTCCTGCAGCTTCCCGCCGAGGAGCTCACCCCCAAGCACAAACGCCAGCTCCGCATGGCCCAACGGGCCCGTGACCGGATGATGGCGGCCAACCTGCGCCTGGTGGTGAGCGTCGCCAAGAAGTACCAGAACCAGGGACTGGAACTTCTTGACTTGGTTCAGGAAGGGGCCATCGGCCTGGAGCGGGCCGTCGACAAGTTCGACCCCGCCATGGGCTACAAGTTTTCGACCTACGCCTACTGGTGGATTCGCCAGGGGATGACCCGGGCCATCGACAACAGCGCCCGCACCATCCGCCTGCCGATTCACATCAGCGAAAAGCTCTCCAAGATGCGGCGCATCAGCCGGGAGCTGTCGCACCGGCTCGGTCGCCAGCCCAATCGCCTGGAGCTGTCCCATGCCATGGACATGGCGCCCCAGGACCTCGAAGAGCTGATGGCCCAGAGCGCCCCCTGCGCCTCCCTCGATGCCCATGCCCGAGGCGAGGAAGACCGCAGCACCCTCGGCGAGCTGATCGCCGACCCGGCCAGCAACGAGCACATGGACTCGATGGACCGGCACATCCAGAAGGAGCACCTCGGCGCCTGGCTGTCCCAGTTGAACGACCGGGAGCAGAAGATCCTCAAACTGCGCTTCGGGCTGGAGGGCTCGGAACCGCTCACCCTCGCCGAGATCGGCCGGCTGATCAACGTGTCCCGCGAGCGGGTGCGGCAGCTGGAAGCCAAGGCGATCATGAAGCTGCGGTTGATGAGCAACTACCAGCAGGCCGCCTGAGCCCATGGCCGGCGGCTGGCCGCAACAGCTCGTGGGCGTTGCGGCGGTGGCCGGTTGGCTCACCCTGCTGGCGATCGCCGCCCGAGAGGTGCGGCGGCGCTGGAATGGGCAGCGGGAATGGAGCCGCAAGCTCGTGCACATCGGCACCGGAGCCGTGGTGCCGATCGCCTGGGCCTGCAGCATCGACCGCCTGATCGCCGTGCCCGCCGCCGGAGCCATCACCCTGGTGGCCGCTTTCAACCACCGCTTCCGCCTACTGCCGGCGATCGAAGATGTGGGCCGCACCAGCTACGGCACGATCGCCTACGGCGCCTCGATCACCCTGTTGCTGCTGCTGTTCTGGCCGGAGCACCCCGCCGCGGTGGCCGCCGGCGTGCTGGTGATGGCGGTGGGCGATGGCCTGGCGGGACTGCTGGGCCCCCTGCTGGCCTCGCCGAGCTGGCGGATCTGGGGGCAACGCAAATCGATCGTGGGCACCGGAGCAATGGCCCTGGCCAGCCTGGCGATGCTGCTGCTGGTCCGTCAGCTGGCCGTGGCCGCTGATCTGTCCCATCCGGGGCCGGTCGCCCTGCTCGCAATCGCCACGCTGGCCGTCGCCCTGGAGCAGGTGGCCGTGATGGGCCTCGACAACTTCACCGTGCCATTGGCCACCGGGTGGCTCTGGCAGCAGCTCAGCTGATCACCCCACCGCAGCCCTGCAGGCCCACACGTCTCATGCCGTCACCAGGGAGCGGGCAGCCTGGGAGTCCCGCACCGCCTCCGCGAGGCTGTCAAGCACCGCGGTGGTGGTGGCCAGATCGATGCAGGCATCGGTGATGCTCTGGCCGTAGGTGAGGGCCCCCACATCGAGCTGGGCCAGATCGTTGGGGATCTTCTGGCTGCCGGCCACCAGATGGCTCTCCAGCATCACGCCCATCACGTGGGTAGAGCCGGCGCGCAGCTGCTCGGCCACCTGGGCAGCCACCTCCCCCTGCCGGCGGTAGTCCTTGTTGGAATTGCCGTGGCTGCAATCCACCATCAAGCGTGGGGGCAAACCCGCCTTGGCCAGCTCGGCAGCGGCTTCCTCCACCGCCTCGGGGTGGTAGTTGGTGCCGCGCTTCCCCCCCCGCAACACCAGATGACCATCGGGGTTGCCGGTGGTGGTGACGATGGCCGCATGCCCCTCGCCGTTGATGCCCAGGAAATGGTGGGGCCGGGCCGCGGCCTCCATCGCATTGATGGCGGTGATGGCACTGCCGTCGGTGCCGTTCTTGAAGCCAATCGGCATCGAGAGGCCGGAAGCCATCTCCCGGTGGGTCTGACTTTCGGTGGTGCGGGCGCCGATGGCGGTCCAGCTGATCAGGTCGGCGATGTATTGGGGCACCACCGGATCGAGCAACTCCGTGGCCGCCGGCAGACCCATCTCAGCCAGGTGGAGCAGCAGGCCACGGGCAACCCGCAGACCGCTGTTGATGTCGTAGCTGCCGTCGAGGTGGGGATCGTTGATCAGGCCCTTCCAGCCCACCGTGGTGCGGGGCTTCTCGAAGTACACCCGCATCACGATCTCGAGCGCATCCCGGTAGCGCTCATGGGTCGCGGCAATCGCGGTGGCGTACTCCTTCGCCGCCGCCACGTCGTGCACCGAACAGGGGCCCACGATCACCAGCAGGCGGGAATCGCGGCCGTGCAGGATCGCCTGAATCCGCTCCCGGGCCTGCTGCACCGTCAGCGCCGAGCGCTCGGTGATGGGCAGTTCGCGGTGCAACAGGGCCGGGGACACCAGCGGCCGGGTTTCCACCACATGCAAGTCGGAGGTGGTGGTGGGCATGGGCCTGAGGCCGTCAGGACGGCGCTGCGCGGAAGGGTTCCACCCTAGTCAGCAGCGATGGCGACCAAACACTGGGCCGGTGGCCAACAAGAATGGGAAGCAGATTGATGCGAACGGGCATGTCTGCAGCCAGCTTCCTCTCTAGCTACCGCACCGCCGCGGCCGAGCGCGAAGCCCTGGGAGTGCCCGCCCTGCCGCTCTCAGCCGAACAGACCCAGGCCCTCTCCGAGCTGCTACAGGCCCCGCCCGCCGGGGAAGAGACGTTCTTGCTGCACCTGCTGAGTGAGCGCATCCCTCCCGGCGTGGATGAGGCGGCCTATGTGAAAGCCGGCTGGCTGAGCGCGGTGGCCCAGGGCAGCCCCACCAGCCCGCTCGTGAGTCCAGTGGAAGCCGTACGGCTGCTGGCCACGATGATCGGCGGCTACAACGTGGGCGCCCTGATCGCCCTGATCTCCAGCGCCGATCCGGCCATCGCCGAGGCCGCCGCCACCGGCCTGAGCCGCACCCTGCTGGTGTACGACAGCTACCACGACGTGCTGGAGCTGGCAGCCAGCAACCCCTACGCCCAGCAGGTGGTGGACAGCTGGGCCGCCGCCGAATGGTTCACCGCCAAGCCCGAGCTGCCCGCCGAGATCACCGTGACCGTGTTCAAGGTGGAGGGCGAGACCAACACGGACGACCTCTCCCCCGCCACCCACGCCACCACCCGCCCGGACATCCCCCTGCACGCCATGGCGATGCTGGAAACCCGCATGCCCGGCGGCCTCGAGCTGATCACCCAGCTGAAAACCAAAGGCCACCCGGTGGCCTACGTGGGCGATGTAGTGGGCACCGGCAGCTCGCGCAAATCCGCCATCAACTCGGTGCTCTGGCACACCGGCACCGACATCCCCCACGTGCCCAACAAGCGCGGTGGCGGCGTGGTGCTGGGGGGCAAGATCGCGCCGATCTTCTTCAACACCGCCGAAGACTCCGGCGCCCTACCGATCGAGTGCGACGTGAGCGCCCTCAACTCCGGGGATGTGATCACGATCCGCCCCTACGCCGGCACGATTGAGCGGGCCGCCGGTGAGCCGAACGCCGGCACAATCGTGGCCCGCTTCGAGCTCAAGCCCAGCACCATCACCGATGAGGTGCGGGCCGGCGGCCGCATCCCCCTGCTGATCGGCCGCTCCCTCACCGACAAGGTGCGCGCCCAGCTGGGCCTGCCCGCCAGCGACCTGTTCATCCGGCCGGTGGCCCCGGCCGACACCGGCAAGGGCTTCACCCTGGCCCAGAAGATGGTGGGCAAGGCCTGCGGCCTGGCGGGCGTACGCCCAGGCACCAGCTGCGAGCCGCTGATGACCACCGTGGGCTCCCAGGACACCACCGGGCCCATGACCCGCGA
>JBEEKG010000047.1:0-4703 GCA_041168785.1 Cyanobacteriota bacterium
CGCCGTCACTCAACGATTGGCTACCTCAGTCCAATCGACTACGAACAGCAGTTCATCAACACCCGTAAACTCACCACCGCGAGGCCCTGATCACTGTCCACCGAATCGGGGTAACTCCACTCGTGCTGCTTCATTCGCTGCTCGTAGCCGGGATCCCGTCGCCAATTGAGCGTCGACAAGAACGAGCGCCACCGAGGCAGCGATGAACCAGACGCCCCATTGCTGCGGGAGCTGGAGGGCGCCGGCGGGGAGGGAGATGTGGTCACAGGAGGAGAGCAGGGCGATCAGGGCAATCACGAGGCCCGCAATGACCTGGATCCAACCCTGGAGATCGAGGCCGCGGGGGCGTAGTGGCACCAAGTCTGGCGCAGATCTAAAAGCGGGATCGACCTCCGCCACAACCAATAGCCGCCGACAAACCCCAGAATAGTACGCCTGTATTGCCAAGGGATGCTGTGTCTCTGCGCCGTGCACTTAAAACAGTGCTGTGCCACACCACATATGGTGTGAGAGTCGGCGCCAAGAAAGACAGTCGCTATTAGGTGCCACCCCGACGCACCCCAACGACAGCCCAGCCATACCAGCACGGTGCCTGCTGTTCAGGATGGTTGGGCTTGAGGCGGCACTCGGTGAGCGGGTCAGCCACGCAGAAGGGGGTTCCCGATCGGGACAATTAGCCGACAGGGCGCGCTAACGTCGAGAAATGTTCCTGATCGGTAAATTCCAGGAGCCCATGGCGCCTATCTGTTCTTTTGTTCCCGAACGGGATCGCGAGGACTGCGGGGGGCGGGTCGTGATCCGGTCCATACAGGACCTGGGGGCAGCCTTGCGGGGGGCGCGCAAGGCGCTGGGTCTCACCCAGGCCGATCTGGCCCTGGCGGCCGGGGTTGGGCTTCGCTTTGTGGTGGAACTGGAAGCGGGCAAACCAACGGTGCGCCTGGAGCTGGTGTTGCGGGTGATCGACGCCTTGGGCGGCACTGTTCAGCTAGGTGATCTCGCCGTGCCGATCAGCCAAGACGAGGAACGTCAGGGCGAGGAAGACCAGGGCGTGGAAAACCAGGGCGAGGCAACCCATGGCCAGTGAGATCGCTCCAGGACTGGAGGTTTGGCTGCTGGGCGAGCGCGCAGGCACGCTCTGGCTAAAGGAGGGTGAGCTGCAGTTTCAGTACAACCCGCCGTGGCTGGAGCAACCAGGGGCGATTCCTCTCTCGCAGAGCCTGCCCCTGCAGGCGGAGCCGTTTGCCGATCAGATATGCCGACCCTTTTTCTCCGGGTTGCTGCCTGAGGGGCAGCTCAGGCAACGGATTGCCCAGCAGTGCCAGATCTCCCAATCGAATGACTTCGGTCTGCTGGCAGCCATCGGGGGTGACTGTGCGGGCGCTGTGAGCCTGACGGCTGGCGATCAAGCCACGGTGCCTACCGCCGTGGAATGGCTAGATCAGGATCAGCTGATCGCCCTGCTCGATGAATTGCCCCAGCGGCCAATGCTGGCCCAGCGCGATGGCCTGAGGCTCTCACTGGCCGGTGCCCAGGACAAGTTGCCGGTGATGTTTGACGGGAGCCGCATCGGCCTGCCCAGGGGCGACGCCGCCAGCACGCACATCCTCAAACCAGCGATCGCGGCTGTGGAGGGGAGCGTGATCAACGAGGCGTTCTGCATGGCCTTGGGCCAAGCCATGGGGCTGAAGGTTGCCGACGCCGAAATCCTGACGGCGGGAGACCGGCAGGTGTTGCTTGTGCGTCGCTACGACCGCCGCCGCGGAGACGGTGAGCAGGGGCTAAGGCTGCATCAGGAGGATTTCTGTCAGGCACTGGGCGTTCCGCCGGAACTGAAGTATCAGAACGAGGGGGGGCCAGATCTGCAGGCCTGCTTTGGGCTGCTGCGCCGAGCTACCAGGCCCAACGCTCCGCAGGTGCTCCGTTTGCTGGATGCGGTGGTGTTCAACGCCCTGATTGGCAATCACGACGCCCACGCCAAAAACTTCTCACTCCTCTACGCGAGCTCTACGCCCACACTCGCACCGCTGTATGACCTGCTTTGCACAGCTGTATACCCAACCCTCACCGCGAAGATGGCGATGAAACTGGGCAGCAAATACAACTTTAGTGAGGTGCAGGTGCGCCATTGGGATTGCTTTGCCGAAGCAGCAGGACTATCCCAGGCCCAGACAAGAAAACGGGTAGTGCGCATGGCGGAGCAGCTTCCCCCCATCGCACGTCGACTTCTGAATGAATGCCCCTTTCGGGATCAGGTACTCGTCGAACGCATCATGGGCTTGATCGAACAGCGCTGCGCACTCACCTTGCATCAATTCAACGCAGGTTGAACGACGGTGCCGTGCGGCTATTAGGGCGAGGAGGGAGATGTGGTCATAAGACGTGAGCAGAGCGATCAGGGCGATCACCAGGCCGGCCAATCACGGGGCCAGCCACGACCTGGATCCAACCCTGGAGATCAAGCCAGCCGCTGGGATTGAAGCGGCGGCGGCTGCAGGCTGTGGCCGGTTGGTCGGGCATGGGCGGTGATCAACCGCAACAGAGGGCTGGAGCTGGCGGCTGAACGGGTCGACGACGAAAGCGGGGGTGACGGCCTCCAGCAGCACGGCCCTGAGCCCTCCTCATCCATTCGACCGTGGTGACAGGCACCTCCACCGTGGCTTCGGTGGTGGAGAGGGAGGAGCCCGTGACTACACGTTCATGGTGGCGCCGATCCAGGAAGCGAAGCACTGCCCGGCAGCGCGCAGCATCGACAGGAATGCGTTCACGCAGGGAATGATCTGGCTCGTCAGCTGGCTAAAAATTCATCGACGCTGATTCCTGCTTGTCGCAGGCTTGACCACATCGCGGTATCGATGACCCGATAGGCGGCCCACTACGCAAAGACGCAGGTAGCCAGTTAGCAGCCTTCAGGCATGCCCTCCAATTGACATCCCCCCCGCCCGGTAGAGCGGAGATTCCCAACCAGAACAGACATCAGTGCCAGTGCCAGTGCCAATGCCACTGACAGCTGCAAGCGGCGGTTTTGGTTTTGCCGCCAGGAGCTGCGGCTACCGTGGCTCAAGCGATCGTGTTTTTACGCATGGGGGTGGTGATCTGTGCGTTTTTGTGCGGGCGAGACTGTTTTTGCGCAACCAAGTTTTGCGCAACCAAGCTTTGCGCAATCAAGGCGGTTGCGGGCCCGTTGTCTGCCTAATCCGGGATGGAAGCCAACAACCTGATCGGCGGCGCCTGGCTGGCGGCGCGCTATAGCCTCCAGCTTGTGATCCCCCTGGCGGTGCAGAGCCGCATCGGTGGGCGTCGAAGAACGGAGCTTGGTGGAAGGGGTGGCCATCGAAACCGTTGTGGAGGCGATGCGGCCCGCCGCCAGCGTGCGCGGGCATCTCACCTTTCACCTCAAGCATGAGGTGCTGCACCTGGAGTTGCTCAGCCGCCTGTTTGAGCAGCTCGATGCCGCCGAGTTGGTGGGTTGGATTCAGCAGGAGCCCACTGGCCAGTACGCCCGCAGGGCCGGTTTTCTCTATGAGTGGCTCAAGGGCCGTGAGCTGGAGCTGAAGACAGCGATCGGCGGTGCCTACGTGGATGTGGTGAACGATCGCAAGCTGGTGGCGGCTTCACCCGGCAAATCCACGGCGATCCGCCGCTGGCGTGTGCGTGACAACCTGCCGGGAACGGCTGCGTTTTGCCCCATCGTGCGCAAGACGCGGGAGTGGAGCGATGCTGTTGCGGTGGATGTGCGGCTTCTCCTGCACGACCTCGAGGCGGAGTTCGGCGAAGAGGCGCTGCTGCGCTCGGCGGTATGGATGACGCTACGCGAAAGCAAGGCGAGCTTTGCGATCGAAGGTGAGGCTGATCAAGCCGATCGCATTGAACGGTTTGCCGATGTGCTCGCGCGGCGCACCGGTGAGGGGGAGCTGCCGGTTACTGATCCAGCCCTGGGGGAGCTGCAGGGCGAGATTCTGGGAGGGCGCACCACACTGCAGCAGTTCGGGGTGCGCCAATCGCCGGTGTTTGTGGGGGAGGTGGTCATAGGAGGAGAGCAGGGCGATCAGGGCAATAACAATGCCTGCGAGCACTTCGAGCCAGCCCTGAAGATCCAGCCAGCCGCTGGGATTGAAGTGGCGGCGGCTGGAAGCAGGAGCTGCTGCCAAGACCGGCGCAGATTCAGAAGCTGGGTGGACCTGCGCCATGGCCAGGCGTCAACAGAGCAATTAGCTTAGTACATCTGTTCGCCTTTGGATGCGCCAGTTGTGGTGTGCTAATCGGCGCCAGGCAGGACACTGGCTGTAAGGCACAACCCAGCTAGACCAGCGCGGTGACCTGCTGTTCAGGATGGCTGGCTGCGTTTTGCTTCCTCAGCTGAAAGAGCTGCTCGGAGAGTTCTCTGTTGCTCTGCCTCAGCTCTTCGGTTTCCTTCTGCACGGAAGAGATCCGCTGTTCGATCGGCAAAAGCCAGGAGCTGGAGGCGCTGCTCACGTTGCTGGTCGAGCTGAGTTCGGGTTTGACCATAGAGAGACACAACCGCGATTGCTAAGAGCAGCGTACCGCGAAAAAGCGTCTGAAACTGCAAGGGAACGACGGGCGCAAGGCCAAGCAGTGCGGGGGCGAGGGCCAGGGGGGCAGGGGCTCCTCCGCTGTGATCAGCAGCCGGGCGCGCGCCAGCAGAAGCGTCCAGCCGAGCAGGAACAACCAAATGAGCCACCAGA
>JBEEKG010000048.1:0-10798 GCA_041168785.1 Cyanobacteriota bacterium
AGCACGGCCTGGTCGAACACCTGGCTGACCAGGCCCATGTCCTTGTGCAACCGCACCTTGCGGTCGGCATCAAAGACGGCAATGCCGGCCGACTCCTGGCCACGGTGCTGGAGGGCGTAGAGGCCGAAATAGGTGAGGTTGGCCACCGGCTGTCCGGGTGCCAGCACGGCGTAGACGCCGCAGGCCTCCTCAGGCTTATCGGGGCGCTGGTCCAGGTCGTGATCTGCTGCCTGAGCGTTGGGGTCCGGATGCATCACCACCACAGGCCCATCAACAATCACGGTGAGAAGTCATTCTGCACCAGAGCCCCCGACCCCACCGGCCCCCTTCAGATGGTGGGCGGCAGATCCACCCCCATGCGCCGGGGGATGGCCTGCTCGTAGCAGGTTTGCAGCGCCGCAACGGCCTGCTCGATCACGACGCTGCCGGCCTGGGTGATGGTGAAGGACGGAACCGCCGTCACCTCGCCGATCGCTTGGGCGGGCACCGATCCGGGAGCTTCAGCATGGGCCTGATCCAGGGCCTGCCGCCAGGCCCCCGCCTGGGCCGGCGCCACGCTCACCAGAATGCGGGCACCGCCCTCGGCAAACAACAGCCGATCCAGCCGGGCCGCACTGGCCGGAAGCTCCAGCTGGGCACCGAGACCCGAGGCGATGCAGCCCTCGGCCGCGGCCACCGCCAAGCCACCGTCGCTGAGGTCGTGGGCGGAGGCCACCAGGCCTTGGGCGATCACCTGGCGCAGGAAGGCCTGCACCGACCGCTCCAGCGCCAGATCAATCTCCGGTGGGCGCCCCGTGACGGCTCCATGCAGCCGCTCCAGATAGCTGCTGCCGGCCAGGCCCAGGCGCCCATCGGCGGGAGCATCTCCCGCCTCCAGCGGCACCCCCAACAGCCAGATCGCATCGCCCGCCTCCCGCCAGGCCAGGCCGCGCACGTGCTCGAGATCGTGCACCAGCCCCACCATGCCCACCACGGGAGTGGGATGAATCGGCTGCATCGTGCCGTTGGGCAGGCGGGTCTCGTTGTAGAGGGAGACGTTGCCACCGGTGACCGGCGTGTCGAGGGCCGAGCAGGCCGCCGAAAGGCCGCGGCAGGCCAGGGCCAACTGCCAGTAGCCGGTTGGGGTTTCCGGCGAGGGGAAGTTGAGGTTGTCGGTGATCGCCAGGGGCTCGGCCCCCACGCAGGTGAGGTTGCGGGCCGCCTCGGCCACCGCCGCCATGCCACCGCGTTCGGGGTCGAGGGCCACCCAACGGTTGGGGCAATCCACCACCGCCGCCACCCCACGCGTGGCCGCGGCCATGGCTCCCTCCCCCTGCTGGGGCCGCAGCCGCACCACGGCCGCATCGGCGCCGCCGGGAAGCACCACGGTGTTGGCCTGCACCTGGTGGTCGTACTGGCGGTACACCCAGCGCTTCGAGGCGATGGTGGGATCGTCCAGGAGCGCCAGAAGGGCGTCATTCCAACTGAAAGGCAGATCGGCCGGCAGCTGGGCCTCGCTCCAACGCCAATGGGTCTGGATCTCAGCCGGGGGTTCGCTGATCAACTCATGGTGGTTGATGGGGGTGTCATCGGCCAGGGCACTGGCGGGCACCTCGGCCGCCACGGCGCCGTGCTGGAGCACGCGCACGATGTTGTCTTCGAGCACCCGACCCACCACGGCCGCCTGCAGGCCCCAGCGGGTGAAGCGCGCCATCAGGGCCTGCTCCGTGCCGGGCTTCACCACGAAGAGCATCCTCTCCTGGGATTCGCTCAGCAGGAACTCGTAGGGGGTCATGCCGGCCTCGCGGGCGGGAACCTTGTCGAGATCCAGCTCGATGCCCAGGCCCCCCTTGGCGGCCATCTCGGAGCAGCTGCAGGTGAGGCCAGCAGCGCCCATGTCCTGGGCCGCCACCACATCACCGCTCTGGAAGGCTTCGAGGCAGGCCTCGATCAGGCCCTTCTCCAGGAAGGGATCCCCCACCTGCACAGCGGGACGATCGTCGAGGGAGGCCTCGGTGAGCTCCGCGGACGCAAAACTGGCACCACCCATGCCATCGCGGCCGGTGGTGCTGCCCACGTACACCACCGGATACCCCACCCCCTCGGCACCGGAGCAGACAATCTCTTCGGTTTCCATCAGCCCCAGGGCCATGGCATTCACCAAGGGGTTGCCGGAATAGCTGGGGTCGAAGGCCACCTCTCCGCCCACGGTGGGCACGCCCACACAGTTGCCGTAGTGGGCGATGCCTGCCACCACCCCCTCCATCAGGCCCACGTTGCGCTCGTCCTCTAAGGGGCCAAAGCGCAGGGCGTTGAGAAGGGCGATCGGCCGGGCGCCCATGGTGAAGATGTCGCGCAGGATCCCGCCGACGCCGGTGGCCGCCCCCTGAAACGGCTCCACCGCCGAGGGATGATTGTGGCTCTCGATCTTGAAGGCCAGTCGCTGGCCTTCACCCAGATCCACCACGCCGGCATTCTCGCCGGGACCCACCAGGATGCGGGGGCCGGTGGTGGGAAAGCCCTGCAGCAGCGGCCTCGAGTTGCGGTAACAGCAGTGCTCCGACCACATCACGCCGAACATGCCGAGCTCAGCACGGTTCGGAGCACGGCCGAGGCGGCGGCAAATCTCGTCGTAGTCGGCCTGGCTGAGGTTCTCCTTCTTCAGCGCCTCGGGCACGGAATAGTCGGGGGCGGCGAACTCTGAAGCAGCAACCACGGACGAGTGGGCAAGATCGCTCCAGTCTGGCCGAGCGACTCACCGGGCTTCCGCAGACTGCCAGCGGGCAGGCGGCAGCAGCTGAAGCGCTCTCCCTAATTCCGTACAGTCTGTACAGAATTCGACAGCGGGCTCACACCTCAGAACCAGGGATCCTCGTCGTTAGGCGGTGGTGCGGACCGGCGCTGACGACGGCTGTCTTCAGCGGACGACGGGGGAAACGACTCAGGCCAGGTGTCCCATTCGTCGGCTTCGTTGGCGCGGGGGGATTCCTCCTGCCAGGGCGGCTCCTCCAACCAACCCTCAAGCCGCTCCTCAAAACGGCTGCCAGCCTCCTGCACCTGATCGCGCCAGCGGCGCGAGCGGCGCAGAAACTCCTGCCGCACGCTGGCCCGAGCGAGAGGCAAATCATCCAGGCTGGCCAGACCGGTGAATACCTGGCCAGGCTGCTGATCCACCAACCGATCCAAACTCAAACGCCAGCGACTGCTGCCAGGCAACCGCGGATCACTCCGACTCACCAGGTAGTGCAAGATCCCGCCAGTGCGCAGGTTAATGGCGGCATCGGCCAAGGTGCCGATGACCTGCTGCTGCCGATCGAGCACGTCCGCCTCGATGAGGCTGGGCAGGCGATCCACCACCGCTTGTTCGGTTTCAGCCGGAGAACCCTGGGCCAAGATCTCCAGATCGGTGATCCCCCGCAACTGGTTAAGACGCCACACCAGACGGCGGGATCCGAACGCAGACGGCTTGGACACCCAACCCAGCACCCGGTGCACCGGGGGATGCATCCACACGTCCAGCCCGGCGCCGTGGTCGAGCCCCTGATCACAGCGCACGTGCCGACGCAGCAGTTCACTCAACAGCAACTGCTCCGGAAAAGCGGCCACCGTCAGCTGCGGATCTGGACGGGCATCACCAGATAGGTGAACTGGACCCCATCAGCGGGCGTGAGGATCGCCGGGGTGGTGGGAGCATTGCACTGCAGCAGCACCTGATCACAGGCCATGGCCTTGAGGCCATCGAGCAGGTAGCGCACGTTGAAGGCAATCTGGATGGCGTCGCCATTGATCGATGCGGCGAGAGCTTCCGAGCCACTGCCCACGTCTTGGGCATCCGCCTGGATCACCAGCTGGCCCGAGGCTGGTTCGGCGCTGAGTTTGACCACGTTGTTGTGCTGATCCGCCAGCACCGCCACCCTCTCCAGACCCGATACGAAGGCGCGACGATCGAGGCTGATCGTGCGGCTGAAACTGTCAGGGATGAGCTGCCGGTAGTTCGGATAGGTGCCATCCAAACTGCGGCTGGTGAGCACCTGATCAGCCCAGAGAAACACCACCTGACCGCGGTCGCAGAACAAGCTCAGGGGTTCGTCTGACTGGCGACCGGAGAGCAGCCGTTCCAACTCCCTCAAGGAACGGGCAGGCACGGTGACGGCAAAGGGCTCCCCGTCAGCCTCGGCCGTGGGTTCACTGGCGTGGGCCAGACACAGCACGGCCAAACGATGGCCATCGGTAGCGGCACATTCGAGCCCGGCCGGATCGAGGCGCAAATGGACGCCGGTGAGGAGCTGCTTGGCTTCATCGCCACTGCTGGCAAACAGGGTGGCCCTCAGGCCCTTCACCAGGGCGTTGGCTTCCAGGCGAATCGGTGTGCCGCTTTGAACCAGGGGCAGATCGGGGAAATCTTCCGCCGGCATCCCCCGCATCTGATAGCTGCCGGAGAGGCTGGTGAGCTCCACCTGTTCGGCACCTTCGGCGCAGGCCAGGGTGATCGGGCTGTCACTCGAGAGGCGAGAGACAATTTCACCGAACAGGCGAGCCGGAAGGGTGATGGCGCCGCTGGTTTCCACGCTGGCGGGCAGGCTGGTCTGGATGCCGAGGCTGAGATCAAAGCCGGTGAGACTCAACCGCCCTGTGCCGGCATCGGCCGTGAGCAGCACGTTCGCCAACACCGGATGGGTGGGGCGGCTGGCCACGGCCCGGCTGACCAGCTGCAGGCTGGTGCTGAGTTCGGACTGGGAACAGACCAGCTTCATGGCGTTTCGGCTGGCAGGCCTGACGGCTGCGAGGAAGGTGCCCCCAAGCTTCCACAGGCGGGCTGATTACGCAACGCCGGTGAACCGTCCCTCAGGCTCTGTTCGATCATCGGGTTAAAGGATTTCAAGAGAAGAGAACAAACCGTCGTCGTAGGGGCTGGGGGAATCGGGGAAAACCTCAAAAACAGTAGTCAACACAAGTGTTTTCGGGTCTGATCTTCTGGGGTTTGGTCCCAGTGATCTGGGGGGAGAGAGCTGTTTTCCGCTCTTTCCAGCCCATGGGGAAAACCAGTGGGGTTGGTCAAGGCGATGGCATGGGCTGCTCGTCCCCCGGATTGGGCTGGTTTTCCCCAGGCTTCCTGCAGACGCTTTGCCAATTGGTTGGCCTGGTCCAGGGGGCTTAAAAGCCCATGACGGCAGCCACTTTCGCCGTATCTGCTTCCAGGCCCGTGTGGAAGCGGGCGTCGTTGTGTTCGATGGCGGTGGTGGGGTCTTTGAGGCCATTGCCGGTGAGCACGCACACCACGGTGGCTCCGGCTGGCACCTCGTCCCGGCGCTTCAACAGACCGGCTACGGAAGCGGCGCTGGCCGGTTCACAGAACACCCCTTCACCGGATCCGAGCAGCTTGTAGGCGTCGATGATTTCGGCGTCGGTGACCGCCATGAAGCCGCCACCACTTTCGCGGCGCACGTTGAGGGCTTTCTCCCGGTTCACCGGGTTGCCGATGCGGATCGCGGTGGCGATGGTGTCGGGCTGCTCCACCGTGTGGCCCAGCACCAGGGGGGCTGATCCGGCCGCCTGGAACCCCATCATGCGCGGCAGCCGGCGGCAGTGCCCAGCAGCCTTGTATTCGTTGAATCCCATCCAGTAAGCACTGATGTTGCCGGCGTTGCCCACGGGGATGCACAGCCAGTCGGGCGCTTCACCCAGGGCATCCACCACCTCGAATGCTGCTGTTTTCTGGCCCTGCAGGCGGTAGGGATTGACCGAATTCACCAGGGTGATGGGGTACTGGTTGGCCATGTCCTGCACGATTGCCAAGGCCCGGTCGAAGTTGCCCTGGATCGCGATCACCTCGGCCCCGTAGAGCAGGGCCTGGGCCAGCTTTCCCTGGGCCACATAGCCATCCGGGATCAGCACGAAGGCCCGCATGCCGCCGCGGCGGGCATAGGCCGCGGCGGCGGCGGAGGTGTTGCCAGTGCTGGCACAGATCACCGCTTCTGAGCCGGCTTCCTTGGCCTTGGAAATGGCCATGGTCATGCCCCGGTCCTTGAAGGAGCCGGTGGGGTTCAGACCGTCGTACTTGAGGTACACCTTGACCCCCCGACCGATCCGTTCCGCGATTGCCGGAGCCGGGATCAGGGGGGTGGCCCCCTCGTGCAGGGTGATCACCGGGGTCTGGTTGGACACCGGTAACCAACGCCGATAGGCCTCGATCAGGCCGGGCCAGTCCTGCATCGTCGGACGGGCACCGAACGGTCCCTTGCTCAGACGCCTCAGGGATCGAAGCAAGGGCACAGGTGGCTGCGGTGGCTTGGGCGAATCTACGGCGCGGCTTTGGGGCTGTCGCCGCGGAGGCCATCCAGGGGAGATTCGGAGAAGAACCGCACCAGTTCCGTGATGGAACTGGCCTTGCTCATCAGGTTCATCAGCGCCGGGATGCTCACTTCCAGCTCCCGGGTGGGGTAGGCCCGCAGGAAAGACAGGGCAGAGATCGACCCATTCCCCTCCACCACTCCCAGCACCATCGCTGAGCGCAGGGCCGGAATCCCCACCTGGGAGGCCTGCAACGGATAGACGACCGTGGCCACTCGCTGCAGGATCGCCTCACCAATCCGGGTGTTGAGCAAGCGGCTCACCAGGGTGACGGGCAGGGCGATGGATTGGTTCAGCAGCTTGCCGATTTCCACGGGGTTTTGGTTGCTGAAACGCAGTACATCTGCCAGCAGGCCCCGGGCCTGTCCGGTCTGTGCCAGGTGCTCGAGGTCGGCCACGGCGATCGAGCGCCGAAAGGCACCACTGACGAACACCAGGTTTTCGGCGGCTGTCGCCCGGGGTGGCGCGATGGCCAGGGGGCTCAGCAAGCCGAAGCCCAGCATGGTGGCGGCTAGGGCTTGGCCAACGGCCTGATGGGTGCGCATGCGCCGCAGTCTTTGCATGCAATCCAGTCTAGGGCGGCTTTCTGCCCGCTCAGGCCGGTACGAGCACATCGCGCACCAGGCGCACCACACCTCTTTCGGCCAGGCCTTTGGCCAGTTGAACCCCCATTTGCCGCAGTTCTGGTTCCCCCAGAAGTCGGGGCAGGCGCCGTACGAGCATCTGCGGTTCGAAGCCCGGCAGGGCTTTGAGAATGCCGCTGAGTTGGCGCACCGGCTCCAGGTCGAGCAGGGGTTCGTTGGCATCACTGAGGCGGTGGCGCCGTAGCCCGGGCGGTTGGAGCCGTTCCGGCAGCCGTTTGCCGATCCGCAGGGTGGTCTGCCAGGCCAGGGCATCCATGCGGGCCACCATGGCCTCTACTAGCTGCTGGCGCAGCAGGCCGCCATTGGGGGAAAACAGGAAGCTGAGCACCTGGTCGAGCAGCCCCTCGAGATCCAGTTGGGCGCCTTGAGAGGCGCTGGCGATCAGGTTGTCGAGCCGTTGCCAGCGAAAGATGTCGCCATCGAACAGCATCTCCTTGAGGCTTTGGCGCAAACCGGGATCCGGGTCTTCCATTAGCCGTCTGGCGAAGTAGGGATAGGCGGCGCCGAGGATCTTGAACTCGGGATCCACGCTGAGGGCGATGCCTTCGAGGGTCACCAGCGAGCGGATGATCAGCGCGTAGTAAGGGGGCACCCGGAACGGGAAGCGATACATCACCCCGGAGAGGTCGTCGGTGACGGCCTTGAAGTCCATCCGGCTGACGCCCTGCTCGATTGCCTGGCCGAACACCTTTTCAAAGGCCGGCACGATCGGCTCGAGGTTCACGTCTTCGGCCAGGAAGCCCAGGCTGACGAAATCCTTGCTGAGCTTGCCGAAGCTGCGGTTCACCAGGTGCACCACCGCCTGGATCAGGCCGGTGCGCGATTCCCGGCTGACCTCGCTCATCATGCCGAAATCGAGATAGGCGAGGCGGCCGTCCGAGAGGGCCAGCAGGTTGCCGGGGTGGGGATCGGCGTGGAAGAAACCGTGTTCCAGCAGTTGTTGCAACGAGCAGTTCACCCCCACCGTCACCATGTCGTCGGGGTCGACGCCGATGCCGCGCACGGCCTCGAGGTTGGTGAGTTTCACTCCCTCGATCCACTCCATGGTGAGCACCCGGCGGCTGGTGGCCTGGTGGTAGATGCGGGGTACGGCGATGCGCGGGTTGCTGGCATGCAGTGCGGCGAACCGCTCGGCGTTGGCCGCTTCGTTGCAGTAATCCATCTCCTCAAACACCCGCTTGCCCAGCTCGTCGATCAGGGCCACCAGATCGCTGCGGATCAGGCCGACGTTCTGGTTGAGCCAGGCGGCGATGTTGCGCACGATGTAGAGGTCGAGCGTGATCTGCTCCCGCAGACCCGGCCGCTGCACCTTCACCGCCACTGCTTGCCCGCCCTTGAGCACTCCCTTGTGCACCTGGCCGAGGGAGGCGGCGGAGATGGGTTCCGCATCCAGCTGTTCGTAGATGGTCAGCACCGGCGCGCCCAGGTCTTCCTCGATGCAGGCCATCGCCAGGGCTGAATCGAAGCCCGGCAACTGGTCCTGCAGCTGGGCCAGTTCCTCCAGCAGCAGGGGCGGCACGATGTCGGGCCGGGTGGAGAGGGCCTGACCCGCCTTGATGAAGGCGGGGCCCAGGGAGGCCACCAGATCGGCGGCTTCCTTGGCCCGGGACCGGGCGCGATCGGTGGTCTTCAGTTGGCCGGTGAGCCAGTCGAAACCCACCCCCAGCAGGTAGAGCCCAATGGGTACAAGGGTTTGCCAGAGGCGACGGATCAGCCGTTGGGGGTGGCCGGCGTAGATGCGGGTGATGGCGGCCGGGTCGTAACTCAGCAGGCCTGAAGCCTCGATGAAGTCGCTGAGTTCGGCGTTGGCTTCTGCTGGGGAGCTCACCATGCCGCCGGCCACGGGCCCGATTTGAAGTTCTCCCCTTCTAAACGAAACACACCGTCGCTACGGTCGGCTCCACCACCCGGTGGCCCCAGGCCGCCACCCCCCGCCCCTGTGCTGACTGGACTGCGCCTCAGCAACATCGCCCTGATCGAGCGGCTGGAGTTGAGCTTCCGCGAGGGCTTCACTGTGCTCACCGGCGAGACCGGTGCCGGGAAATCGATCCTGCTCGATGCCCTCGATGCCCTGCTGGGTGGGGCCCAGGGCAGTGCGGGTGCTCGCCTGTTGCGTCGGGGCGCCGAGCGCGGCGTGATTGAGGCCAGTTTCAGCCTCTCACCGCCCCTGCAGGGCTGGCTGCAGCAGCAGGAGCTGGACCTGGAGGAGGAGGAACTGCTGCTCAGCCGCGAGTGGCGCCTCAGCGAGGACCGTCTGACCAGCCGCAACCGGCTCAACGGGGTGGTGGTGAGCCGTGCCCAGATCCAGGAGCTGCGCCCCCTGCTGCTTGACCTCACTGTGCAGGGCCAAACCCAGCAGCTCGCCCGGCCGGGTCAGCAGCGCCGTTGGCTGGATCGCTTTGCCGGTGAGAGCCTCCAGCCCCTGCTGGAGCCAGTGGCGGCGGCCTGGCGCGATTGGAAACAGGCGGCGGCGAGCTTGGAGCAGGCCCGCGCCGACTGGGAGCAGCTGCAGCAACGCCGCGCTGAGCAGGAGCGGTTGCTGGCCGAACTGGAGGCGGCCCAGCTCGAGGATCCTTTGGAGCGTCAGCGGCTGCAGGGGGAGGAAAACCGCCTGGCCCATGGGGTGCGGCTGCAGGAGGGGGTGATGGTGCTGTTGGGCCGGCTGGTGGAGGGTGCCGAGCAGGCGCCCTCGGTGCTGGATCACCTGGCGGCCTGTGAACAGGAGCTTCTGCAGATGGAAGCCCTCGATGGCGGTGTCGCCGCCCTGCGTAGCGGCTGCACGGATGGGTTGGCGGCCCTTCAGGATCTGGTGCGGGACCTGGAGCGCTATGGCGCCGCGCTTGAGAGTGATCCCGAAAGCCTTGATGCCCTGCAGGAGCGCATGGCCCAGCTCCGGGCCCTGGAGCGGCGCCATGGCCAGGAGCTGGGCGAGTTGATCCTGCTGCGGGATCGCCTGCGGGAGCAGCTGGCCCCCGGGGGCGGGGAGGCGTCGCTGGAGGCGCTGGAGCGGGTCGAGCACCTGGCGCGCCAGGTGCGTGATCAGGCGAATGGTCGGCTCACGGCCGCGCGCGAGGAGGCGGCCCGGCTGCTGGAACAGCAGTTGATGCAGGCCCTGCGGCCGATGGGCCTGGCCAATGTGCGCTTTGCGGTGGCGATCACGCCGGCGCCGCCGGGGGAAGACGGGGCCGATGCGGTGCAGTTTCAATTTTCCGCCAACCCCGGCGTGCCCCTGGCCCCGCTGGCGGAGGTGGCCTCCGGCGGTGAGATGTCGCGCTTCCTGCTGGCCCTGAAAACCTGCCTGGCTGCCGCCGATTCCCACGTCACCCTGTTGTTTGATGAGATTGATACGGGTGTCAGCGGCCGGGTGAGCGGCGCCATGGCTGAGCTGTTGCAGCGCCTGGCCCAGCAGCGCCAGGTGTTCTGCGTCACCCACCAGCCCCTGGTGGCCGCTGCGGCTGACCACCACTTCCGGGTGTCGAAGCAGGTGGTGGAGGGCATCACCCACACCCGGGTGTCCCACCTGCGGGACACTCAGGCCCGCCAGGCGGAGCTGGCGGAACTGGCTGGCGGCGATTCGGGTGAGGCCCGCAGCTATGCCGCCAGCCTGTTGGACCAGCACGGTCGCTAGAACCGCCGCAGGTTTTCTGCTGCAGCTCTATGGCGCCATCCCAGGCCGTTGCCGTTCCGGCCCGCTGGAGTGGCGAGGCCATGCCGGATCAGAGTGGTCGACTGGCCCTGATCACCGGCGCCAACAGCGGCCTGGGCCTGGAGAGTGCCCGCGCCCTGCTGGCCGGGGGGGCCACGGTGCTGCTGGCCTGCCGCAG
>JBEEKG010000049.1:0-2894 GCA_041168785.1 Cyanobacteriota bacterium
ACCAGCTGATGCGGATGCTGACGCTGATGTTTGAACTGGATCAGCCCCCTTGCTTTGCCCTGGCCCGCTGCAAGTTCAAGGAGCATTCCCGCACCAGCGCCACCCTGGGAGCTGCCGCAGCAGAGAACCTGATCCAAACGGGCCTCGAACGCCTGCGCACCTGCCTACCTTCCCTGGCAACGATCACCCGTTTCTCCGAAAATGAGGTGATTCTCGTCCTACCCCATCTCTCCGAAGAAGCCAGCGTCACAGCCATCATCGAACGCTGCGTAGCCAGTCTTGAAACACCGCTGAAACTGAATGATCGCGACCTTGAACTCAACATGAGCGCGGGCGTAGTGATCTTTAAAAACAACTACAACGACCCAGATTCCTTACTCTCCGATGCCAGCATTGCCCAACAAATGGCCAATGCTAGTCGCTCCGCAACCAGCGCTTTCAAGTTCATTGATCTGTCCTCGCGCCTGGCCGTCCAACAGCACTACCAAATCGAAACCGACTTGCGTCGCACCATCCGTCGGAACGAGATCCTTCCGTACCTGCAACCCATCGTCAATCTCACCACGGGACATCTGGTGGGCCTGGAGTGCTTGATGCGCTGGCGCACCGACACCGGCGACATTCTGACGCCGGATGCATTTCTGCCCATCGCCGACCTGGCCGGGCTCAGTGGGGAACTGGATCTGCAAATCATTCTCAAGGCCCTACAGGCCAGCCAGACACTGGCCGCCGTCGCCCCCGAACGGCCGCTCCAGCTCTCCGTGAACCTCTCTGCCCTGCTGCTGGAGAACGAGGCCCTCCGGAACCGCCTGCTGCAGCTGATCGGAACCACCTCCCTTCCCCCTGGCTGGCACCTGGAGGTGGAGCTGGTGGAGAACTACCTGCAGGACAACAGCTCCGAACTGGGGGTCTTCCTCAACACCCTGCGCCGTCAGGGCGTCTCGATCGCCATCGACGATTTCGGCACCGGCTACTCCTCCCTGAGCCGACTGCACAACTACCCGGTGCGCACCGTAAAGGTGGATTCAAGCTTCGTGCAGCGCATCAACGACCCGCTCAGCCCCAGCAACCAATTGCTAAAAACAGTCCAGTCTCTGTGTGTGGATCTAGGCCTCAGCACCACCGCTGAGGGCGTGGAAACGGAAATCCAGCGCACCTGGTTGCTTGAAAATGGCTACAGCCATGGCCAGGGATACCTGTTCGGCCGTCCAATGTCGGTGCAGTCCACCTGCGATTACCTGAGCCAGATCCGCTAGTCCCCTCTGAGAGTCGGGAGCGGTTGGTGCTGCGCCCGGCCCCCTGCTTTGCAACACCCCGGGGGACGGGGCAGCACCAGCCGATTTGTGGACAGCTGCCTGCGGCGCTTCGCAGTGGTGGCCTACCAGCTCACCCCATGCAACTTGGGCAACGGCGCCGTCTTGAAGGTGGTGGCAAACAGACGCGGGATGAGGCGGCTGTTGTACACGCGAAACTCGCGCACCACGCTGGCCCCTTCGTCCCGCACGGCCTGGTTGAGCACCACCGAACCATCGGGATCGGACACGGAGCGGTGGAAGGTGCCGGGGGGAATGCGCAGGATGTCGCCGCCCGTGTCCAGCCGAACAATGTGATACGGGTAATTCCAGCCGAAGTTCACCAAATAGAAGGTGCGGCCGCCGTGCAGGGCCAGCAGATTGTCCTCCTGGTGGGGGTGCAGATAAAACTGCCAGGCGCCGGTGCTCTCCTCATCGGGGGGACTCACCGCCGGGCCGGCGTGGATCACCAGGTCGCGGGCGTTGGAGTTGGCAACGGTGATGTCAAAGAAGCGAACAGCCGGGGTATCTCGGAACTTCTCGTAGGGAATCAGCTCGAACATCGGCGCCTGCTGCAGGGGAGTGGCGGCTATGGGAAAGGGCACGGGCGGGTGCGGAAGCAAGGGCCCACTAGACCGCAGCGCCCCTAGGGAGAGACGTTGCATCAACTACCCAATTCCGCTTTCCGTAGGCCACTTCCCCAGGTGGTTTAGCGGCGCCGATTGGGGCGAGCCGCTGGCTTCAGAAGGGAATCGGCATCTCCGCGTCAGCGGGGTCGGGGGCACAGGCGGGCACCCGCTGGGCCACCACCTCACCCAGCACCACGATCGAAGGCGAGGCGAAGCCCTGCTCCTCCGCCCGATCGGCAAGCTCGGCCAACACGCTGATCAGCTGCCGCTGGCCCCGCACAGTGCCCTGCTGGATCACGGCCGCGGGCGTATCGGGGGCCAGCCCCCCCGCCATCAGTTCCTCGGCGATGCGGCGCAGGTTGTGCAGGCCCATGTAGATCACGAGGCCATCACTGCTGCGGGCCAGCCCGCGCCAGTCCACCCCGGGCCGGCCCTTGTCGATCTCCTCATGGCCCGTCACGAAGGTGACACTGGAGCCGGCGCGGCGGTGGGTCACCGGAATGCCCGCATAGGCGGGCGCCGCGATGCCGGCCGTCACCCCGGGCACCACCTGCACGGGCACACCCCGGGCCGCCAGATGGGCCGCCTCTTCCCCGCCGCGGCCAAACAGAAAGGGATCGCCGCCCTTGAGCCGCACGATCAGCCGGTGGCGGCTGGCCAGCTCCACCAGCACCGCATTGGTGCTGGGCTGGGGCACCGAATGGTGACCGCGGCGCTTGCCCACGAAATGGCACTCACAGCCGGCCGGCACCAAATCCAACAGCGCCTTCGGCACCAAGGAGTCGTACACGAGCGCATCGCACTGGCGCAGCAGCCGATGGGCCTTGAGGGTGAGCAGCTCGGGATCACCCGGACCGGCCCCCACCAGATACACGGTGCCGAGCACGACGCTGTCGCTCATGGCAGGGCCTCCAGTTCGGCCAGCAGCAGCTGGTGAAAACGCGGTCGCTCCAGCAGCGGCGGACCCACCCGG
>JBEEKG010000050.1:0-19145 GCA_041168785.1 Cyanobacteriota bacterium
TGGCAGCGGATCCCAGCCCCCTCCCAACCACTGGCAAGAACGACCAGCTGCTGTTGCGCAGCCGCGGGCCCAGCTGGCTGGAGGTGAAGACTGAGACAGGCACCACCCTGTTCCGGGGCACCTTCGAGGGTGAGCGGTCCTTCCCCCTGGGCGGCGGAGTGGTGGTCCTCGCTGGCCGGCCCGACCTGGTGCAGGCCCAACTGGGTTCCGGAGCAGCCCAACAGCTGGGCACGATCGATCAGGTGCGCTGGCGCCGCTTCAAGGCTCCGGCACCCTGAGCCCGAGGCCACAGGCCTCCTGCACCACGGGGCCGCAGGACCGCAGGCTCCAACGCTCCAGGCTGAGGTCCACCTCGGGCTGGCCCGGCGGCGGCACTGCCGGCTCGAGGGCAATGCTCACGGCCCCGTCGAGGGACTGCACCCGCAAGCCGGCAATCACAGCTGCGGGCCGGCGATCCAGGGCGGCCGCCAGGCGCAGCAGCAGCGCCATCGACGCCACCGTGCGGCGCTGGTCGCGATCTTCGATCAGCTGCCAGGACTCGTGGCGCTTCTTCGGCAAGCTGCGCCGGTGGTACCGGCCGATGGCCGCCACCATCCGATGTTCGGCCTCGGAGTAGCCCAGCAGCTCGCCGTGGCGAATCAGATACCAGCTGTGCTTGTGGTAGGCCGAGATGTTGATGCTCTTGCCGCAGGTGTGGAGCTGGGCAGCGGCCCAGAGCAACTCCCGCCCGGGGCCGTCGTCGTGGTGCAGCAGGCCGCGGGACTGGTCGTACAGGTTGAGGGCATGGACCGCCACCCGATCGGCCCGGGCCCGGTCAACCCCGAAACTCTGGGCCAGATGCAGCACCGTGCGCTGGCGGATCGTGCTCTGGAAGGCAAAGCGATCGCCGAGCAGCCCGTTGCGCAGCATCCAGTCCACGATCAGGCCCTCCCGCAGGGCCCGGTCACACACCACCAGCTCCCGCACCTGCAGCATGGCCATGGCGGTCTGCAGGATCAGGGCCCCCGGCACGATGATTTCCGCACGCCGGTCGTTGATGGCGGGCAGGGCGCGGCGCTGCTCGGGAGTCATGGCCAGCAGCCGGGCGGTGAGCTGGTCGACACGCTCCCGGCTGAGCCGATAGCCCTGCAGCTTCAGCGGAGGTTTGGGGTCCTCCGCCGCCGCCAGGGCTGCCAGGGCCATGGCCGTGCCGCTGGTGCCCACCATCAGGGGCTGTTCCCCCGGGCGCAACGCCGCCTTCACCTCGGCCACGGCGGGGTCGAGGGCGCCCTGGATGTAGGCCTGAAGAAAGGAACGGCGGTCAGCGGACAGGGGGTCTTGTTGGCAGAACTCTCGCTGCAGCCGCACCGCACCGATGCGGGTGCTGCTGAACGAGCGGCCATCCCGGCCATCGGCCAGCACCAGCTCCGTTGAGCCGCCGCCGATGTCGATGATCAGGTGGGGCTGGTCGCCGAAGGCCATGCCGGACAGCACACCCAGGTAGATCAGCCGGGCCTCCTCCGGCCCGCTCACCAGATCCACATCCAGATCGAGCTGCTCCTGCAGAGCCACCAGAAAGTCGCGACCGTTGGGGGCTTCCCGCACGGCGCTGGTGGCCGCGGTGACGATCTGCTCCACACCATGGCTGAGGGCCAGATCGCGGTCGTGGCGAAGGGTGCGGAAGGCGCGCTCAATCGCCTCGGCACTGAGTTCGCCGGTGTGGGGATCCCGTTCCCCCAGCCGGGTGGTGGCCTTCTCGGCGAGCACCACCGAGAAGCTGCACAGCTCCGGATCCACCTCCGCCACAAGCAGGTGAATGGAATTGGTGCCGATATCGATCGCGGCCACCCGGCGCCGGCCGGCCTGCGTGAGGTTGGGGGCCTGGACCATCAAGCTCAGCTGCAGCCGCTGGGGCGCCACTTTGCCATCCGTGGTCCTGGCTGGCGGGACACCTAGGGTTCGCCGCAACGGAATGGGGGCATGGCCAACTCCGCGATCGGCGCCAAGTTGGGCGCCTGGCTCGAACTGGTGCGCTGGCATAAGCCCAGTGGCCGCCTGATCCTGCTGATTCCCGCCGGCTGGAGCCTCTGGCTCACCCCCAACACCCCACCAGCAGCACTGCTGGTGGGGTTGATCGTGCTGGGAGGGCTGGCCGTGAGTGCGGCGGGCTGCATCGCCAACGACCTCTGGGACCGCCGCATCGACCCCCTGGTGGAGCGCACCCGCAGCCGGCCCATCGCCGATGGCCGTGTCGGAGTGGTAGAAGCCACGGCGTTGCTGGGACTGGCCCTGCTGCTGGCCCTGGCGGTGCTGCTGGTGTTGATGGGGGGCCTGCCGGCCGCCAGCCGCAGCCTCTGCCTACTGCTGGCCCTCGCCGCCCTGCCCCCGGTGCTCCTCTATCCCTCCGCCAAGCGCTGGTTCGGCTACCCCCAGCTGGTGCTGGCGCTGTGTTGGGGCTTCGCCGTGCTGATTCCCTGGGCGGCCGCCACGGGCTCCCTCGCCGGTGGCTGGCCCCTGCCCCTCGTGTGGCTGGCCACCCTGCTGTGGACCTTCGGCTTTGACACGGTGTACGCCATGGCCGATCGGGACGATGACCGGGCCATCGGGGTGCGCAGCAGTGCCCTCAGCCTGGGCCAGCAGGCCCCCTTGGCGGTGGGCGTGAGCTACGGCCTGGCCGCCCTGGCCCTGAGCTTGGCCGCCGGCCTGCAGGGCTGCGGCTGGATCACCTGGCCGCTGCTGCTGCTGGCCGCCGCGGGCATGCAGCGCGAAGCCGCCCTGCTGCGCCGCCCCCAGCTGCCCCGCTCCGCCTATGGCCGCCACTTCAGCCGCCAGGTGCAGCTGGGCGGCCTGATGCTGCTGGCCCTGGTGCTCGGACAACTGCCATGAGCCAGCCCCTCGGCCGCACGATCCGCCTGCCCGAGCCCCTGCGGCCCGGGGATCGGGTGCAGCTGGTGGCGGCCAGCTCGGCCCTGCTCGGGGAAGAGGCCCAGGCCCGGCTGCAGGCCGGTATTGCCGTGCTGGAGGCCTGGGGACTGCAGGTGGGGCGCGCGCCGCTGCAGGGTCGCCGTTGGGGGTACCTGGCCGGCCGCGATCCGGAGCGGCGCGGCGACCTGGAAGCGGCGGCCCGGCGGGGGGCGGAGCTGCTGGCCTGCGTGCGCGGGGGCTGGGGGGCCGCCCGCCTGCTGGAGGAGCCCCTGGGCCTGCCGCCCCGCTGGCTGCTGGGCTTCTCTGACGTCACCTCCCTGCTCTGGGCCCAACTGGCCCAAGGCCAAGGAGGCGCCATCCACGGCCCCCTGCTCACGACCCTGGCCGCCGAGCCGGCCTGGAGCCAGGAGCGGCTGCGACGGCTGCTGTTCGGCGAACCCCTGGCCGACCTCCAGGGGGTGGGCTGGTGTGGCGGCGCCGCCGAAGGCCCCCTGCTGGCGGCCAACCTCACGGTGGCCACCCACCTGCTGGGCACCCCCCACCTGCCGGATCTGCGGGGCGCGATCCTGGTGCTGGAGGACGTGGGCGAGGCCCCCTACCGGATCGAGCGGATGCTCACCCATTGGCGCCTCAGCGGCGCCCTGCAGCAACTCGCGGGCATCGGCCTGGGTCACTTCACCGACTGCGACGACACCCCAGCGGACCAGGCCCCCTGCACCGAACAGGCGCTGGATCGCTTCAGCCTGGAGCAGGTGCTCCGCGAACGCACCGCCGACCTCGGCGTACCGGTGGTAAGCGGCCTGCCCGTCGGCCACGTGGCCGGCAATGCGGCCCTCCCCCTGGGGGCCTGGGCCGAACTCGACGCCGACCGGGGCCGGCTGCGGATGCTGCCGGGCTGAACGCCCGAGCCGATCAAGTCCGGCCCGCCAACACCGCTTCCGCCACGGTGAGATCGAAACGGGTGGTGAGCTTGATGTTGGACGGGGGCGCCTCCAACACCTGCACCGGCAGCCCCAGCCGTTCAAACAGGGCCGCGTCATCGGTGACACTCCACCCCTCCGCCGTGGCCGTGGCGTGGGCGGAGCGCAGCTGGGCCACGGGGAATCCCTGGGGAGTCTGGGCCGCCCAAAGCCCGCAGCGATCCGGGGTGCCGGTGATCGTGCCCGCGCCATCCACCTGCTTGATCGTGTCGGTGACGGGAGTGGCGGCAATCACCGCAGCGCCCCCGCTCACGGCGGCGGCACAGCGCTCCAGCAGGGCCGGCTCCACCAAGCAGCGGGCGCCGTCATGGATCAGCACCCCCTCAGCCTCGGCCGGCAGGGCCGCCAACCCGCGGCACACCGACTCCTGACGGGTGTCTCCACCGAGAATCCAGCGCACCGGCCGGTCGGGGCTGGCCACCGCCACGATCGCGGCGATCGCCTCCGCATCCACCGGCTGGCCAACGATGCCGATCCAGTGAATGGCCGGGCAGGCCAGGGCGGCCTCCAGGGTCCAGGCGAGCACGGGCCGGCCCGCCACCGGCAGCAGCAACTTGTTGCCCTCGGCCCCCATGCGGCGGCCGCTACCAGCAGCGGCGATCAGCAAATGCACAAGCGACTCCTGGGAAACGGGGCAAACCGGATTCGATCCATACAATCAGGCCGCCGACCCGTGCCTTTGCGATGCGCGCCCTGTTTCTGATTCCGGGCGGCAGCAGCCAGCAGCTGCAGAGTTTTGCCGCCGTGGCTGCGGTGGCCGACCAGCTGGGAGCCGAGGTGCAGGTGGTCTGCCCGCTCGCCGCCGTACCGCTGTGGAGCCTGCATCCGGGCGTGAACCGGGCCATGCCCTTTGCCTATGACCAGGCCACGCTGGCCGACTGGGCCAACCTGATGGGATCGGTGCGGGAACCAGATTTTCAGGTGTGTCTCAACCTGGCGCCCAGCCGGCAGATGGACCTGATGCTGTCGATGAGCCACATCCCCACCCGGGTGGCCGCCGCCGGCTTCTCCGCCACCGAGCGGATCACTCCCGTGGCGGGTGGCTGGCCCAACCAGGCCTTGGAGGCCTTTCTCCAGCCGATCGGCGTGCGGCTCGACGCCGACGCCTTCCGCCTGCCCCTGGCCCCGGCGGATCTGGAGGCGGCCGGGGCGGCCCTCCCCGGCGGGGATGGTCCGGCCCTGCTGCTGGCCCCCTCCGCTGGCGCCGGCGACTGGCCCGCTGACCAGTGGCAAGCCTTGCCGGCCGCGATCCGCAGCAAGCTGCCCAACCTGCGGACCCTGCAGGCCCTGCCCGGCAGCGCCAAGCTGAGGGAGCGCGCGGCCCAGATCGCCAGCGCCGATGTGGTGCTGGCCAGCGATCCGGTGGCGACCGAACTGGCCCTGCTCCTCGGCCTGCCACTCGTTGCCCTGGGCCGGGAAACCGCCAGCCTGCCGAGCCGGGCGGGGGTTCAAGGCCTGGGTACGGCCACCCACCTGAACCAGCTGGGCGCCCCCGAGGTGCTGGCCGCCCTGGGCCTGGGCTAGCCGCGCCATACGATCACCGGCACTGACGCCAGCCCTGCGATGTCCAGCTCCGCCCCCCTGGCCGGTCACGTGGCCCTGGTCACAGGTGCCAGCCGGGGCATCGGCCGTGCCATCGCCCTTGAATTGGGCGCCGCCGGAGCCCAGGTGGTGGTCAATTACGCCAGCTCACCGGAGGCTGCCGAGGCTGTGGTGGCCGCCATCACAGCCAGCGGAGGCCAGGCCTGGAGCCACCGGGCCAACGTGGCCGACGAAGGCGAAGTGGATGGCATGGTCAAGGCCGTGCTGGAGAAGGCCGGGCGGCTCGACGTACTGGTCAACAACGCCGGCATCACCCGGGACGGGCTGCTGATGCGCATGAAAACAGCCGACTGGCAGAGCGTCATCGACCTCAACCTCACCGGGGTGTTCCTCTGCACCCGCGCCGTGAGCCGGGCCATGCTCAAAGCCCGCTCCGGCCGCATCATCAACATCACCTCGGTGGTGGCCCTCATGGGCAACCCTGGCCAGGCGAATTACAGCGCCGCCAAGGCCGGTGTGATCGGCCTGACCCGCAGCAATGCGGCCGAATTCGCCGCCCGGGGCGTCACCGTCAACGCGGTGGCCCCGGGCTTCATCGAGAGCGACATGACCGCCGAGCTCGACAAGGAGCCGATCCTGGCGGCCATTCCGATGGGCCGGATGGGCAGCGCCGCCGAGGTGGCCGGTGCCGTGCGCTTCCTGGCCGCCGATCCCGCCGCCGCCTACATCACCGGCCAGGTGCTGCAGGTGGATGGCGGCATGGTGATGCGGTAGCACTGCCGGCAGTGGCGGATCAGGGGTTGGGGATCGGCTGGCCCAGTTCCTCCCGCAGGCGACGGATCCGCTGCAGCAGGCGCAACCGCCGACTGCGGGCCGTGATCGTCAAGAACAACCGCACCGGTACATAGACCAGCGCCATCGCCACCCCGAACACAGCCACCAGCACAAACACCATGGCGTTGGCGCTGGAGGCCGGATCGAGCGCCATCGCCTCATCGGCGCTCTCGAGGGCCGTCTGCAGCAGATCTTCCATCCCCAGACCCACTCCGTCGTCAGACCCTATCGAGCCCGGCGCCGTTCAGCAGCCCGCGACCGCCCATCGATTCGGCTTTCCCCACCCCACACCACCTCCCAGGTGGCAGGCCGCTGTGGGACTCTGAAAAACATTGCCTCAATTCCGATTCCATGACCAAGCTGATCAGCTTTTCGGATGCCTCCCGCGGTGCGCTGGAAAGGGGTGTCAACGCCCTGGCCAATGCGGTGAAGGTCACCATCGGCCCCCGCGGCCGCAACGTGGTGCTCGAGAAGAAATTCGGCGCCCCCGACATCGTCAATGACGGCGTCACCATCGCCAAGGAGATCGAACTCGAGGATCCCTTCGAGAACGTAGGCGCCAAGCTGATGCAGCAGGTCGCCAGCAAGACCAAGGACACCGCCGGGGACGGCACCACCACCGCCACCCTTCTGGCCCAGGCCCTGGTACGTGAAGGCCTCAGAAATGTGGCCGCAGGTGCCAACCCCGTGGGATTGCGCCGGGGCATGGAAAAGGCCACCGCCCACATTGTGGCCGGCATCGCGGCGCGCTCCCAGGCCGTGGCCGGGGAAGCCATTCGCCAGGTGGCGGCCGTGAGCTCCGGCAACGACGACGAAATCGGCCGGATGATCGCCGAGGCCATGGACAAGGTGAGCGCTGACGGCGTCATCACCGTGGAGGAATCCACCTCCCTCGCCACCGAGCTGGAGATCACCGAGGGCATGGCCTTCGACAGGGGGTACAGCTCCCCCTACTTCGTCACCGACCAGGAGCGGCGGGAGTGCGTCTTCGAGAACGCCCTGATCCTGATCACCGACCGCAAGATCAGCACCATCGCCGACCTGGTGCCCGTGCTGGAAGCGGTCTCGAAGAGCGGCCGACCGCTGCTGATCCTCTCTGAGGAGGTGGAGGGTGAGGCCCTCGCCACCCTGGTGGTGAACAAGAACCGCGGCGTGCTTCAGGTGGCCGCGGTGCGGGCGCCCGGCTTCGGCGATCGCCGCAAGGCCATGCTCGCCGACATCGCCATCCTCACCGGCGCCACCGTGGTGAGCGAAGACCAGGCCATGACCCTAGAAAAGACGGGCCTGGCGGACCTGGGCCAGGCCCGTCGCATCACCATCACCAAGGACTCCACCACCATCGTGGCCAGCGGTGAGCACCAGGCCGCCGTGGCCGACCGCGTGGCCTCCATCAAGCGGGAGCTGGACAACACCGACTCCGACTACGACCGCGAAAAGCTCAACGAGCGGATCGCCAAGCTGGCCGGCGGCGTAGCGGTCATCAAGGTGGGTGCCCCGACGGAAACCGAGCTGAAGAACCGCAAGCTGCGCATTGAAGACGCCCTCAATGCCACCCGTGCTGCCGTCGAGGAGGGGATCATCGCCGGGGGTGGTTGCACCCTGCTGGAGCTCGCAGAAGGCCTCACCGCCCTGGCCGGCTCCTGCCAGGGGGATGAGCGCACCGGCATCGAGATCGTGCAGCGGGCCCTGGCCGAGCCGGTCCGTCAGATCGCCCACAACGCCGGGGCCGATGGCGCCGTGGTGGCTTCGGAGGTTCTGCGGCTGGGCAAGGGCTACAACGCGCTCACCGGCGTCTACGAAGACCTCCTCACCGCTGGCATCCTGGATGCCGCGAAGGTGGTGCGCCTGGCCCTCCAAGATGCGGTGTCGATTGCCTCGTTGCTGATCACCACCGAAGTGGTGATCGCCGATAAGCCCGAACCCGAACCCGCCCCCGGTGGCGACATGGGGGGAATGGGTGGCATGGGCGGCATGGGCATGCCCGGCATGATGTGAGGCTCAGAGGGAGCTGACCCACCGGGCGTGGATGCGGCCAACCGTCATGGCCTGAGCTGGCGGGCTGCTGCCCTGTCCCCACCCAACGCAGGAGCCAGCGTCAGACCATCTCAGCGATTGGGAAGGAGCCTCTTCAGGCCAATGGCGCCATCAGCGCGGTGTCAACAGGCCGCCACGTAGGCCGCCACCTGGAGATCCACGCCGGTGATGGCCGTGCCCACCACCACCGCATCGGCCCCGGCAGCGAGGGCTTGCCGAACCTGCTGGGGGCTGGCAATGCCGCCTTCGCAGATCAGGCTCACCGCCTCCGGCAGCTGCTGCCGGAGATGGGGCAGTAGCTCCCAGGCGGGAGGCCGCTGTGTCGCCGTTGCTTCGGTGTAGCCATAGAGGGTGGTTCCCACCCAATCGCAGCCGAGGGCGGCGGCCCGCAAGCCATTGGCCAGAGAGTCCACATCCGCCATCAGCGGTGCCCCCAGCTCCCGACGGGCCCGGTGGATCAAAGCCTCCAACTCTTGGCCGCCCGGGCGGAAGCGTTCCGTGGCATCGATGGCCACCACATCGGCCCCAGCCCCCCACACCGTCCTGATCTCCTCCCAGCCAGGGGTGATGTACACGGCGCTGTCGGGATAGGTGCGTTTCCACAGCCCCACGATCAGGGCCCCAGGGCAGCGACTCCGCACGGCACCAATGTGTTCGGGACTTTCCAGCCGCACCCCGGTGGCACCATTGCGCAGGCTGGCCTCAGCCATGGCCGCGATCACGTCAGGATCGCGCATGGGAGAGCCCTCGGGGGCCTGCACCGACACGATCAGTCCGGAAGGTTTCACTCAGCTGGCCAAAGGGAGGGGGTCGGCCGCGGATCCCACGCCGTGGTGGGCATCCGCCTCCGGCTCCTCGGCATCGGGAAGCCAGGCACGCAAGGGCTGGAGGGAAGAAGGCGCCGGTGCCGCAATGCCACCCGGCACCACGCGCAACTGGGGCCACACGCGGGCGGCATGGGCTGCGGGGGGGGTCTGGGGCCTATCGGGCTCGGCCACCGGCTGCAGCTGGACGCTGGGGGCCTGCAGAAGGCCGGCCCGCTCCTGCAGCCAGGCGGCCGCCTCCACCCCCTGACTGGCGCGCAGAGGGCCTGAAATGAGCTCGTTCAGGGCACCCAGGCCCCGGCGGTGGACCCACTGCTGCACCAGCCGTTCGGCCATGGGGTGGTCCCGCTCGGCCACCGCCGCCAGCAGACGGTCCGCCAGGTCGGGACGGGCAGGCGGGGGACAGCGGGGAGGCAGGGTCACGGGAGGGCCGGCTAGGTGAGCTTGCGATCCAGAAGGGGCCGAATCAGCAGGAACAACCCGGCAGCCAAGACAGCGAGCACCCCCAGGCAGGTGGCGCTACTGAGCTGGCCATAGGGGGCCTCCAGCACCACGGCGGTGAGGGAGACCTGTCCGGCGTAGGCGGCACGAATCGGTTCAATTGCGAAGGTAAGGGGATTCAGGGCCGCTAGCCAGCCCAGCCAGGCCGGCATGAAGGACAACGGGGCCAGGGCGGTGCTGGCGAACAGCAGGGGAAGGTTGGCCACGAAGATCACCGCAATCAATTCGATGTGGCCTGGCAGGGCGAAGGCCAGCCCCAGGCTCAGGGCCGTCACCGCGAACACCAACAGCAGCAGGGTGACCAGCACCAACAGCAGGCCTCCGGCACCGGGCCAGCCATAGCCGAGCAGGGCGGCCGTGCCCATGATTGCCAGGCTCTGCACCAGGCTCAGGGAGGTGATGTAAAGCACCGAGGCGAACACAATCGAGCTGCGGGAGCGCAGGGGTGCCACCAGCAATCGGTTGAGGAAGCCAAACTCCCGGTCGAACATCACCGGCAGGCCCGCATTCAGGGCGGCACTAAACGCGGTGAACACGATCACGCCGGCCCCGAGGAAGCGCCCGTAGCTGGTCCCCCCCGGCAGCAGCCCGGCGGGCGCTTTGGCGAACAGGGCCCCGAACAGCACCAGCCAAATCAGCGGCTGCAACACCCCCGCCACCAAGGTGGAAGGGCGCCGCTGCAGCTGCACGAACAGTCGCCGGGTGAGCGCAAAGGTTTCCTGGCTGATCTCAGCCCAAGCGGAGTCTTCGGGCGGGGAACCCGGGGCAGGATCGCGGGCCGGGACAGGAACGGGAAGGGTGGTGGTCATCACATGCTCGCTTTGCGTTCGGCCTTGGGATCGCGGCTCCCGGCCACGGCCAGTTCCGCATCCATCAGGGTGCGGCCGGTGGCCTGGAGATAGACATCATCGAGGCTGGGGCGGCTCTGGGCCAGGGCAAAAACCGGCAGGTCGGCCTCAGCCAGCTGGCGGCGCAGCTGCTCGATCACACCGTCGTGCTCGATCACCAGGTTGAGGGAGTAGCCCTGGGCCTGGTTGACCACCACCTGACGCACCCCGGCGCAGGAGTTCAGGATCGCCTGCACCCGGGCCGCCTCATCGGCATCGCTGAACTCCCGCACCCGCAGCGTGACCCGATCCCCCCCCAGGGCCGCCTTGAGCGCCAAGGGTGCACCGGCGGCGATCACCTTGCCGGCCTCGATGATCGCCAGGTGGTCGGCCAGGGCATCCACCTCCTCGAGGTAGTGACTGCTGAGCAACACGGTGGTGCCGCCGTCGCGCAACTGGCGCAGCACGCCCCAGATGGCCGCGCGGCTTTCGATGTCCAAGCCCACGGTGGGTTCATCCAGCACCAGCACCTGGGGTCGGTGCAGCAGGCCGGCGGCCAGATCCAGCCGGCGCCGCATGCCCCCCGAATAGCCGCCGCAACGGCGATCGATCCAGTCAGCCATGCCCAGCAGCTCGATCAGCTCGGCAATCCGCTGGTTCCGGGCAAGCGCGGGCAGGTGATACAGATCGCCCTGGAGCTGCAGCAATTCCCGGCCGGTGAGGATCTTGTCGATCGCCACCTCCTGGGCCACATAGCCCAGCAGCCGCCGCACGGCGCGGGGATCCTCCAGAGCATCAACCCCACCCACGCGCACGCTGCCGCTGTCAGGAGCCAGCAGGGTGCAGAGAATGCGCAGGGTGGTGGTCTTACCGGCGCCGTTGGGCCCCAGCAGGCCGTAAAGGCTGCCGGCGGGCACCTGGAGGGACAGGCCGTCGAGGGCTACAACCCCCTGACCTCCCTTAGGGCCGCCGTAACGCTTGCAGAGCTGCTGCAGTTCGATCACCGAGCCAGGCCGCCCCAATCAGCCGACCAATGTAGGCAGCGCCGCCAGCGGGACGCTGAACAGGCCCGGGCCAAGCAGGGACGCCTGGGGAAGGCGGGCCAGTAGCAACAGCAGGCAGATGCCGAAGAGATAGAAAATCGACCAGCGGAACAGGCTGCGGGCCCGCTGGGGGTCATCCGGCTGGGCGCGCAGCCGGGAGCTGAGTTGCAGCAGACGGCCGTTGAAGGGCAACACCATCAGGCCGTAGAGCAGGCCGCCACTGGGCAGGGCCCACACCCCCAGCAGGCTGAAGGCCACCGTGGCCCAGGCGTAGTGGCTGATGGCCCGGGTGGTGACCACCCCTCCTTTCACCACCGGCAGCATGGGAATCCCCACCGAGCGGTAGTCGTCCTTCAACAGCAAGGCCAGGGCCCAGAAATGGGCCGGGGTCCAGAGCATCACCAGGGAAAACAGCCACCACGACGACCAGCCCAGGCCACCGGTGGCAGCTGCCGCCCCCACCAGGGGCGGGATTGCCCCAGCCACGCCGCCAATCACGATGTTCTGGGAGGTCCGGGGCTTGAGCAGGGCCGTGTAGAGCAGCACATAGCTGCACAGGCCCAGCAGCGACAGGGTGGCGGCGAGGGGATTCACGCCGATCACCAGCACGGCCACCGAGAGCAGCGTGAGCCCGATGGCGAGGGCGAAGGCCTGGCGCTGGGCCAGCCGACCCGAGGGCAGAGCCCGGCGGCTGGTGCGCTGCATGCGCCCGTCGAGCTCCTGCTCCCACAGGCAATTGAGCACGCCCGCGGCGGCCGAAGCCAGGCTGCCGCCCACGAGGGTGCAGACAATGGTGCTCGCACTGGGGGAGCCGCCGGCGCTGAGCGCCATGCCCCCCAGGGTGGTGGCCAGCAGGAGGGGGATCAGGCGGGGCTTGGCCACCTCAAGCCAGGCGGGCAGTTTCACCGAGGGGCGAATCGCCGGGGCCACGGCAGTGGGGAGGGCGATCGAGGCTGGGGCCGTTGCACTAACCATGAACCACCTCAGAGGAGAGAAGCGACCGCTCGCGGCCGCCAAGGGAACGGGCCAGCACCGCCGACAGCAGACCCACCAAGAGGGCCGCGGTCAGCTGATGAGCAATGGTTACCAGGGGGGCATCGAGCTGGAGACGCAACGTCCAGATCCCCAGCGCCACCTGAACAACCACCAGGGCCACCGCGGCCTGGGCGAGGGCGGGCAGCTGGCCCAGGCCCTGGGGCAGCCACCCTGTGGTGGCTCCCAGCGCCAGCACCGCCAGAGCGGCAAGCATGGCCAGCTGGCGATGGGCCAGCAGCCAGCGGCAACCACTCCCGGAGCTGAAGCACTGATCAGCGGCCCACTGGCTGGCCATCGCGCCACCGAGCAGGCATTGGGCGAGCACCAGCACCAGGGCGACCCCAGCCAGGGCCAGCCACCAGGCCGGCGGGGCCTGCAGGTCGCGGCCCACGATGGCCAGCCGCTGGTACAGGCCACTGGTCAAAGCCACCAGCAGTAAAGCGGTGGCCAGATGGGCCGTCACCAAGGGAGCCGCCAACAGCTGGGTCACGGTGAGGGCCCCCAGGCCGCCCTGCACGGCCACCATCAGAAGGGCAGTGCCTGCGGCCCAGGGCAGCCACCCGGGCAGCTGCCGGCGTCCGATCCAGCTGGTGCCAGTCAGCACCAGCAGGGCGATCCCCACCACGAAGGCATCCAGCCGGTGGAACCACTCCAGAAAAACCTGAAGATTCATCTGATGGCCGGGCAGGAGGCGGCCGTAACAGAGGGGCCAGTCGGGGCAAGCCAAGCCGGCCTCCATCACCCGGGTGGCACCGCCGATGGCCACCAGGGCCACCAGGGCCACGACCAGGTGGGAGGCGAGCAGGGCGAGTCGCTGACGCAGCACGGTGCCCGGGAGAAGATTGGGCTCTGGCCGCAGAGGCGTCGCCATGGCGGTGACTGTCCCGGGATTGAAAGACAAGTTAGCCAGCTTGTTCAAAACAGGGGATGGGCAATCCCGCACATCTCAAAGCTGAAACATCGACCCTCGAGAGAAGCCACGGAGACGTTGATTTGCCAACCAAAACAACGTTTGACACGCACCAGAGGGCCGCCCCCCATAGGCTGAACCAACGCGCCACGTGCACCGTGCCGATTCGCACCGTCCTGGCTGTCCTCGCGGCCACCACAGCCCTTGTGCTGACAGGGCTATGGGTGGGCAACAACGTCAACATGCTGCCCCTGGACGCAAGCAGCAACGCCCCCACCTACGACGCCCTGTTTAAGGTTTTATTCAGCATTGGCACCATGCTGTTTCTCGGCATCGTGATCTTGCTTGTTTACAGCATGTTGCGCTTCCGACGCCGCGCCGGCGACCTCAGTGATGGCCTCGCGATTGAGGGCAATTTGCCCCTTGAAATCGTCTGGACCGCCATCCCCGCAATCGTGGTTCTGTTCGTCGGCATTTACAGCTACGACATCTACGAGCGCATGGGCGGCATGGTGGCGCTCAACGACCACTCCGCCATGGACCACTCCGCCATGGCTCAGTCCGCCATGGCCCCTGGCCGGGTCTGGGGGGGGATCGGCGCCGCCGGCATGGACGCCGCACCAGGGGGGCCGGTGCTGCCGGTGGAGGTCACCGCCATGCAATTCGCCTTCATCTTTCACTATCCCGACGCCGAGATCACCAGTGGGGAGCTGCACGTTCCCACCGGCCAACAGGTGGAGCTGCACATGGAGGCCCGCGACGTGATCCATGCCTTCTGGGTTCCCCAGTTCCGCCTCAAGCAGGACGTCATCCCCGGCCAACCCACGGTGCTGTCCTTCACCGCCACCAAGGCGGGCACCTATCCGATCGTCTGCGCCGAACTCTGCGGGCCCTACCACGGAGGAATGCGTTCCAATGTGGTGGTGCATGAACCCGAGGCCTACGACGCCTGGCTGCAGCAGAACAGCCCCAACCGCACCACCACCTGAGACGCCATGACCCTCGCCAATCCGAGCGACTTCAACGGCAGCCTCCAACCCCAAGGCTGGTTGAGATATTTCAGCTTCAGCCTCGACCACAAGGTGATCGGGCTGCAGTATCTGGTGTGCGGCTTCCTGTTTTATCTGGTGGGGGGTGCCCTGGCCGGCGCGATCCGCACGGAGCTGGTCACGCCCCTGTCGGATTTCATGCCGCGCGACACCTACAACGAGGTACTTACCCTCCACGGCACGGTGATGATCTTTCTCTGGATCGTGCCCGTCGTCAACGGGGCGTTCGGCAACTACCTGATTCCCTTTTACGTCGGGGCCCGTGACATGGCCTTCCCCCGGCTGAATGCCGTGGCCTTCTGGCTGATTCCTCCGGCTGGCATCTTGCTGATCAGCAGCTACTTCATTGCCGGGGCCGCGGCCCAGTCGGGCTGGACCGCCTATCCCCCCCTTAGCCTCACGACCCCAGCCGCGGGACAGGTGGTGTGGATCCTCAGTGTGCTCTTGCTGGGGGGCAGCTCAATCTTCGGCGGGATCAACTTCATCGCCACCATCCTCAAGCTGCGGCGGCCGGGGCTCAAGCTGATGCAGCTGCCCATGTACTGCTGGGCCATGCTCGGCACCAGCATCCTGGTGGTGCTCTCCACACCGGTGCTAGCCGGCACGTTGATCCTGCTGAGCTTTGACATCATTGCCCACACGGGCTTCTTCAATCCGGCGCTAGGCGGCAACGTGGTGGTGTATCAGCACCTGTTCTGGTTCTATTCGCACCCGGCCGTGTACATCATGGTGCTGCCTGCCTTCGGCCTGGTGAGTGAGATCCTGCCGGTGCACGCCCGCAAACCCCTATTCGGCTACACCACGATGGTGTACTCGATCATGGCGATTGTGTTTCTGGGCTTGATTGTTTGGGCCCACCACATGTTCACCAGCGGCACGCCGCCCTGGATGCGCCTGTTCTTCACGATCGCCACCTCGTTCATCGCCGTGCCCACCGGCATCAAATTCTTCAACTGGCTAGCCACCCTCTGGGGCGGCAAGATCGCCCTCAATTCGGCGATGCTCTTTTCCTGCGCCTTCATCGTCAACTTCGTGTTCGGCGGCATCACCGGCGTAGCCCTGGCCCAGGTGCCTTTTGATATTCATGTCCATGACACCTACTTTGTGGTGGGCCACTTCCACTACATCGTCTATGGCGGCACCGTGTTCGTGATCTTCGGCTCGCTCTATCACTGGTATCCCAAATTCACCGGCCGACTGCTCAATGAAGACCTGGGACGGCTCCACTTCCTCCTCACCTTCATCGGCTTCAATCTCTGCTTCGCTCCCCAGCACTGGCTGGGGCTCAACGGCATGCCCCGGCGCGTGGCGGAATACGACCCCACCTTCACCACCCTCAACCAGGTGAGCAGCGTCGGTGCCCTGCTGATGGCGATTAGCACCATCCCCCTGCTGGTCAACGTGGTGGTCACCGCGCTCCATGGCAAGCCCGCCGGAGATAACCCCTGGAATGCCCTCACCCCCGAGTGGCTCACCAGTTCACCGCCACCGGTGGAAAACTGGATTGGCGAAGCCCCGCTGGTGACCGAGCCCTATGGCTACGGCCAGCACCAGGATCGGGGCCGGGAGGTGCAGGCATGACCAGCACCGCACCACTCCAGGGCTCCGGCAGCCCCAACCTCAGTCCTGATGCCAGCCACGCTGGCTCGACCGCCCAGGAGCACGCCGAAGGACATGGAGATTTTCGCCTGTTTGGCCTGGCCACCTTCCTGGTGGCCGATGGCATGACCTTCGCGGGCTTCTTCGCGGCCTACCTCACCTTCCGGGCCGTGAATCCCCTGCAGGAGGGCAGCACCTACGAACTTGAGCTGCTGCTCCCCACGATCAACACCGTGGTGCTGATCATTAGCAGCTTCACCTTCCACCGGGCAGGAAAGGAATGCCGCGGCGGAAACCTGGGGGCCAGTCGCCTCTGGCTGGCCATCACCGGCGCCCTGGGGGCGATCTTTCTGGCGGGCCAGATGGTGGAGTACTTCAGCTTGCCCTTCAGCCTCACCGACAATCTCTTCGCCAGCACCTTCTATGCGCTCACCGGGTTCCACGGCCTGCACGTGACCTTGGGGGTGATCTGCATCGCCATCGTGGCCCTGCAAACCCGCAAGGGCGGCCGCATCAGTGCAAGCGATCACTTCGGCCTCGAAGCAGCCGAGCTCTACTGGCACTTCGTGGACGGCATCTGGGTGGTGCTCTACGGAATTCTGTATCTGCTCTGAGAGAAGATCCGAAGTCTCCTCACGCTGACGCAGTTGGCGATTTTCTGCCCAGTGGGCAGAATCGATGCATCTCACTGACGCGGGCAGGCAACCGCCATGGCTCCCAGGACGGGCGACAGCCCACCGGAAATGCTGGAAGGCCAGGCCCTGCTGGATCGGGCCCGGGCCCTGAGTGATCGCCCCGAAGATCAGATTGCCCGGGCCTGCGGCTATGTGGGTCCGAGTGGTCGGGTGCTGAAAAAGAGTTTTTACAGGGCCCTGGTGGCAGCCAAGGGCTACCAGCTCCCGGCCAGCTCCGGCCGCAGCAGCAGCGGCCAGGGGAAGGGCCGGCAGGCGGACTTCCGCACCAGGGTGCATGGCAATGGCAACCTGCTGATCGGCCAGGCCTACACCCGCCGGCTGGGACTGGAACCAGGCCAGGAATTCCGGATCGAAATCCACCGGGAAACCGGTTCCATCTGGCTGCTGCCCCTCGAGGACTAGGAGCCCCTGGGCTGGGGCAGGTTCAGCGCCCCGCTTCAGTCATCGCCATGAAATCGGGCGCTGAAAGCCAGCAGATCGATGCCGCTGAATAGGAAGCTGATCCCCACCAGCACGCCGATCACCCACAGCAGGCCCCATCCCTGCATGGTGACGATCAGCAGGCCGAGGATCAGGGTGACGATGCCATTGAGCAGGCCCCAGCCCCAACCGCGCATCTGGGTGTGCCCGAGGGACATCAGGATCGACACCACGCCCTCCAGGATGAAGACGAGGCCGATGGCAAACGCGAGGCTGGCCACCACGACCCCGCCCTCGAGCGGACCGCCACGGAACTGCTGAATCATCCAGGCCCCCACCACGATGAACAGGGTGGAGATCACCAGCCGCGAGAAGCAGTACCAGCGCCCCAGCTGGCGGGAGCGGGCCAGATTGCTCACCCAGCCCACGATGCCGCCCACAAGAAAGGACACCGCCACGATCACGGTGATCCAGGCCGAGGCCACCACCGGAAAGATCAGGGCCAGCACCCCCAGCACCAGCATCAACACCCCCTCAAAGAGGGTGAAGGCCTTGAGTCCCGCGCCATTGGGGGACAACAGACTGGAGCCCATCTCAATGCAACCGACGTCACCCGGACCGTAGTCACGCCATCCGCAGCCGTCAGCCTGGGTCAGACCCAACCGTGGTCGGCCAGCCAGGCTCCACTGATCGACTCAGCCGGCGGCCCAGCCTCGGTGCCGGCGGCCGATAACAGTCGCTCGGTGTATTTGGCCAACAGATCGGCTTCCAGGTTCACCCCGTCCCCCACGGCCAGCTGGGCCAGGGTGGTGCTCGCCCAGGTGTGGGGAATCACCGCGATCCAGAAGCCGGCACCCGTGGGGTCACAGCCCGCCACCGTGAGGCTGATGCCATCCACGGCGACACTCGCCTTCTCGCAGATATAGCGGCCATAGGCGGGGTCGCTCCAGCCCAGCTCCAGGCGCCAGGAGGCCGGCTGGCGAGCAATGGCGCGCACCACCCCCAAGCCATCCACATGGCCGCTCACCAGATGGCCACCGAGACGATCGGCCAGGCGCAGGGCGGGCTCGAGATTCACCGCCCCGCCCCGATCCGCCTTGGCCGCAAGGGTGGTGCGACCCAGGGTTTCCTCACTCACATCGGCGCGAAAACCATCGGCCAGACGCTCGGCCACGGTGAGGCACACCCCATCCACCGCCACGCTGTCCCCCAGAGCCAGGCTCTGGGGCCCCCAGCCTCCTCCGGGGGCCAGCGACCACTGCACCTGCACCCCGCGGGGACTGCGGCGGATCACCCCTGTGGCCTGCACCAGCCCGGTAAACATCCGCGATCCAGCCCAGGAAGAACCAATCTGGCCATAATCGGACAAAGGGCTCGGCGGGCAAGCCATGGTCGAGATGCGCGTTGCCGGAATCGGCCTGGATGCGGCCAGTCGCAGCCCAATCGTGCTGTTGCGCGATCCTTCGGGCCGGCGCCAGGTGCCGATCTGGATCGACCAGGCCCAGGCCCAGAACATCCTGGCCGGCCTCAGCGACGAGCCTCCACCGCGGCCCCTCATCCACGACCTGATGGCCGCCCTGATCGACGCGGGCGGACTGCGGCTCGACCGGGTGGTGATCCACACGATTGAAGACAGCACCTTCCGGGCCGTGCTGAAACTCATCCCCGCCCAGGCCGTTGGAGCAGGGGAACCCGGGCCAGGGGAATCGGGTTCCGGCAACGCCAAACCCGCCACCAGCCTGGAGGTCGATGCCCGGCCCAGCGACGCCATCGCCCTGGCCCTGCGCACCCATAGCCCCATCTGGATGCTGGAGGAAGTGGTGGCCGATGCCTCCATCCCGGTGGATGCGGAGGCCGATGCGGAAGACCAGGACAAGTTCCGCCGCTTCCTCGACAGCACCAGCCCCGCCGACCTGGTGCGCCATCTGCGTCAGGCCAAGCCCGAGCC
>JBEEKG010000051.1:0-6819 GCA_041168785.1 Cyanobacteriota bacterium
GCCAGCCCGTACCGGAGTCGAATTTGGTGGCACTGCTGTACAGCTCGGCGTCGCAGCAGATGCAGTGGTACATCCCCGTGTCCTTGTGGTTCCAGTAGGCGCCGGTGAAGGCCCGCTCGGTTCCGCCCTGACGGGCGATCCGGAACTGGTCAGGGGTGAGCTTCTGGCGCCACTGCTCCTCTGCGGCGCCCCGAGCCAGGCCGCTGTCGAGCCCACAGGCCGATGGGTCGGGAGAGCTGGCGGCATCAGCCATCGGAGCATCGAAAAAACTCGCCCAACCCTAGGCACTCCGCCCAGGCGACATCTGCTCGGGGGGCAGCAGCTCCTGCACCAGGGTCGCCAGGCTGGCCACGGCCCCCGGCTGACCCCGCAGGCTGCGCAGATCCGCCCGCATCCCCTCCAGGCGTTCGGGTGCCGCCAGCCAGTCGGCAGCTTCGGCCGCAATGGCCGCCGGCGTGATCGCCCCCACCCGCTCCGGCACCAGCATGCGACCAGCGGCGATGTTGGGGGAGGCCAGGAAGCCCCGGTGGCGCAGCCGCCAGAGGGTGAGCAGTACCCCAAAGAACCAACGGAGCAGCGGCAGTCGCCCCACCAACCCGGCCAGACCATCCCAGGCCTGCATCACATGCAAGTGCTGGGTGGGCACGAGCACCAGCATCGGCACCCCCAGGGCCGCCAACTCCGCCGTGTTGGCCCCCACCGTGGTGAGAGCCAGGGCGCATTGGCTGAGGGCGCTGTGCACCGGGTTCTCCCGGGCCAGCTGGATGCGGGTGCCGGCCGGGGTCTCCAGCAGATCGCCAGCGAGCATCCTGGGCACCCCGGCGCGGTAGCCACGGGCAATCGGGTTGTCCGAGCCGGCCTGGGCGAGCAGTTCCTCCACACTGGTGGTGGGGGCCACCGGCAGCAGGAAGCGGCAGCCTGGCCGCAGCGCCGCCAGACGATCGGCCGTCTCCAGCAGAAAGGGCATGCCAACCCGCAGCTTCGCCCGCTTGGAGCCCGGCATCAGGGCCACCCATTCGCCCTCGGGCAGTGGGGCATCGCTGCGGGCCATCTCCGAGAGATCGGCCATCAGGTCGCCCACCACCGTGCAGCGTCCCGCCCAACGCGGCGCCAGGCGACCGGCCGCCAGGGGGCCCATCGCTGCGATCCGGTCATTCCAGCGGGGCCAGCGGGCCACCCATTCGGCGTAGGTGAGGTGCCGGTAGCCCAGGCGGGCCGAAAGCAGCACCGTCCAGAACTGATCGCCCCCCAGAAACACCACCACCCCCTGCCGGCTCCAGGGCCCGAAGCGCCGCGGGCGCAGGAGCAGCGACCAAAAACTCCGGGCCGGCACGATGCGCTCAAACAATCCCCAGGTGGCGGCGGCACGGTGTTCCTGCCCCGTGCCGTTCGGGCAGGGCACCAACACCAGCTGCAAACTGCCATCCGCGTCGGGCACGGCGGGCCGCAGCGGCATCAAGCGCTGCAGGCGCAGGGCGAGGGGCCGCACCCAGGTGGAGAGCTCTCCCGGGCCATTGCTCACCAGCACGATCGAAACCGGTGGCGGGGGAGTCACCTTGGGAACCCGCTTCGGTTCAGGCAACGGCTGGTTGAAGTGAAAAAAGAAATGCGGATGACGAGACTTGAACTCGTAAGGCCGAAGCCACACGCCCCTCAAACGTGCGTGTCTACCAATTCCACCACATCCGCATGGGGGGATGGTCCGCCTCAAGGGCGTTCCAGCGAGCAATATACCCATCGCCCTTCCCTGGGGCCCGTTGGCGCCGGTGGGCTTGGGAAGCACTGATACAGTCCGCTTTGGCCCGTATCAGCTGAGTCGCCGCGGATGCCCATCGGCAAGTTGCTGATCGCCAACCGTGGCGAGATTGCCCTGCGAATCCTGCGCACCTGCCGGGAACTGGGTATCCCCACCGTGGCCGTCTACAGCACGGTCGACAAGAACGCCCTGCACGTACAGCTGGCCGACGAAGCCGTGTGCGTGGGCGAGGCACCCAGCAGCAAGAGCTACCTCAACATCCCCAACATCCTGGCGGCAGCCACCTCCCGGGGGGCCGATGCCATCCATCCGGGCTACGGCTTTCTGGCGGAAAACGACCGCTTCGCCGAGATCTGCGCCGACCACGGCATCACCTTTGTGGGTCCCTCCCCGGAAGCGATCCGCTCGATGGGGGACAAGTCGACGGCCAAGACCACCATGCAGACGGTGGGGGTGCCCACCATCCCCGGCAGTGAAGGCCTCCTGGACACCCCAGCAGATGCCGCCCGCCTGGCGGAATCCATGGGCTATCCCGTCATGATCAAGGCCACCGCCGGCGGCGGTGGGCGCGGCATGCGCCTGGTGCCCGGCCCGGACCAGCTGGAGAGCCTGTTCAAGGCAGCCCAGGGGGAGGCGGAAGCGGCCTTCGGCAACCCCGGGCTGTACATGGAGAAATTCATCGACCGGCCCCGGCACGTGGAGGTGCAGGTGCTGGCCGATCGCCACGGCAACGTGGTGCACCTCGGAGAGCGCGACTGCTCGATCCAACGCCGCCACCAGAAGCTGCTGGAGGAGGCGCCGAGCGTGGCGATCAATGCCGACCTGCGCCGCCAGATGGGCGAAGCAGCCGTGGCCGCCGCGCGCACCATTGGCTACGAGGGTGCCGGCACCGTCGAGTTTCTGGTGGATCGCAGCGGCAAGTTCTATTTCATGGAAATGAACACCCGCATCCAGGTGGAGCACCCGGTCACTGAAATGGTCACCGGCGTCGACCTGATTGCCGAGCAGTTGCGCATTGCGGGAGGGGAGCCGATCTCAGTCACCCAGGACCAGATCAAGCTCTGCGGCCACGCCATTGAGGTGCGCATCAACGCCGAAGACCCTCGCCAGAACTTCCGCCCCGCGCCCGGCAAGATCACCGGCTGGCTCCCCCCGGGGGGCCCGGGTGTGCGGGTCGACAGTCACGTCTACACGGGCTACGAGATCCCACCCTTCTACGACTCCCTGATCGGCAAGGTGATCGTGTGGGGCACCGACCGACCCCATGCCCTGCGGCGCCTGCGGCGTGCCCTGTCGGAATGCGCCGTCACCGGCATCCCCACCACCATCGACTTTCACCTCCAGCTGCTCGATCGGCCCGAATTCCAGGCCGGCGATGTGCACACGAAGTTCGTTGAGCAGGACATGCTCCCCCCGAAAAACCCCTGAGCCGGGGTGTCAAGGGGCCGCCTAACCCACGAGCAAGCCCTGGGCCCGCAGCAACACCAGGGTCACCAGTCCCTGTTGGCCCACAAGCAGTTCGCGCACCAGGCTGAGCAAACCCACCCAAACCACCGGGGTCACATCCACACCGCCGATGGGCTGGATCAGTCGCCGGGTGGCGACCAGCAGCGGCTCGGTGGGGGCCCCGATCCAACGCATCGCGCCACGGCTCAGATCCACCTTGGGGTACCAGGTGAGCACGATGCGAAACAGAAACAGCAAGGTCCACAGCGCCAGGCCAAGCCCCAGCGCCAAGTTCAACCCGGACAGCAACGGCAGCCAGGACAGGGACGCGGAGGGCAGGGCCGTCACAAAGCTCTAAGCAGCTGGGTGTGCAGCGTAGGAAGCGGCCGCCACTGCCTAGGATTCCGCGACGCTTGACGCCTGAAAGCGGGCCCTGCCATGACCCCTTCCCTCGCCAATTTCCTCAACAGCCTGGTTGCCGGTGCCGTGATCGTGGTGGTGCCCATCGCCATCGCCCTGGTGCTGATCAGCCAGAACGATCGCCTCGATCGCCGCCTCTGAGCCCGACGCTGGACCAGCTGCCTACACTGGCGAAACGGTCCGACGGGTGAGATTCCGTGGTTAATGCCAGCCTGAATTGGGCCAGCATCGTGGGCATCGTGCTGGCGGTAGGCGGTGCGCTGCTCTATTTCATGCGCAGCTTCAAGCCCGCTCTGGCGCGGGACTACGACGTCTTTTTTGCCGCCGTGGGCCTGCTCTGTGGCGGCATTCTGTTTTTCCAGGGCTGGCGCCTCGACCCGATTCTCCAGTTCGGCCAATTCCTGCTGGCCGGCACCACGGTGTTTTTCGCCTACGAGAGCGTGCGGCTGCGGGGCGTGACCACCGAACAGGCCCGGCGGTCGTCCTACTTCGACGACGACGAACCCATGCCAGCTCCAGGCCCCTACCGGCCCCGCATGGGTGGACGGACCTGGGGCGAAAGCGACGTGGATCGCTTTGATGAACCCCAACCCCTGAGCCGCCGCATCCCCTCCCGCGACGAGGAAGGGGGCGACGACTTCTACCGGGCCCGCCGACCGAGCAGTCGGGCCGCCATTCCGGAACGGGCAGCAAGCCGCCGCCCAGCGGAGGATGACTGGGCCCCCCAAGCGGGATCCGCCACGTCCGATCGCGGCCGCTACAGCCCCTCGGGCAGCAGCCCTGCCAGCCGCCCCATGGCTGATTTCGGAGCCCGCCGGCGGGATCGGGACAGCGGCAGCGAACCACGCCGCGGCAGCCGTCCGGTGGCCTCAAACGAGGGCATGCCCCGCTCCAGCCGCCGCCCCACTGAAGGCGAGTCGTCCCCGGCTTCAGGGACCCCACAACGGGGACCAACCGGCATCCCCCAGGGAGCCCCCCTCGGCGGTGGTGCGAACTCCGCAGGGGGCCCGGCCCCTGGCCGGACCAACCGGCCGGCCGCCGGCGACATCAGTGATGCCGACTTCACCCCGATCAAGCCTCCTTCCAGCCCCGCCCCCCGTCCACGGGACAACAGCTCGCGCTTCGACGACTGAATCCGCCCTGACCAGGTCCTCCCGGATCCCGGCTCTCCTGATTCCGGCTGTCGCGCTCCTGCTGGCCGGCTGCGGTGATGGAGCTTGGCTCAGCCGGCGCAGCGCCGGGCCGACCGGCGGCTTCCTGGAGGCCAACCGCCAGGATCCGGCCCTGAGCGGTCAGGGGGGCTTCCTGGCGTCTGTCGTCGAACGGAGCGGACGCGCCACCCTGCTGTTGCAGGAGCAACCCAGCGGCACGGTGATTCGCCTGCGCCACTTCCAGGGCCACCAGCCCCACAGTTCCCCCTCCCTGAGCTGGACCGGCCGCTATGTGGCGGCCCTGGTGCAACAGGGGGCGCAGCGGGTGCCCCTGATCGAAGACCGGGCCACCGGAGCCCTGCATCGCCTCCCCCTGCCCGCCGATCGCACCGCCGTGCGCCTCAGCCTGGCACCGGATGCCCGCCGGCTGGCCGTGCAGGTGGCCCAGGGAGGCCAGTGGCGCATCCAGGCCTTTGACCTGGCTGGCCTGCTGGAGCCCGACCTCCCCGGCGGAGTGGCCATCCAGGGCGGCGGACCGGGGGCCCCACCATGAAGAGGCTGGTGAGTGCCACACTCCTGGCAGGCCTGCTCAGCGGCTGCATGGGCTCCATGCCGCTGCCGATCGGACCGCTCAACCGCCAGCTGGAGAGCCTGGGGGCCAACCGCGACCCCTCCCTCAGCGGGCGCTGGCTGGCCCTGATCAGCGGCAAGGGCGGACGGGAGCAGGTGGTGCTGGTGGATCTGGAGCGCCAGCAGCCCCTGCCCCTGCCCGGCCTCAACCGGGCCGATGCCCAGCCGCTGAGCGTCAGCGTGGATGGTGCCGGAGACCGGATCGCCCTGGTTCGGCAACTGGAGGGGCGCACCGAGCTGGTGCTCTACCGACGGTCGCTCCAGAGCTTGCAGCCGATCGCCATGGTGCCGAGTGGCGTGCCCAGGCAGGTGCAGCTGCAGGCCGATGGCCGCCAGATGGCCGTGCAGGTGAGTCGGGCCGGCCTCTGGCAAGTGGATCTGGTGAAGATCCCCTAGGGCACCAGGCCAGCCCAGTGCAGGAAGGTGTCACCACTGAGGGCCTCGATCAGCAGCACGGCCACAAAGCCCACCATGGCGAAACGGCCATTCACCCGCTCGGCATAACCGCTCCAGCCGAAGGCCGGCACATCCCCGGTGGTGGCACTGGTGGCGGGAGTTTCGTCAGGCATCACATCAAGCATGGCGGCCAACGTCATAGCCGGCCGCGGGCAACAGGCGCCAGTTCCCCGTGCCATCGAGCTCCAGCACCGTGTCGTGGAAGGCGGTGAGGGTGGGCCTGTGGCCCACGCTCACGAAGGCCATCTCGCGCTCCGCCAGGAGCCCGTAGAGGTGACGCTCGGTGGCCACATCGAGTGCGCTGGTGGCCTCATCGAGAACGACAAACAGGGGGGAATTGAGCAGCAGTCGGGCAAAGGCCAAACGCTGTTGCTCCCCCAGGGAGAGCAGCCTCGGCCAATCCTGAATGATGTCGAGATCGGGGTAGCGCTGCACCAGCTCCGGCAGGCGCACCTGCTCGAGCACATGGCGCAGTTGCTCATCACTGAAGCGATCGGGCTGCAGGGGATAGCAGAGCTGCTCCCGCAGGCTGCCCAGCAGCATGTAGGGCTTCTGGGGAATAAACAGCAACTCACCTTCGCTGGGACGCTCCACCCGGCCGGCTGCCGGAGGCCACAGGCCACTCACCATGCGCAGGAAGGACGTTTTACCGCAACCCGAGGGGCCCACCACCAGGAGCCGCTGGTGGCGATCCACTTCGAGGCTGAGATCGCGGATCAGGGTGCGCTGGGTGCGCGGAGGCACCAGGTCGACATGGCTCACCAGGATGGAGCCATCAGGGCGGCCTCCACTGGTGGCCGCAAGCTTGGCCTCCAGGGCCGCGGCCTCGAGGCCGATCGAATCCACCTTGCCCTGGAATCCTTCCAGGCGACTGATCGAGGCGGAGAAGGCGGCCAGCCGGTCGATGTTGTTGACGATGTAACTCACCGAAAACAGCACCTGGCTGAAGGCGATGCTGGC
>JBEEKG010000052.1:0-3929 GCA_041168785.1 Cyanobacteriota bacterium
CACTGAGCAGGCTCATCACCACCGGCACAATCGCGATCAGCCGGAAGCGCCACAGCCAGCGCTCAATCAGCCATTCGAGGCGTTGCCGATAGGGAGCCATGACTCTGGTGCAGTGCTGGAGTGCCCAAAACTATCTTTCGTGCCACTGCCAGCTTTTGGCGAGTGTGGAAATGGCCATGGCCGTTCTGCTGTGGTTGGCTGCCGACGTATCTCCGGCGCCTTCCCCCGCGATTGCTGGCAAACTGCGCCAAACCTCCAATGGGCTCCCATGGGTTGGCTGCGCAGATTTGCCACCGCACTCCCCCTGGTCAGTGTGCTGACCCTGCTGAGCTGCGCCAGCGAAGGCAATGGGGTTCAGAGCCAGAAGATGGCCACCATCAAGGCTCGCGGCAGCCTGATCTGTGGCACCGATGGCAAGTTGCCGGGCTTTGGTTCTCTGGGCCCAGACGGCCGCTACGTCGGCCTTGATGTGGATACCTGCAGGGCCGTGGCGGCTGCGGTGCTGGGAGATGGCGAGAAGGTGGAGTTCCGCGATCTCAATCCCAGTGAGCGCTTTGCGGCCCTCTCCAGCGGCGAGGTGGATCTGCTGGCCCGCAACACCACGATGACCCTGAGCCGGGATGCGGCCGGTGGCAATGGCCTGAGCTTTGCGCCCACCACCTTCTATGACGGCCAGGGGGTGATGGTGCCCGCCGCCAGCGGCCTGGCTGATCTCAAGGCCCTGGCCGGCAAGCCGGTGTGCGTTCCCAGCGGGACCACCAGTGAGCTCAATCTGGCCGATCGGATGCGGGAGCAGGGGATTGTCTACACCCCGCTCAAATTCCAGACCCTCGATCAGATGTACACCGCCTACCTCAGTGGGCGGTGTGCGGCCGTGAGCACCGACCGCTCCCAGCTGGCGGCCCAGCGCAGCACCTTCCCCCAGCCGAAGGCCCACACCGTGTTGCCCGTGGTGATGAGCAAGGAGCCCCTCACGCCGGCCACGATCAATGCCGATCCGGCTTGGGCTGACGCGGTGCGCTGGACACTCTTCGCCCTGATGCAGGCGGAGGAGATGGGGATCACGCAGGCCAACGTGGCGGCCAAGGTGGCCGAGGCCAAGGCCAACCCCAACCAGGCCGACCTGCGCCGCTTCCTCGGGGTGGAGGGCGACTTCGGTCGCCAACTCGGGCTGCCTGCAGACTTTGTAGTGCGGGCCATCGGGGCCGTGGGCAACTACGGCGAGATGTTCGAGCGCAACCTGGGGCAGATGTCCAAGCTGAAGCTGGAGCGTGGCGTGAACCGTCTCTGGACCCAGGGCGGTCTGATCTATTCGCCACCCTTCCGTTGAGCCAGCCGGTGCTCGCCTCTGCGGTCACGCCTTCTGCGGTGACGCCCTCTGCTGCGGTCACGCCCTGGTGGCGCCACCGCCGCCTGATGCCCTGGCTGATCCAGGCCGCGGTGGGGCTGGTGGTGCTCGTGCTGGTCGCCTTTTTGCTGGGCAACCTGGTGCGCAATCTCACCCAGGCCGGGCTGCTGCTCACCTGGAGCTGGCTGGGCAACCCCGCCGGATTTGAAATCGCCGAAACGGCGATTCCCTTCGATGCCGCCATGCCCTACTGGCGTGCCCTGCTCGCGGGGCTGGCGAACACCCTCAAGGTGGTGTTGGCGGGGCTGGTGGGGGCCACCGTCCTCGGCACCCTCGTGGGCACCGCCTCCTTCAGTTCGAATGGATTGCTGCGTCGTCTCGCCCGGGTCTACGTCGAGCTGATCCGCAACATCCCCCTGCTGCTGCAGTTGGTGTTCTGGTATTTCGTGGTGTTTCTGGCCCTGCCCAACGGGGCGGCGGCCCTGCAGCTTCCTGGGGTTGTGCTGGCCAAAGCGGGGCTCTATCTGAGTTGGTTTGATCCGGCGTGGCAGTGGCAGGGCCCCCAGCTGATCAACGGGGTGTGGACGGCGCCGCTGCGGATCACGGTGGAATTCGCGGCCCTGCTCACCGGGCTGGTGATCTACACCGGAGCCTTCATCGCCGAGGTGGTGCGAGGCGGCGTGGCGTCCGTGCCCAAGGGCCAGTGGGAAGCCGCCAACTCCCTGGGCTTTAGCCCCCTGCAGACCCTGACCCGGATCGTGCTTCCCCAGGCCCTGCGGGTGATCGTGCCGGGGCTCAACAGCCAGTACATCTCCCTGGCCAAGAGTTCCTCCCTGGCGGTGGCCTGCGGGTACACCGACCTCTATTCCGTGGCGGAAACCACCCTCAACCAGACGGGCCGGGCGGTGGAGGTGGTGGTCATTCTGCTGGGCTCCTACCTGGTGATCGATCTGGTGATCTCCGGCCTGATGAACGGACTCAACAGCCTGGTGCAGTTGAGGGAGCGCTGAGATGGGGCCTGTCTCTCCCGTGATGGTTCGCCCCGGTCCCTGGCAACGGCTGCGCCGGGAGCTGTTCGCCAGCCGCTTCGATGGGCTGATCTCGATCGCCCTGATCGGTGTTCTGGTGGCGGTGGGCCTGGGCCTGGCCAAATGGGTGCTGGTTCAGGCCCAGTGGACCGTGATCAGCGCCAACAGCACCCTGTTTGCGGTGGGTCGCTACCCGCTGGAGCAGCAGTGGCGCCTCTGGCTGCTCACCACCCTGCTGGCCCTGGCCACCGGTCTCAGCTGGGGGCTGCTGCGGGCTTCGCCTCGCTCGGGGGGCGCCGCGCGGGCCTGGCCCCGCAATGACCGGTGGGCGGTGGCGATTCTGGTGGTGCTCGCCCTCTGGCGGCCCATGGCCCTCCAGCTCGCCCTGCCCATCCAGCTGCGCTGGTGGGCGATCACGGGCCTGTTGCTGCTGGCCCGCTGGGCTGCGGGGCGCTGGGGTTCCGCCATTCCGGCGTCGACCCGTCGCTGGATTCCGCTGATTTGGCCCCTGCTCTACCTGGTGGGCATGGTGTTGATCAGTGGGGGGCTGGGCCTGGTGCGGGTGGCGCCCTCCGATTGGGGTGGGCTGCTGCTCACCCTGCTGATGGCCAGCTTCGCGATCCTGCTCTGCTTCCCCCTGGGAGTGCTGCTGGCCCTGGGGCGCCGCAGCAACCTGCCGCTGCTGCGCTGGGGCTCGGTGCTCTACATCGAGTTTGTGCGCGGGGCGCCCCTGATCACCTTGCTGTTTCTGGGCCAAAACATCCTGGGCTTTCTGTTGCCCGGTGGGCTGGCTCCCGATCGGGTGTGGCGGGCCGCCTGGGTGCTCACCTTCTTTGCAGCCGCCTATGTGGCGGAGGCGGTGCGCTCCGGTTTGGCCGCTATCCCCGCGGGCCAGTTGGAGGCGGCCCGCTCCCTCGGGTTGCCCATGCCCCAAGCCCTGATCCATGTGGTGCTGCCCCAGGCCCTCCGGGTGGCTCTGCCCGCCACGGTGGGCCAGTTCATCTCCCTGCTGCAGGACACCACCTTGCTGTCGTTGATCGGCCTGCTGGATTTGCTGGGAACGGCCCGTACGGTGATGGCCAATCCGGCGTTTTTGGGCCGGAATGCCGAGGTGTACCTGGTGCTGGCCGTGCTGTTCTGGTGCTGCTGCGCCGCCCTGGGGCTGGGGAGCCGTGCCCTGGAAACCCGCCTCAACCCCACTGCCCCATCCAACGTCACCCCTTCGCGATGACCCGCTCCGACGCCGTGATGATCGAGGCCCGTGGGGTCGAGAAGTGGTATCCCAATGGCTTCCACGCCCTGCGGGGGGTGGATCTCACCGTGGAGCAGGGGGAGGTGGTGGTGATCATGGGCCCCTCGGGCTCGGGCAAGAGCACTTTCCTGCGCACCTTTAATGCCCTGGAGGATTTTCAGAAGGGGTCGATCAGCGTCGACGGCATCACCCTCAGCGACGATCTGCGCCACATCGACGCCATCCGCCGCGAGGTGGGCATGGTGTTTCAGCAGTTCAACCTGTTCCCGCACCTCACCGTGCTGGACAACCTCACCCTGGC
>JBEEKG010000053.1:0-2862 GCA_041168785.1 Cyanobacteriota bacterium
GAGGAGGGGGGCTATGCGAAGGTTGCTAGTGAGGCTTTCCTGTCGGCCCAACGCCAACAGCTGGCCGACCAGCTTGCCCTCGCCGACATGGTGATTTGCACCGCCCTAGTGCCGGGACGCACCGCGCCGCGGCTGATCAGTGAGGACATGCTTGATGGCATGCGGCCCGGCGCCGTGGTGGTCGATCTGGCCGTCGCCCAGGGTGGCAATTGCTTTGGCACCGTGGCCGGCACGACGGTCGAGCGCCGGGGGGTGCAACTGATCGGCGCCGATGCCCTCCCTTCCAGCGTGCCTAACCACGCCAGCGCCCTCTATGCCCGCAACGTGGCGGCCCTAATCGAGCATGTGTTGGACGGGGAGGGGCTGAAGCTCGACCCCACCGACCCCATTCTCGAGGGCTGCCTGCTCACCCACGGCGGCGTCTGCCGGCGTGAGGATGTCGTCTACCCCAACGGTTCCCGCAACGGAGGTTCCTGATGAGTGCCCTTTCCCAAGCCCTGTGGGTGCTGCTGCTCGGCAGCCTGTTGGGTCTAGAGCTAATTGGCAAGGTGCCTCCCACCTTGCATACACCCCTGATGTCCGGTGCCAACGCCATCAGCGGCATCACCGTGCTCGCCTCCCTCACCCTCATCCAAAAGGCCGGTGACAACCAGGCCCTGCTGCTGATCGGAGCCCTCTCCCTGGGCTTTGCCCTCTTCAACGTGGTTGGTGGCTTCCTGGTCACCGACCGCATGCTTGCCATGTTCCGCCGCAAGGGAGACAACTGATGTCCACAAATTTGTTGAGCGATGCCATCGATCTGGTGGCCGTGCTGCTCTTGGGCCTCGGCATCAAGGGCCTCTCCAAGGTGCGCTCCGCCCGGGGCGCCAACCAGTTAGCGGCCGTGGCCATTGCCCTGGCGGTACTGGGCCTGCTGATCGAGATCCGTCCGGGGCCAATGGCCTGGTTGTGGATCGCCGCCGGCAGCGCCGCCGGCGGCCTGGCCGGGGTGATCACCGCCCTGCGGGTGCCGATGACGGCCATGCCCGAAGTGGTGGCCCTGTTTAACGGCTGTGGCGGTTTGGCCTCGTTGCTGGTGGCCGTTGGTGTGGCCCTGTTCGACTCGGATGGTGCCGACATGGTGGCGTTGGTGTCGATCGACATCTCGGTCTTTGTGGGAGCTATCACCTTCAGCGGCTCCATCGTGGCGATGGCTAAATTGCAGGGTTGGCTCAACACCCCCGCCTGGACCCAGAGTTCGCTGCGCCATGTAGTTAACATTTTTCTGGCGGTGGCGGCCTTGGTGGGGGCCGTGCTGCTGCCAGGGGATCCCACCGGCCTGCCGCTGTGGTTGGTGGTGATTAGCTCCAGCCTGCTTGGTGTTGGTGTCACCCTGCCGATCGGCGGCGCCGACATGCCGGTGGTCATTTCCTTGCTCAATTCCTACTCAGGGGTGGCTGCTGCCGCCGCCGGTTTCGTCGTCGGCAGCCAGCTGCTGATCGTTGCCGGCGCCATGGTGGGTGCGGCCGGCCTGATTCTCACCCAGGTGATGTGCACCGCCATGAATCGCTCATTGCTGTCGGTGCTCTTCGGTGGTGCCCTCGGCTCCGGTAACCAGGCCAGTGGCGGTGCTGCTGGTGCCGAGCAGGGCTACAGCCGCATCACCAGTTGCAGCCCCGAGGAGTGCGCCATGGCCCTCGAACAGGCCGAGAGGGTGGTGTTTGTGCCGGGTTACGGCCTGGCCGTAGCCCAGGCCCAGCACGCCCTGCGGGAGCTCTCCAAGCTGCTCGAAAACCATGGTGTCGAGGTCAGCTATGCCATCCATCCGGTGGCGGGACGCATGCCCGGCCACATGAATGTGCTGCTAGCCGAGGCGGACGTGCCCTACGAGCAGTTGGTCGAGATGGATGCGATCAACCCCGAATTCCCCCGCACCGACGTGGTGATCGTGCTTGGAGCCAATGATGTCGTCAATCCCGACGCCAAGACAGACAGCTCCAGCCCCCTGTACGGCATGCCGGTTCTCGAGGTAGACCAGGCCCGCCAGGTGTTCGTGGTCAAGCGCAGCCTCAGCGCCGGCTACGCCGGCATCCCCAATGCCCTATTCGAACTGCCGCAGACTGCCATGGTCTTCGGTGATGCCAAAGCGGTGCTCAACGGCCTGCTCTCGGAGCTCCGCAGCATGGGCGTTGGCAAGGTGAAGCAGGTGTCATGAGCAAGGCTTGACTACGGGTAGGTCAAGAAACACATTGCAACCCTTCGGACACACTTACATTACATCTGACTGCCTAAAAGAAAGCCGTCCATCAACCGATTGCGGCCAGGATAAGGAGCAGGGCGAACCACACTTCAATGCCCCCTCCAGCTATCCTGCCTGGACACTGATGGATGGCCTACAAATCACTCGCGCTCGTCCCGTGCGGTAGCTCACAAGCCATATTTAGAAGCTTAGCTTCCACAAGAAACTTTTTAAAAAGCCATGATTAAGCCCCTCAAAAAGTAGATTATTAGCGCGAACCATCCCATGAGCCCCTTGTTCAACAGGGCCCAATCGTGTGCCCTTCATACCTCAGAAGGGATTACAAAATGAGCCTATTTGACACAAGCTTGGAGTTGGCTTGGAGTTGCTGAGCAAGAGGCCTTGATTCACAAGTAAGCGGTCAGGGCTTGGCAGCCTTCTGTTGCTTATCTGGCTTGGGTGCAGCTACTGCCGGTGCTGGTGCCGGCAGAGGTAAGGCATTAGCGCAGAGACTGACCACCATTCGCTCCTCCGGCCCAGGCTCAGGAAGGCGCCAGGGAGACCACACCTGGGGTTCAGCGACGGGCAGGGTGCTGAGCTTCAAGGCAGTGCAAGCAACGGCAACACTGGCCGTTCCACAACCC
>JBEEKG010000054.1:0-27891 GCA_041168785.1 Cyanobacteriota bacterium
TATCGGAGACCTGGTGGGGCAGGTGGGCAGCTGGGTTGGTGGCTGCAGGGGCCTCGGTCCATCCCGGGTTTGGGTGGAGGCAGGGCAGGGTTTGGGTCATCGATTCCGACCGCACAAGCGATCACCATACGCGTTTGAGTCGGCGTTAGTGCCTAATGCAACGCATCCGTTGGGGTCTCTCCGTCCAGTTCCCCGGCGCGCATTAGCACCACCTGGCTCTCGGCCTGCCAGCCGTCGCTGAATGCGCCGAGGTGGGTGGCGCTCACCAGGCACTGGTGACCGTTCCCGACCGCCTCCAGTAGCAGCTGTTGCCGCATCGGATCGAGCTCGGCCAGGACGTCGTCGAGAAGCAGGAGCGGCGGTTCCCCCAGCACCGATCCCACCAGTTCCAGTTCGGCCAGCTTCAGGGCCAGCACCAGGGTGCGTTGCTGCCCTGCCGAGCCGTAGCGGCGTGCGGGTTGGTCCGCCAGGCTCAGGCCCAGTTCGTCGCGGTGCGGCCCCACCGTGCATTGCCCCAGACGCAGCTCCTCGCTGCGTTGTTGCTGCAATTGCTCGAGCAGGGCCTGGCGCCAGGGCTCCTCGGCCTCCTCGCCGGGCAGGACGGTGCCGCTTTGGTACTGCAGCTCCAGCCGTTCCCGCCCACCACTGAGTCGCTCCTGCCAGGTGGCGGCCAGGGGCTCCAGGCGCTGGATGGCCCGCGAGCGGCGCCGGTGCAGCCGGGTGCCGATCAGCGCCATCTGCAGATCGAAGGCGTCCAGCAGGGCCTGCAGCTCCCCGCCGCCGAGGCCGCGCCGCAGCAGTTGGCTGCGCTGGCGCAGCAGTCGTCCGTAGCGGCTGAGCAGATCGCCATAGACGGGCTCCAGCTGCAGCACCACCCGGTCGAGCCACTGGCGACGACCGGCCGGCTCGCCGCGCACCAGCTCCAGGTCGAGGGCGCTGAAGCCGACACAGCGGAGCGACCCCAGCAAATCGAGTTGCCGCTCCAGCGCCTTGCCGTTGCGTTGGGCCAGCCGCCCGCCACTGCGGCGCAGGTCGAGCTGGAGCCGGTCGCCTCCGCCGGTGGCGGCCCGAATCTGGCTGCTGCTCTGGCCGTGCTGGATCAGGTCGCGGTCGCCGCCGGTGCGGTGGGAGCGCAGGCAGCCGAGCAGTTCCACCGCTTCGAGCAGGTTGGATTTGCCTTCGCCATTGGCACCGATCACCAGCAGCCGGGGGGCCTCCAGGGCCAGCTCCAGCCGACTGATATTGCGAAAACGCAGCAGCTCCAGGCGGTGCAGCCGGATGGGTCTGAAGCGGTGAGCAGTTAAGGTAGGCCCACTGGGGTTTCAACCCCGGCCATGGGCCTTCTGCCATGGGCATGTAGCTCAGTTGGATAGAGCATCAGATTCCGGTTCTGAGGGTCGGGGGTTCGAGTCCCTCCATGCTCGTCACCCCATCTGCCCCCACCGCCTCCAGCAGCCCTGGCTTTGGCGCTGGGGGTTTTTTTGTGCCTTAGGTCTCCAGCCGCAGCCCCATCGCCCGAATGCCTCCGGGATCCACGGCGAAGCCGTGGCGCTCGAGCGCCGCAAGGGCTTCCGGCGGCGCCGAGAGGGAAATGCTGCACCCGGCCAGCTCCCGGCGCAGCCGTCCCAGGGCGCCGTGCACGAGCACCGCCAGGACCTCCCCCTGGGCAGGATCAGCGGGATCGGAGCAGAGGTCCCAGAGGTTGGCGTTGAGGGCCAGATCACTGGTGGCCCGCACGAAGCCCACCAGCTCTCCCTCGGAGGACTCCACGGCCAGGTGCCAGATGCTGCGCTCCAGCACCCGTTGCCAGCGTTCGGCATCGCGGGCGCGATCCCCACTGGCCAGCAGCAGCCGATTGAGGGCTGCGGGGCTGGGCAGCCCATCGGCCACCAAGCGGTAGCCCTCCCGCAGGCGCGGGGCTGGGGGCTGGCTGCGGAAGGGGATCAAGAGGGAGTCCAGTGCTGGGCGAACCGGGGCGGGCGGGTTGGGCGTGGCGAAGGGGCAATTAACCGGTGTTGCGCATGCCTGCGGCAATTCCGTTGATGGTGAGCAGGGCCCCTCGCAACAGTTCGCTGCGGCTGTAGGTCCGGCCGTCATCGCTGGGGTTGCTGGCGGCTTCGCTCATCGGCGGTTGGCGGTTCTGGTCGCGCAGGCGCCGCAGCAGGGCCACCTGCAGGAAGCCCAGCGGAATGATCGTGCGGTTGCGCAGGTCCACCGAGAGTTGCAGGGCCGGATCGCCATCGAGTAGGCGGCTGTGGCCGGTGATGGTCAGCACCAGGTCGCGGGTTAGAGCGAATTCGGCGGCAATCGTCTGGAAGATCTGTTCGAAGGCCTCCCGGTGTTCGCTGCGGCCCAGGGCCTGCACGTAGTGGTGGGCTAAATCCAGATCCACCTTCGAGAGGGTCATCTCCACCTTGGAGATCAGCATCCGAAAGAAGGGCCAGCGCTGATACAGCAGGCGCAGCAGCTCCAGTTGGTCGGGGTCTTGGTCGAGTTCCTCCTGGAGGGCCGCCCCTACCCCAAACCAACTGGGCAGGAGGAAGCGGCTCTGGGTCCAGCCGAACACCCAGGGGATGGCCCGCAGACTGGAGAGATCCTTGGCGCCGCTCTTGCGCCGGGCCGGACGGCTGGAGATCTGCAGTTTGCTGATCTCCTCGATTGGGGTGACCTGCTGGAAGAAGGCCACTAGGTCGGGGTTGTCGTGCACCAGGGCCCGGTAGTGGTCCCTGGAGCGGGCCGCCAGCCGGCCCATCAGGGTGTTCCAGCTCGGGGTGTCGTCCACGGGAGTGCTCACCAGGCTGTTTTGCAGCACGGCGGTGGTGACCGTCTCGAGGTTGTAGAGAGCCAGTTCCGGCAGGGAGTACTTCGAAGCCAGCACTTCACCCTGCTCGGTGATCTTGATGCGGCCATTGAGGGTGCCGCTGGGCTGGGCCAGGATCGCCTGGTAGGCGGGACCACCACCGCGCCCGACGGAACCGCCGCGGCCGTGGAAGATCCGCAGGGCTACCCCGTGCTCAATGGCCAAGCGCTGCAGGGCGATCTGGGCCTTGTGGATCTCCCAGTTGCTGGACAGGAAGCCCGAATCCTTGTTGCTGTCGGAGTAGCCCAGCATCACTTCCTGCAGCGGCTGGCTGCCGTCGCTGGCCAGCAGGGACCGGTAGAAGGGGTGCCGGAACAGGGTGGCCATCACCGCCGGGGCCCCTTGCAGATCTTCCACTGTTTCGAATAGGGGCACCACCAGCAGCCCCGCCCGTTGGGCCAGGGGGTCGACCAGCCCGGCCTCCTTGGCGAGCAGCAGCACCTCCAGCAGGTCGGACACCGTGTGACTCATCGAGATCACATAGGTGCGGCAGATCCGGGAGCCGAACTCCTGCTGCAGCCGTTGCAGCATCCGGAACACGGCAAAGGTTTCGGCCGCTGGAGCACTCCAGCGGGCCGTTGCCGGCACTAGGGGCCGGCGGGTCTGTAGCTCTGCCAACAACCAGGCGACCCGCTGGTCCTCGTCCATCTCTCCGTAGAGAGTGGGCAGCTGCAGGTAGCGGCTGAGCTCGTCGAGGGCGTCGCTATGCCGGGTGCTTTCCTGGCGGATGTCGAGACTGGCCAGGCAGAAGGCGAAGATCTGGGCCTGGCTGATCAGGTGCTGCAGCGACTCGCAGCTGAGGCCGGTGCCCTTGAGGCTGTCCTGGATCAGTTCTAGGTCGTTGCGGAACTCATCCACCGTGCTGTAGTGCAGCTCCTGGGAGGGTGGGGCCGCCAGATTGCCTCCCATCGGGGGGGGTGGGGTGTTGCCATCACAGGGGGATTCCCAGCCGGCATCGGCCAGTTGCTGGTTGCGCTGGTGGGTGAGGCGCAGGCGCTCGAGGGTGTAACTGAGCTTGAGCCGGTAGGGCTCGAGCCGGTAACGGGCCGCCCGCTCCTCATAGATCTCCGGGAAGCGCAGCCGGTCCATTTCCAGCGACTCGAGCAGGGCCGGGCTCACCTGGCTCCATTGCATGGAGATGCTCAGCTGGTCCCGCAGCTCGGCCACCGCCTTGATGTAGCGCTCCAGCATCAGCTGGCGTTGATAACAGGCCGTGCGCCAGGTGATGTCTGGGGTCACCGAGGGGTTGCCGTCCCGGTCTGAGCCCACCCAGGAGCCAAAGGTGCAGAACGCATCGCGGGGTGGTTCCACATCCGGATAGCTCACCTGCAGGGCACCACGGATGCGATCCCGCAGTTGGGGCATGGCGTCGAAGAGCACCTGCTGGAAGTAGTGCAGGGCGTAGTCGACCTCGTCGAGCACCGTCGGTTTGAACTGGTGCAACTCATCGGTGCGCCACCAGAGCCGGATCTCCTCCTCCAGCTGAAGACGCAGGCTCTGGCGCTCGAGGCCGTTGAGGCCGCTGCCCTGCTCCAGCTGTTGGATCAAGGTGGCCACCCGCCGCTGTTTGTGCCGCACGGTGTGGCGCACGATTTCGGTGGGATGGGCGGTGAAGACCAGTCGGAGGTCGAGGGTGCGCAGCAGGTTCTCCAGCTGGGCTGGGGGCACGTTCAGATTCCGCAGTCGTGCAAACAACTGACGGAAGGTGGCCGGGTCGGTCTGGTTGGCCAACGCCGGCAGAAAGGGATCGCTTGGACTGCTGTCCTGGTTTTTGAGACTGTCGAGGTAGCTGTCCTCCTCGATGTGCTGCTCGAGAATGTTGACCAGCTGGAAATAGAGGGAGAAGGCACGGGCTGCGGCGATGGCCTCGGCCAGATCCATGTCGCGGATCAGCTGCACAATCGCCGCCGTACCGTCACCTCCGCTGGCGTCGCCGGTGCCACTGGTATCGCCTTCGGTGGGGTCGCTCAGGCGCTTCAGTCGCAGCAGCCGCTCCGCCTGCTCGGGGGGGCATTCGCTGCGCAGCACCGTTTCCCAAAGGTCTTCGACCAGCTCCAGCCGTTCGCCAAGCAGGCGGGTGACCCGTTGCGTCGTCGGCAGGCCAGCGCTGCTGGCACCCGTGGTGGGGTTGGGCGTGGGCATGGACTGCCGCATGGGAGCCGGATGGGCAGCACGGGAATCCATGATCATCCCAAAGGACCCTGCTGCCCGACTGTGCCGAATGCCTCCAGCAGGGCCGTTTCCTGGTTCGCCATCGTCTGAATCTCCTGGCTCAGCAGGGTGCTGATCGAGAGACCGGCCCGCTGGCCAGCCAGCCAGCGCATCGCTTGATTGCCAAGGTCGAGCACGGTGTGCAGGGGGGCCAGCACGGTCGCAAGCCCCAACTCGACGGCCAGGGGGGCCAGGGCGGCCAGCTCTGCCCGCAGCCAGTCTTGGGCGCACACCGCTGCACCATCACGCCAGTGATGCAGCGTGGCCTCCAGGCTGGAGCGGGCTGCAGCCCGGTCGTTCGCATCGGCCAGGGCGGCCAGTTCCGCCGGCGTCAGTTGGCTGGCGGTGAGGGGATCGCCGTGTTCCAGCTGGCGCAGCAACTGGTGGATCCGGAGCTCGGCAAAGGCGGTGATTGCCAGCAGCACGAGGGGATCGGTCACCAGATCGCAGATGCGGATCTCCAGCCGGTTGAGGTCATGGGGCCGGCGGTCCCCATTGGGCCGCACCGAGGTCCAGAGGTGCCGCACGTTCTGCATGGTGCCCAGCGCCAGTTGCTGGTCCATCCAGTCGATGTAGTGCTGGTGGCTCAGGAACAGCGGCACATCGGCCGGAGTGAGCGGAAACTGCAGCCAGCGCTGGGAGTGGGCTCCGGTTGCCACACCGTCCAGAAAGGGGGAGCTGGCGCTCAGGGCCAGCAGCAAGGCCGCTTCACAGCGCATCAGGCGCAGCGCGGCAAACAGGCGGTCCATCTGCTCGGGCCCTTGGCCGCCGATCAGCCCCAGGTTGATGTGCACGCTGGCGGTGACCACCTGGGTGCCGTAGGTGGTTTCAATGTAGCCGTGGTAAGGGTTTTGGGGATCCGAGCGCTCGAAGCGGTGGCTGTCCCCCAGGCTCAGGGTGCTGCCGGGGAGCAGGGTGAGCTGGCGGTTGGCCAGCCAGAGGCGGAGGCGCCGACGCGGCTCGACCAGAAGCCGCAGCTGGTTGTCGTAGCTGGCATCGGGGGGCGTGATGTATTCGAGGTTGCGGTGGTCTGGTTCGGTCACGAAGCCCTCCAGGGCCGCAGCCGCATCAGCCGAGCAGCCCACCACGGTGCCGTCTTCCCGGCCGGTGTACAGCTCCACCTCAAAACCCTTCAGCAGTAGGGGCGTGGTCATGGCTGGGCTGGCAGGAGGCAGGCCAGGGCCTTCAACATGCCGCGGGCTTTGTTGAGGGTTTCCTGGTACTCCGCTTCAGGCCTGGAATCGGCCACGACCCCGGCACCAGCCTGCACCTGTACCCGCCAGCCCCCCTCGGGATGGGGCAGCACCACCATTGTGCGAATGGTGATGGCCGTGTTGAGGGCGCCGGCCAGGTCGACGCCGCCGTAGACCCCCGAGTAGGGGCCGCGGGCGTCGGGTTCCAGGGCGTGAATCAGCTGCATGGCGCGGATCTTGGGGGCGCCGCTCACCGTGCCGGCAGGGAAGGAGGCCATCAGCAGGTCCCACACGGTTTGTCCCTCGGCCAGTAGCCCTTCAACCTGGCTGACGATGTGCATCACATGGGAATAGCGCTCGATCACCATCAGGTCACTCACCTTGACGGTGCCGGGCCGGCAGACGCGACCCAGGTCGTTGCGGCCCAGGTCCACGAGCATCACGTGCTCGGCCCGTTCCTTGGGATCGGCCAGCAGGTCGGCCTCCAGAGCGAGGTCTTCGGCCTCATCGGCACCGCGGGGGCGGGTGCCGGCGATCGGGCGCAGGGAGGCCTTCACGGCGCCGTCCCCTGTGGGTTCGGCCTTCACCATCACCTCGGGGCTGGAGCCAATCAGGTACCAGCCGCCGAAGTTGAAGAACGCCATGTAGGGCGACGGATTCACCATCCGCAGGCTCCGGTAGAGCTCGAACGGATCGCGATCGATGCGCGTTTCCAGCCGCTGGCTGAGCACCAGTTGAAACACGTCGCCCGCCTCGATGTGCTCCTCGCCTCGAAGCACGGCGGCCTCAAACGCCTCACGGCCCACATTGCTGCTGGTCACCAGGTTCTGGGCCATGTCGACGGCGCTGGCGTCGTGCCAGCGCAGGGGGGTGACATGGCCTGGCAAGGGCGCATGCATGCGCTCTTCCAAGGCGGCGATGCGGGCCGCGGCGGCGGCGTAGGCCGTTTGTGGCTCCTGGCCATCGCTCAGGTCTGCATAGGCCACGGCGGTGATCTGCCGCTTCACCTGGTCGAACACCAACAGGCTGTCGGCGAGCATCCAGCAGCCATCGGGCGGGGCGCCCTCCCCTGGCGGGTGCACGGGCACGCTCGGCTCGATCCAACGGATCAGCTCATAGCCCCAAAATCCGAACAGCTGCCCCACCGGCGGCAGGCCAGGGATTGGCGTGCTGCTCAGGGGCTCCAGGCACTCGCGTAGCAGCGAGAAGGGGTTGCCCTCCAGGGGCTCACAGCGGCCATCGCGCCAGCGGCGCTCGGATTGCTCGCCGCGGCTGGTGAGGGTCCAGAGGGGGTCGCTGACCACAAAGCTCCAGCGGCCGATCCGCTCGCCACCTTCCACTGACTCCAGCAGAACACCGTGATCACTGCCAGCCCCCACCTTCAGCCAGGTGGTGAGCGGTGTCTCCAGGTCGGCGGGCCAGCGCTTCCACAGGGGGATGAAGCTGTTGCCGGCCGCCACTGCCTGAAGGAACGCCTGCTCGGCTAAGCCATCGCGATCGGGGCTGGGCATGGGCAAGCGGGCAGGCAAAAAAAACGGGGCGCCTGGCCCCGCCTTTATAGGAGTTGGTCGGCGAGGTTCAGGCGTCGAAGGTGTTCTTGCCGGTGAACTTGAGGTTGGCCGGGTTGGGATTGGCGCCGATCCGACGGGGGTTATGGCCCACCATGGCGCGGCCTTCATTGACCTTCTCGGGGAAGACGCCGTCTTTGGGGTGCAGGAACTCGGTGTCGCCGCCGGGGAAGATCCGATAGATCTTGTAGTCCTCGATCCGGGGCTTGAACTTGGTGCGCAGCTGGGTGCCCAGCGCGAGGCACTGCTCCTTGCGGGCGAAGTACATCAGGTTTTCGCCCTCGTTCATGTGGGCGGCGCCGCCGGTGGGCAGCTCAAACACCTGTTCCTTGGGGCTGGACCAGGTGATGGCGTATTTCTCCTCGGTCTCAGCGGAGTTCAGCAGGCCGCCGGTGCTGCCGATGTACTTCGGGAGTTGACCGCTGAGCGCCGTAGCTGCCATGGCTTTGGATCGTTTCAGGCGGAAACTAGCACCGTGTTTTTGCCCGAATCCCGGCAGGCGCCGCACTCTTCACACCCGTCAACAAACTCCGCCTCTGGCCGGATCCTCAGCACAGCGGGAAGAACACCGTGAGGCCGCTGCCACTGCGTTCGGTGAGTCGGCCGCCCAGGCGATGGAACAGCCGCTGGGTGGCCTGTCGGCTCAGCTGCAGGCTGCCGGTGGCTGGATTCCAGCTCAGCACCGGTCCCACCAGCTCCCGTTCTTCCCCTTCGCCCTCCCGGGCGGCTGTGGGGTCTTCGTTGCGCTCGCCTGCGCTGCTGAGCTGGAGTTTCAGCCTGGAGCCGGCGGGGGACAGGCTGAGGGTCACCGTGCTGCCGGAAGGCAGGGTGCGGCTGAACCGGTCAATCAGGCCGCCGAGCATCGTTTCCAGGCGGGCCGGATCGCTCAGCACCTGGGGTAGGCCCTCGTCGATCACCAGCGCCAGAGCCAGGCCGCGGCGGGCCAGTTGTCGTTGCCAGAGTTCATGCTGTTGCTGCAGAACCGCGCAGAGGTCGGTGCGGGCCAGGGCGTGGCGCTCGAGGGGCTGTTCGCTGCCCGGCTCGCGCTGCAGCTCGGCGGCCAGGAAGATCAGGCCAAATCGATCGATCTGCTCGCTGCACTCGCCATCGATCTGCTCCAGGCGCTGGCGCACCACCTCGGGCAGATCGCCGCGCCGCAGCAGGGAACGGATCAGGGTGCGGATCGTGGCCAGTGGGGTGCGCACTTCGTGGGTGAGGGCCTCCAGCAGGGCCAGTTCGCTGCTCACGGCCCGGGACGCGTCGCCCTCGAGGCGTTCGCGCGTCGTACCGCTGTGAACCAGGGGTTGGAGGGTCAGGCTGGGAGCCATGGCGGCCAGCCGCTCCCCCATCCGCGGCCAGAAGCGCATCCCCAGCTGGTCATCGCTGCGCAGGGGGCCCAGCCGTTGGAGGGCGGCGCGCAGGGCGCCGGACGCTTCTGGGTTGCCCGCCAACAGACGGCCGTCGATTAGGCCTAAGGCCGCAGACAGGGCCTCGGGATCGAATCGCACGATCAGGCGCCGGGCCTCGGCCGGCCCATCGAGGCAAAGGGCCACCTGCAACTCGGGGGTGATCACCAGCAGCAGCGGATCGGTGCCATCTCCTGCCTCGAGGGCCATGCGATGGAAGCTCCCGCCACTGCCGGTTGGGGCGCTTCCGGGGAGTAGCGCGGCGGAGCCGGGCAGCAGATCCTGCAGTTCCCGCGGGGCCCACACCCAGCCCTGGAGCTGCTGGAGCAGCTCGGGTTCGTAGAGAGCCGGCAGGGGGGCCGCCAGCCACAGCCCCTGCAGCGGTTGCCGGGGCAGCAAAAAATCCTCCTGCAGGGTGGCCAGCGCCGCCCACCACTGGCGCCGCACACTGTCTTCATTGCCAACGCCGGGGGGGACGCCCTCGGCCAGGCAGCGGCGCAGGTCGGACAGGCTCACCAGCGTCCCTGGGCCGAGCGACCCCGGCGGGCCACGGAGGCGCACATCCCGAGGGCGATGAAGTTCACGAGCATGGCGGAACGTCCATAGCTGAGCCAGGGCAGGGGGATGCCGGTGATCGGGCCCAGGCCGATGGTCATGTTGATGTTCACCACCACCTGGAACATCAGCATCGCGCCGATCCCCACCACCACCAGGGCTTCGTAGTCGGTGCGGGCCCGTCCGGCGATCTGCAGCAGCCTCCACATCAGCAGGGCGAAGCCGGCCACCACCAGCACCGAGCCCAGAAATCCCGTCTCTTCCCCCAGGGCGCTGAAGATGAAATCGGTGTGCTGTTCTGGGATGAAGCGCAGTTTGGTGAGCGATCCGTTCATCAGGCCCGTTCCCCAGAGCTGGCCGGACCCGATGCCCACCGTGCTTTGCAGCAGGTGATACCCGCCGCCGAGCGGGTCCTGGGCGGGGTCGAGAAACAGGGTGAGTCGTGCCCGCTGGTGGGGGCGCAGGCCGTGTTCCCACAACAGGGGGGTGGCCACGGCGAAGAGTCCCTGCACGGCCAGGCTGATGGCCAGGGCGACCCGTTTCCAGGGCAGGCTCTTCCAGGCCACCCAGCCCATCAGGGGAATCCAGCCCAGGAGCAGCCAGGGAAGGGTGCCGGCCACGATGGCTGCCACCAGTGGAGAGAGCAGCAAGATCACCCAGGCCCCGGGCATGCCGGCCCAGAACAGCATCACCAGGAGAACGGCCCCGAAGACCAGGGAGCTGCCCAGATCAGGCTGGACGAACACGAGCAGCCAGGGAAGGGCAATCAGACCCACAGGGCGCACCAAGTCGACGGGACGATCCACGGGGTGGCGCGCCAGTACCCCGGCCAGCAGCAAAATCGCCCCCACCTTGGCGAATTCCGAGGGCTGCACATAGAAGCCGCCGATGTTGATCCAGCTCTGGGCCCCCAGGGCGCTGGTGCCCACGATCCGAACGGCGATCAGGCTCGCCACCATGGCGCCATAGATCAGCCATTTGAGCGGGATCAGCCGCTCCAGCGGCATCCTGGCCAGCAGCAGGGCCACCACCATGCCCACCGCTGCGGTGATCCAGTGCTGGTACCAGTCGGCGTAATTGGCCTGGCGCTGGGTGCTGGCGATCAGGATGCCCGCGATTGCCACCATGGCCAGGGGGATCCCCCAGAGGATCAGGTCCACGTCGGCCAAGGGGCTGCGCCGGCCGCTGCGGCCGCTGAAGAATCGGGAGTTGCGCCGCCCCTGCTGGCTCAGCATGGTGGTCAGGCCGTCACCAGGTGGGCCGCCCCGATGCGATCGGCCAGAGCCCGGAAGGCCTGGGCACTGGCGGATTCGGGATGGGAGAGCACCACGGGCCGGCCGGCATCGCCCCCTTCACGCACGGGCATTTCCAGCGGCAGCTCCGCCAGCAGGGGCACCCCGGCCTCCTCGGCCAGGCGGGCGCCCCCGCCACTGCCGAACAGGGCGTAGCGCTTCTCCGGAGCATCCGGCGGGATAAAGGCACTCATGTTCTCCACCACGCCCAGCACGGTGACGCCCATCTGCAGGAACATCGCCAGCCCGCGCCGCGCATCCTGCAGGGAGACCTGCTGGGGTGTGGTGACGATGATCACGCCTGCCATGGGGACGGCCTGGGCCACAGTGAGTTGGGCGTCGCCGGTGCCGGGGGGCAGGTCCACGATGACCACATCCCGCTCCCCCCAATCCACCTGATAGAGGAACTGGCGGATGATGCCGTTGAGCATGGGGCCCCGCCAGATCACCGGCTGGTTTTCCTGGATCAGCAGCCCCATTGAAACCATGGCGATTCCGCAGGTCTCGATGGGCGTGAGCACCTGCTGGGCGCCTTCGCCGCGCACCTCCGGTGTGCGGTCGGCCACGCCCAGCATGGTGGGGGCGTTAGGTCCATAGATATCGGCATCCAGCAGGCCCACCTTGAGGCCGGAGGCCGCCAGGGCACAGGCCAGATTCACCGCCACTGTGCTTTTACCCACGCCCCCTTTGCCGCTGCTGACCGCGATCACCTGACGGACGCCGGGGATGGCCTGACGATCCGGCAGCTGGCCGGGTGCCGCGCCCGGGGCTCCGTGGCCGGCCGCTCCGATGGGAGCCCCTCCAGCGGGCTGGGCCACTTCGATCTGCACGTCGGCCACCCCATCGAGGGCGAGCAAGGCCGCACGGGCTTCGGCGGCGATGCGATCGCGCTGAGCCTGGGCAAAACCTGGCAAGGCCAAGCGAAAGACGGCCCGATCGCCCACCAGTCGGGGGGCCTGGATCCAGCCCAGCTCGATCAGGCTGCGCCCGCTGCCAGCATCCTGGACGGCGTTGAGGGCGGCTTGGGCCTGCTCCACTGAGGCCATCGGAAATCCAAACAGGGCCTGCGATCCTAGGTGGCCTGCCCCGCCAAGAGGGGGGCGGCCTGGCCGTGACAGACCCTCTCGAACACTTGTCTGAGGGGAGGCTGGCCTGAAAAGGTGAGACCTTTCCGGCGTCTTCCCGGCGCACCGTCGATGCTTAAGGCCCTGCTGGCGCGTGGCAAAAACAAGCGGGGTGGAGGGGCCTCGAGTCCGGTCGGCAATGACGGAGCCCTGGAGGCGCCGCCCGCCGACTCACGCGCCCGGGCCAAGGCCCTGCTGATGGGCCTGCAGGACTCCATCTGCGCTGGGCTGGAGCAGCTCGATGGTGAGGCCCACTTCGCCGAGGAGAGCTGGGTGCGTCCTGAGGGCGGCGGCGGCCGCTCCCGGGTGATGACTGGCGGCCGCGTGTTTGAGCAGGGAGGCGTGAACTTCTCCGAGGTGGAGGGTTCAGAACTGCCCCCCTCGATCCTCAGCCAGCGCCCGGAAGCCAAGGGCCACCGCTGGTTTGCCACCGGCACCTCGATGGTGCTGCACCCCCGCAATCCCTACATCCCCACCGTTCACCTCAACTACCGCTACTTCGAAGCGGGCCCGGTGTGGTGGTTCGGCGGCGGCGCTGACCTCACCCCCTACTACCCCTTTCTGGAGGACGCCCAGCACTTCCACCGCACCCTCAAGGGCGCCTGCGACAGCGTGAACCCCGCCTACTACGAGGTGTTCAAGCCCTGGTGCGACGAGTATTTCTTCCTCAAGCACCGCCAGGAAACCCGCGGCGTGGGCGGCATCTTCTACGACTACCAGGATCCCCGCGGCGTGCTCTACAAGGGGCAGGACCCCAAGGGCCCGGCCTCCGCGGAGAGCAACCGCATCGGCCCGGTGCAGCAGAGCTGGGAGCAGCTGTTCGCCTTGGCCAGTGCCTGTGGCAACGCCTTCCTGCCCAGCTATGTGCCGATTGCCGAGAAGCGCCAGCCCACTCCCTACGGCGAGAGGGAGCGCCAATTCCAGCTCTATCGCCGTGGCCGCTACGTGGAGTTCAACCTGGTGTTCGACCGGGGCACGATCTTCGGCCTGCAGACCAATGGCCGCACCGAGTCGATCCTGATGTCGTTGCCCCCGTTGGTGCGCTGGGAGTACGGATACCAGCCGGAGGCGGGCAGCCGCGAGGCCCTGCTCACGGATCTGTTCACCAAGCCCCAGGCCTGGTTGACCGACGCCTCTCTGGCGGCCCGATGCGCTCCTCATCAGGCGGTGGGGTGACCGCCGCCGGATTGGTGGCGGCCATAGGGGAGCCTGGGCTGCGGCCGAGGCCCTGTTCCAGGGCGTTCACCACCCGGATAGCGATGGCCTCCAGGGTGGCCTGCTGCCGGATCGGATCACGAAGGGCCGCTTCCAGGGCCCCCTCCAGTTTGCCGATTTCCAGGATGGCAATCCCCCGCTTGGGGGCCCCCAGACCCTCGCGGTACAGCAGGGGGTAGGGCCCGAAGGCGAGCGCCAAACTTTCATCCAGGCGGCTGGGTGGGCGATGCAGCGGGGGGATCAGCCCCGAGCCCACCCCGTCAGGGCCGTAGGCGTCGTAGTGGATCTCCAGGGCGTAGCCACCGGCCTCGGCATGGGCCTTGCCCACACTCCAGTTGGTGCGCGGGTCGTCGCCGTCGGCGATGGTGCGCAGCGGGGGGTCGTAGAAGCGGATCGCCAGCCCCCTCCGCTGGCCGAGGGCCACCACCGCCTGGGCTGTGAGCAGATTCCAGTGGAGCTCGTCGCGGAGGCCGGGCTGCATCGGGGCGGCTCCGGCCAGGTCCACCGCAGCCCCCGCCGTGCCGGCTCCGCCAATCCCCTGGGAATCGGCATGCCCGGCGAGCACCAGGATTGGGGTGGTGTTGGGCAGGGGCGCCAGGCCCATCCAGTCTTTGGCCAGACGGCTGCGGGGCCCGGTCAGGGGATCGAGGTTGGCCACCAGGGGGGCCTGGGCTGCGGCGGTGCCGCCGAGGGTGATCACCGCGATCAGCACGGCCACCATCCCTGGGTGATGCGGCCTGGCGTGTTGCGGCATGGCGGGCCTGGACGATGAGCTAGATGGGGGAACTGAGCAGTTTGCCGTCGCTGAACAAGCCGAGCTGGGGTCCCAGTTCTAGTTCCAGCGCAATCAGTTCGTCCCGGTGGGCACGGAGGCGCAAGGCGCTGCCCGTGGCGCTGTCGTGGCTGATCAGGCGCAGTTCCAGGGTCTCGGCGCGCATGGCCCGGTTGCGGTAGATCAGGCCCGCGGCCGGGCCCAGCAGGGCCAGCAGCAGGGGCCACCAGCCGAGTTGGGGGAGCAGCTGGCGGAGTACCAGACCCAGGCAGGCGGCCCCGATGGCTCCCAGCACCGAGAGCAACACCGCGAGCCACGGGCTGGCTGCCACGTCAGCGCGAAAGCAGAGGTGTCGCCGGTCTGGATCACTCGACTCGGTCTTCCAGCCGCGCTGCTGGAGCCAGTCACTGAGCTGACTCAGCACCTCCAGGGGGGGGCGGGAGGAGCGCACGTCCACCACGGTGGTGCGGTCCTTGCTGGCAGCCCGCAGAAAAAAGACCAGGCCGATGGCCAGCAGCAGGGTGAGCAGCAGGGTGGAGCCGACGTTGACCATGCCCCCCATTGTGCCGTCGGCTGGCTGCGACGTGGCTTGTCAGCATGGGGGCGATCTTCCGCCTCCTCGGCATGGCCGCCCCGTCCGCTCCCAGCAACCTGCCAGCTCCAGCCCGGTTCGCCGTGTTTGACGGCGATCTCGATGCGGAGTGGGCCGCTCTCTATGCCGGAGCCCGGGCCCTGGCGGTGGACACCGAGGCGATGGGGCTGATTCACGGCCGCGATCGGCTCTGCCTGGTTCAGCTTTGCGACGACCACGACAACGTCTGCTGTATCCGCCTTTCCCGCGGCCAGAGCGAGGCGCCCCGGTTGAAGGCGCTGATGGAAAACGGTGGCATTGAAAAGGTGTTCCACTTCGCCCGGTTCGATGTGGCCGCCCTGGCCGAAAACCTCGGCATTGCCGTGGATCCGATTTTCTGCACCAAGATCGGCAGCCGCCTCGGCCGCACCTACAGCCCGCGCCACGGTCTCAAGGACGTGGTGCAGGAGCTGGTGGGGGTGGAGCTCGACAAGCAGGCCCAGAGCTCCGACTGGGGCAGGGTCGAAGACCTTTCGGAGGCCCAGCTGACCTACGCGGCCGGGGATGTGCGCTATCTGCTGCCGGCCCGGGATCGCTTGGAAACCATGCTCCGCCGGGAGGAGCGCTGGGAGTTGGCCCAGCGTTGCTTCAGCTGCCTGCCGGTGTTCGCCGACCTGGACCGCCAGCGCTTTCACCTGCTGTTCGAGCACTCCACCGGTGGCAACCGTTGAAGCCCCTTGGCCTGGGCGGTTCAGTCCTCCACCATGAAGTTGTCGTCGTTGCCCACCGCTTCCAACAGCGAGGTGAGCAGGGCGTGGTTGCTGGTGCTGTTGCCCTCGGCTTCGGTCAGCATCTGGGCGGCCAGTTCCACCCGGGAGGCGGTGTCCTTGAGGCCCGCCTGGGCGGCCTTGATGTCGACCTTGCGCCGGGCAGCAGCCAGGCTGATGCCCAATTGGCTGGCCAACTTGCCGCAGGCGGCGTTGTAGGCCCGATCGGGAATGCCGGCCATGGGCGGCGTTGGGGCAGGGGATCAGCCCATCATCCCAGCAGACGTTGCTCCACCAGAGCGGCGATCTGGGCGCTGCCCCCGGCGGCCCCCATGCGCTGGCGGCCGATCGCGCCGAGCTGGTGGCAGGTGGTGGGGTCGTGGAGCAGCTGCTGCAGCCGCCGGGCCAGCTCTTCCGGCTGGCGGCAAGGCAGCACGGAGCCTCCCAGCAGCCGGCTTTGGCGGCGGGCAAAGCCGGCCTTGAACTGGGGCCCCGGCCCCGGCAAGGACAGGGAGGGCACCCCCAGCCCGGCGAGCTGTTCGGTGGCGGTGCCGGCGGTGGCGAGGCCCAACTCGGCCCAGCCTGCCCAGCGGCTGAAGGTGTGGCTGCCGAGCAGCACGGTCCAGCGGCCCAGGCGCCAGCGGCTGCTCGCGCCGATGGCGGCGGCGGCGGGATCCGTGGCCATCGCTTCGAAGCCGGCCCCGCCCAGCAGGGTGGCCCAGGCGTCGAGGCTGGGGGTGGAGCCGGACGCCACCAGCACGGTGGTGTCTTCCGGTGGCTGGCCCAAGCTGAGGCAGCCCAGCAGCCGCCTGGCATTGCCCAGGGCCTCCGGCAGGCGGCTGCCGGCCAGCAGAATCAGGCGCCGTTGGCTGTCCAACCAGGCCGGCAGAGGGGTCTGGGGGAATCCATCCATCATTGGGTTTCCCGGCGCCAGGGCCGCCACCCCGTGGCGATGCAGTCCCCGGGCGGTGAGTCGGTCACGCACGGCCACGAGCCGGCAGCGCTGGCTGCCCATCACGGCCCATTCCCAGGGGTCCCATTCGCTGCCCTTGCAGCGGTGGTAACCATCGGCCAGCGGCGTATGCCCCCAGCCGGCGGGCGCCACTGAGGCCCAGGTGTAATCGCTCTTGGGCGTGCCGATGAAACCGAAACGGCCGCCGCCGCCCCAGGCCATCAGCAGGGGCAGTAGGTCGCCCACGGCCAGCACGGGAGCGCCCTGTTGGGCCCAGTGGCGCACCAGTCGCATCTGGTGCCAGCTCAGCAGCGGCAGACCGGCGGCCAGGTCGCGGACCAGGCCCCGCAGGCTCTGGTTGCTGAAGCCGCCGCTGGGCAGCTGCAGCTGGGGGCCGAGCCGCTTGAGGTGGCCCTCCGCCTCGTCGTTGGCGAAGGCCTCGCCCAGACCGACCAGGGGCAGCACCCGGATCACCAGCTGCGGTTGCCGGGTCTGCAGGGCGCGCAGGATGCGCTGGGCGATCAGATCTTCCCCGTGGCCATTGCTCAGAACGAGCAGACGGTTCAGCGGCCGGGAGGACATGCCATGGCTGATACGATCCGCTGCAGGGAGTTTGCTCCCTGGCGGCGGCATGGCCAAGTGGTAAGGCAGAGGATTGCAAATCCTTTACCCCCAGTTCGAATCTGGGTGCCGCCTCTTTTTTGACGAGCCTTGGGCGATGCACATTTGGTGCGACTAAGGGTTATATGCCCCCCCTGGGACACTGCCTGTGGTGGTTTTGCCTCCCGCTCGTCCAGGATTTTGACCCTGCCTAAGCGGAAGGTGAGTGGAAGGTGAAGAGGGGTATGCCTGGGATCCCCTCAGCGGTTCCCAGGATTCACCTTCTAAAAGTTCGCAGCAGGTTGGTTCCGATGCGCCCTCGCCTTCCGCCTGACGCCTGAATTCCCTGGAGACCCCGCAACCCTCCTCCAACCGCCCTCAGAGCGCCTTCAAGACCCCACAGTGCCCTTCTTGGCGGCAGTGAGTTCCCGAACGCCTACGAAGTGGTCACCGCCGTGCCCTGAAGGCACCTCCTGAGCACCCCAACCAGCACTGATCGGTTCAGGAAGATCCAGGCACGAATCTGGATCCTGGGCGATCGGCGGTCATAGCCGCGCAATGGTTGCGCCGCTATGAGCGGTTCTGAAGCAGCGCCAGAGGGGAAGCACCGCAGTGAATGGATCCTGCGGGAAGGCGCTAAGAAATATAGTCAGGCACCACTGCGGAAGGGTATGGCGGAAATCGCAAGTCCTGTAGCGTCTAGCACTTCCAACTCACGAGCGAGCAAATACCGACCAGAAATTGACGGTCTGAGGGCATTTGCGGTCGTTTCCGTCATTATCAACCACTTCAACAAGAATCTCCTGCCAAGCGGATATTTGGGCGTTGATATTTTCTTTGTAATTTCTGGATATGTGATCACTTCGTCACTGGCAGGAAGGGAGTCCAAAAACTTCCTGGATTTCTTGACGGGGTTTTATGAGCGGAGGATCAAGCGCCTGGTGCCTGCACTGGTGGTCTTCGTCCTGATCACCAGTGTGCTCATCTCATTTTTTAATCCAGATCCAGATCTCGCTTTGAGGACTGGGGGAAACTCACTTTTTGGATGGTCAAACATATACCTTCTTAAGAAATCAACTGACTACTTTTCCCAGTCTACTGAATTGAATCCATTTACTCACACCTGGTCACTCGGAGTCGAAGAGCAGTTCTACCTGCTGTTCCCATTCCTGATCTGGTTTTCGGGATTTGGGCGGCAGTCGGCAAAAGGGTCAAGGAATTTGTTTTTCTGGGTTGGAGCACTGGCGATTGCTTCACTCATCGGATTCATTTACCTGTATCCGGCAAATCAACCTGCCGCTTACTTTCTGATGCCCACCCGCTTTTGGGAGATGGCAGCAGGATGTCTGCTTTTTATCGGGTTTCAGAAGCGGGCAAGGATTGAGCAAGCACTAGAGCAAGTTCCCCCGCTCCTCATTGTGGCAGCGATGGTTGGGGTGATGTTCCTTCCAGAATCGGCAGCAGTTCCCGCAACCATTAGTGCGGTGGTGCTGTCAGCAGTTTTGATCGCTTGCCTCAAAAAAGGAACTGCAGCGTATGACTTTTTTACTCTTGAGAAAGTCGTTTATGTGGGTTTGATCTCGTATTCTCTTTATCTTTGGCACTGGAGTGTGCTGTGTATTAGTCGCTGGACGATCGGAATCCATTGGTGGTCAGCTCCAATTCAGGCAGGGTTGATGCTTGTCATGGCGATTGGCTCTTATCGGTGGGTGGAAACTTACTTCAGGCGAACAAGCTGGTCGCCAATTCGCTGGAAGACAATAGTCTGGGGTTTGGGAACCTCTTTTGCCGCAGGCGGGGTAATATTTGGACTGGGGCGGCAACTTGATGGCAGCATTTACTTGGGAGGCAAAAAACAAATAGAAGATCTTGTTAAGTTTTCCGAAGCAGCGCGCGGGACAACGCTTTCTGCTAAAAACTGCTCAATATACAAAAATACTACCATCGCCAATTGCTCCATCAAGCCAAGAACTCCCTCCACTCAGAAAATACTGTTGATGGGAGACAGTCACGCCTCTCATTACTTCCCGCTCCTTGGGGTGTTAAATAAGCAAACTGGGGTTGGGATTTCGGGTTTTGTTACAAACGGGCAGCCCTTCCCGCCGGTGAGATACACAGATAACAAAAGGGTATCGAAGGAGTCGTGGGAGCAGGGATATTCAGGCGCTCGAAAGTTCTTTGAGCATCAGTTTGACTTGCTTCAGAGTGGGGACATACTGGCACTCTCCTCGCGCATGGAATATTATTTCATCTCCAGCAAGCTCGACTCGGCGAGCACAAATACGATTCTCATGCTTGCCGACAAAAACTGGAGCCCGATTGACGAGGACCGCGCACTTTCTGTCTGGCTGAATGAAATTGGGACAATTGCTAAGAAATCAGAAGCAAGAGGGGTAAGAGTTGTTATTTTCGCGCCGATTCCCGTTTTTAGAGGCAATTCGGACGATAAGCAAGTTCCAGCAGGAATTTGCGTAAAAGAGTGGTTCAGAAGCGCACTTCCCAGAGAGTGTATCGGACTATTGTTCAGACAGAAGCGATCCTCTCTTGAGTCCCGTTTCGGAAAAATCAATAGAGGAATTGACGCTCTTGCGGCAACCAGTAAAAATATTCATATTTACCGACCCTTTGACCTTCTCTGTCCTCAGCAATCTAATTACTGCGAAAACTATCTGAAGGGTGCGAGAATTTTCAGAGATGAAAATCATCTTACGACGGACGGATCTCTCCTGGTCGGGTCAGACTTTTTAGATTTTGCCGGCAAAATGGGTTTGATAAAAAGTCAAATCAAGTAATGGGGACTTCCCGTCCCCTGCAAGGGTTGCTGACGCAGTTACGCAATCCTGCCCCCTCCCCCCTTATGAGGACTCCAGCGCCTTGTATTCCTGAACGCTTAGGTCAGACCTTGCTGCTCCGTCAGAGAGTTCCACGATCTTGCCCATCAGGCGATCCCAGTCATCGCGCTTCAGGTGTTGAACTCGCTTGATCTGCCTGGAAATGGAAGGGAAGTCGGGAATCGATAGGTGCGGGAAGTCTGATCGTGCTTCCTTGAGCAGATCCCGAATCAGAGGCTTATGCTGTCCCTTCGTGCCGCCTATATCGCTCGTGTCGGTTCTTCGGGCATCCAGCACTGCCCAGTAGACCTCGAAGTCGGCGGCAGTGATCTTTTCGACGCCCTTCTGCGCCCAGGGTTGGTGCTTCACCCCATACGACCCGCCGTCCCATTTGAGACGGGTGTCCCTGCTCCATCGGGCGAAGTTCCTCTGGGTCTTGCGCTTGCTGCTCTCACGGGCATACCACCGTTCTCAGTAGATCTCCAGGGCGTGTTGGTGCTCCGCCTCCTGCTGCTCCTTGAAGACCCGTGCTGAGCGTTGGAGTTCCTGAACTCAGACCACCGCTCTTCTTGCCGCCTCGTAGGGGTCAGGAGTCCCCATCCCACCACGGTGGGGGTCGCGTTTGCCCGTCTCTCCTACACGCCCCTTGTCAGGGCGATGGTCTCCCTCCAGCGACGGTAACCAGGACGCTGAGAGGTTTTGCGTTCGGGCGACTTTACGAATCTTCTGGTTGTTGGGGTAAGACCCCTTGATGCCCAGATCTGAAACGCTGAGCACCGACCAGTTCTCTGGGAGCGGTGGAGACCCTGATTTCACCTTCTTTTCGACCCAGTTTGGGGAGGCGTTCAGAACGCTGATGTTACCTCCAGTGGAAGGTGAGTTGAGATGCTTACCCCTTTATTTGGTATCACTTGGCATTAGTGACCCCATATATGGCGCCTAATGGTGAAGATACTGTATATCTTTCCAGTTCGAATCTGGGTGCCGCCTTTGTCCAGCAGGTGGGAAGCAGGCCTCGCGAATGGCCGCAGGGGCGGCTTGGGCTCCCCTGCTGGAGGGCGTAGCTCTCTCAACGATCCAACACCGTTTCGGCCGGACGCGGTATTTCTGCATAGGGTTTGCTCGTGTCTCTCCTATTCCAGATGAAGCGCTCCTCCTCCGTTGCGCGCTGGTGCTTGCTTCTGGTTGCCCTTCCCCTGACGGCTGCTGGGTTTGGAGTGCTCTCTGCACCTGCATCGGCCTGTGAGAAGCACCTCGATGGCCATCAGAACAGTTCCCAGACCCAGGGTGAGGTGCAGGGCGAGCGCCGCTGACTCAGGCTGCGGGGGTGGCTGGACTCAGAACCGGGCTTTCGCTTCCCAAACCTGACCATCCTGATCGCGGGCTTGGCACTGCAAGGCCTGTCGCTCCAGCAGACAGCTGCCCTTGGCCAGCCGGGCCAGGGGAATCGTTGGAGCCAGGCTCTCTTCCAGCGCCAGGTTGGTGGCCACGGTGGACACCTCCAAGCGCATCGGCCAGCGGGGTTTGCACTGGCCATCGCTGCCGCAGCGCATCGGCCTTTGGCCCGGGGCGAGTGTGCCGCCGAATACCAGGTTCTGGCTGCCGAACCGCTGGCTGCCGGAGGGGGTGATCAGTCGCACGGTGAGCAGCCCTTCCAGGTTTTGCTCCAGTCGCAGCCGCCCACAGCTCTGGCGTTGGGCCTGCAGGGGCCAGTCCACCAGACCCTGCAACAGAACACACGCTTCCAACTTGCTCTCCCAACGGCCAAACCCCTCGGCGTGGCTTGAGGGTGCCCAGCTCTGGAGTACCAGGGTCAGGCTGAGGAGGCCGGGACTGATGGTCCAGCTCCAGGCACGGGTTCGGCCCATGGGGTGCCTCAGTAGCCGGAGTCGGCCACGCAGCTGCCCTGGCAGCTGATGCCATTGCTCGCCGTGCGGCCGCAGTGCTGGCAGAGCACCGGCTCCTGCTGGGGAGTTGCGCTACCGGATGCGGGCAGAGGCCTGGCCACGGGTGCGGAGCTGCCAGGGGTGGGGACGTCGGGCATTGTGGGACGCAGCACCGCTGGCACGGCATCCCACGATGGCGCATCCACCGGCCCGTCCGCCTGGGATCGGCGTGGGCACCTGGGCTTGGGGCAATCAGTTCTTGTGGGGTTATGACCCCAGCCAGGATCCGATGCTGGAAGCCACCTTCGCGGCGGCGGTGGCGGCTGGACTATGGACCTTCGACACCGCCGACTCCTACGGCACGGGCCGCTTCAATGGCCGCAGTGAGGCCTTGCTCGGCCGTTTCGTGGCAGCCCTCCCCCCAGCCCGTCGGGAGTCGTTGTGCGTGGCCACCAAGTTGGCGCCCTTCCCCTGGCGGCTGGGGCGCCAGGGCTACCAGAGGGCCTTCGAGGCCTCGAAGCACCGCCTCGGCGGCAGGGTCGATCTGGTGCAGTTGCACTGGAGCACGGCCCGCTATGCGCCCTGGCAGGAGGGGCCGCTGCTCGATGGCCTGGCCGATCTGGTGCAGCGGGGTGAGGTGGGTGCCCTGGGTGTCTCCAACATGGGGCCGCGGCGGTTGCGGGCGGTGCATCGCCGACTGGCCAATCGGGGCGTGCGGCTCAGCAGCCTGCAGGTGCAGCTGTCGCTCCTGGCTTCAGAGCCGATCGGCCCCGGTGGTGTGGCGGACGTGTGCCGGGAGCTCGAGATCCACCTGATCGCCTACAGCCCACTGGCCCTTGGCATGCTGGCCCGGCCTCTCGATCCTCAGAGCTGGCCAGCGGGCCCGCGCGGAGCCCTGTTTCGGCGGCTGGCTCCTGCCCTGGTGGACCTGCAGGCGGAGATGGCCCGAATCGCCAAGGACCAGCCAGGCGGTCTGGCGGCCGTGGCGCTCAACTGGTGCCGGGCCCATGGGGCGATGCCCATTCCTGGGCTGCGTCGACCCGAGCAGGTGGAGCAGGCTGCGGCTGCCCTGCGTTGGAGCCTCAACCTTGAGGATCGCGCCCGCCTGGATGGCCTGGCCCGGGCGCTGGAAGCCCGAATGCCCGCCAATCCGTTCCAGAGTGATTAGCCGGCCTGGGGTGTGGGATCCAGGGTGAGGACCACCGGGAGGGCCTGGGGGCGCACCAGGGGCACCACGGCCGTGGCGCCTGCATCCGGGTGGGTTTCTGCCTCGGCGGCGGCGGCTTCGGGGCCGCAAGCGGCCAGAGCTTCCTGCAGCAGGGAATCAAAGGTGGAGCCGGGCAGCCGGTGCCGGGCCAGTTCCAGAAACACCCGGGCCAGGGATTCTCCGGCGGCGGCCCGCAGGGCAGGGTTGTTGCGGCGGAGCTGTAATTCGTCGTCAATCGAGCGAAGGAAGCGCTCCGTGACATCCCGTTTGGTCGAGGCCCGGATGCGGGTGTCCTGCTCCGCTTCGGAGAGGAAGGGCTGGGCCTCGAGTTCCTCCAGTCGGCGTCCCAGGCTTTCCAGCACCTCGCGGGCTTCCTTGGCCACATGGGCCAGCTGGCCATCGGACAGGCGGGGCAGATCAGCGACGTAGACCTTGCCGTGATCCCGCAGGGTGAGGAAGGTGGGCCGTAAGCCTCCGCGCTGGGGAGGCGCCACCGCCTCGCGGGGGCGCTGGGGGCGACTGGGGGGAATGGGACCGGCGGAGCTTCGACGGCGGGTGATGCGCTGACCCGAGGCCCGATCCTGGGAACCGCGTTGGTCTGAACCTAGGGATTGCGTCATCACGATCGGCCTGATTTGTCTTCGTTCTTCTCGAGCACCACTGGGTCAACCAGAGCACCCCTCTGTTTCCAGGGGGAGCGCTCTGGGGCCGGCGAGTAGGCCGGCGAAATACAGCTCCGAGTCCAGCACCCTAATCAGCGGGGGGGCAGGCTTCATGCCCACAGACCAAGGTGATGCAATTCGCCAGCCGCCGTTCCAGTCGGGCTCAGGGGCGATAGGGGAGGCCAGCCAGCGGTTGGTCGCCGGCACTGCCGCTGGCCACGTGGCCCAGCTCCCAGGCTGGATGCCCCGCGGCGTGGCAGATCGCCAACGCGTCGGCGACGGCGGCGTCTGGCAGCACCAGGCAGTAGCCCACCCCCAGGTTGAAGGTGTTCCAGAGATCGGCCTCGGGCACCTCACCGGCCTGTTGCAACCAGTCGAACAGGACGGGGCGCTGCCAGCTGGCGGGGTCGATCACGGCATGCACCCCGGCCGGGAGGCAGCGGGGCAGGTTTTCCGGCAGACCGCCGCCGGTGATGTGGGCCATGCCATGGATCGGCAGGCCGGCGGCCAGGAGGGCTTTCACCAGGCTGCCGTAGAGGCGGGTGGGGGTCAGCAGGGCCTCCAGCAGGGGTTGGTCACTCCCCGGCAAGCGGGTGAGGTCGTCGACCGCCTGGGTGTCGAGAATCCGGCGCACCAGGCTGAATCCGTTGCTGTGTACGCCGCTGCTGGCCACGGCCACGATGCGGTCGCCGGCAACCACGGTGCGGCCATCGATCACCGCGCTGGCCTCCACCACGGCCACGCAGAACCCCGCCAGGTCGTAGCGGCCCGGGCCATAAAACCCCGGCATTTCAGCGGTCTCGCCCCCCAGTAGGGCGCAGCCGCTCTGGCGGCAGCCGTCGGCAATGCCCTCCACCACCTCGGCCATGGCCTCCGGGCTGAGCTTGCCCGTGGCGATGTAGTCGAGGAAGAAGAGCGGTTCCGCTCCGCTGGTGATGACGTCGTTGACGCACATCGCCACCAGATCAATGCCCACGCCGTGGTGCTGGCCATGGGCCTGGGCCAGTTCGAGCTTGGTGCCCACCCCGTCGGTGCCGGCCACCAGAAGGGGTTCCCGCAACCCGGCAGGCAGGCGGCAGAAGCCGCCGAAGCCCCCCAGGCCACCCATCACTTCGGGGCGATGGGTGGCCTCCACGCTGGATCGGATCCGATCCACAAAGGCGCGGCCGGCGACCACGTCCACGCCCGCTGTGCGGTAGTCCATCCCGTTGCAGTCCATCAGGAGCAGTGCTCCGATCCTCCAACGCCAGCTGCCCCACCGCCAGCCGACCTATCGCTGGCCGACCTGCTGCCGGGCCGTGGGCGATCTGCCGATTGGCACATGCTGCAATCAGCTGCACTGATGGGAGGTATTTGGGTCGCTGATTGGTGTTGGGCTTGTCGACCCCGGCTGAGCCCTGTTAGGGCCTGCGCTGTTGGATTTGATGACAAAAGCTGATCAATCTTCGGAGTGACGTTTTTGACCAAAACCACCGTGCGCAGCAGTTAACTTCGCTTCGTCGTCAATTCCCGATAGGAACTCCGAACGCGAATTCGGATCTCATCTTCATTCAGATCGAGACCGGATCCAACGCTGACGAATCACTGATTGGCCTTTGGCTTTGTCCACTGGCTGGTGATTGCTGCCTCTGCCGCGGGTTTCGTTTGTTATGCGCAGCACCTTCTCCCTGGGGGCCCTTGCCCTTCTTCTCTCTGGTAGCGCCCTGGTTCCCGCCATGGCCGATTCCAGCAGAGCTGCCACCGGTCACGAGGCTGTCGCCCTCGCTGCACCAGTAGCGGAAGTCCAAGAACCCAGCACCAAGGTCGCCATCCGCGAAGCGGATGCCCTACCCAATGCCGAGGACAGCCTGATCAAGCAGGCCCCTCCCACGCCCATTGCTCCCCTGCCCAAGCCAGCCCCGCGGGTGGTTCACACCGCCAGGGGTCAGGCCAGTTGGTACGGCCCTGGTTTCTACGGAAATCGCACCGCCAGTGGCGAGGTTCTCCGTCCTGGCACCCACACTGCGGCCCACCGCACCCTGCCTTTCGGCACCAAGGTCATGGTGACCAACCTCTGGAACGGCCGCTCCGCCGTTGTTCGGATCAATGATCGGGGCCCCTTCCATGGCAACCGGGTGATCGATCTGGCGCATGGAGCCGCCCACACCCTGGGCCTGACGGCCAGTGGTGTCGCCCAGGTTCGCCTCGACGTGCTCAAGTGATCTGAGCTGCTCTGCGGACCGTTCAGCAGCCCATCCGCCAATCTGGCGGATGGGTTTTTTGTTGCCGTCCCGCCGGTCCCCCTCGTGCTTCTGCTCCATACCCGCCACGACCTGGCCGCCTGGCGCCGTCGGCAGACTGGTCCGGTGCATTTCGTCCCCACCATGGGGGCCCTGCATGCGGGCCATCAGCAGTTGATCCGGCGGGCCGCGGCGTCCGGCGGTGGCGAGGGGCCCGTGGTGCTGGTGAGCGTGTTCGTCAATCCGTTGCAGTTCGCCCTCGGCGAAGATCTAGAGGCCTATCCCCGGGACCTAGCCGCCGATGGAGCCCTGGCGGCGGCCGCGGGTGCCGCGGCCCTGTTTGCGCCTTCCGTGGCTGAGATCTACCCCCAGGGTGAGGACGGCCTGACCCGGGTTGTGCCGCCGCAGGCCCTGCGTCAGGGCCTGTGCGGCCGCAGCCGCCCCCAGCACTTTGAGGGCGTGGCCACCGTGGTCACCCGGCTGTTGGCCCTCGTCCAGCCCCATCGCTTGTGGTTGGGGGAAAAGGACTGGCAGCAGCTGGTGATTCTGCGGCGGGTGGTGGCGGATCTGGGCTTGTCCGTGCGGATCGAGGGCTGCGCCACCGTGCGGGAGGGGGATGGCCTGGCCTGCAGCTCCCGCAATTGCCGCCTCTCGTTGCCCCAGCGCCAGCAGGCCGCCGCCCTTCCGGCGGGATTGGCGACGGCGGCGGCCCGGCTGCTGGCCGGGGAGCGTCAGGCCGGGGCCTTGACCGGCGGCCTCACAACCCAGCTGGAGGCGGCGGGGTTGGTGGTGGATTATGTGGAGCTGGTGTCTCCCCATAGCCTGGAGCCGTTGCAGCAGGTGCGGGGTCTGGCCCTGCTGGCTGCTGCGGTGCATTGCGGCCCCAGCCGCCTGATCGACCATCTGTTTCTGATGACCCGTCTGCCGATCGTTGCCATTGATGGTCCCGCCGGGGCGGGGAAAAGCACCGTCACCCGGGCCTTTGCCAGCCGGCTGGGCCTGATCTACCTCGATACCGGGGCGATGTATCGGGCGCTCACGTGGTGGGTGCAGCGCGAGGGCGCCGACCCGGCCGATCCGCAAGCGGTGGCGCCACTGCTGCTCAACCTGGACCTGCAGCTGTGCTCGGGGCCTGGCGGTGAGCAGCAGGTGCGCATCAATGGCCACGACGTCACCGCAGCCATCCGTAGCCCGGAGGTGACGGCCCAGGTGTCCGTGGTGGCTGCCCATGGCTGTGTGCGGGACGCGCTGACAAGTCAGCAGCAGGCCATGGGCCACAAGGGCGGGCTGGTGGCCGAAGGCCGGGACATCGGCACAGCGGTGTTCCCCGACGCCGAGCTCAAGGTGTTTCTCACGGCCACCGTGGCAGAGCGGGCCCGCCGCCGCGCCCAGGATTTGGTGCAGCGGGGCTTTGGCGTGCCGCCCTTGGCGGAGCTTGAGGCCCAGATCGCCGAGCGCGACCACCTCGATTCCACCCGCGCGGTGGCGCCGCTCTGTCAGGCCGAGGACGCCATGGAGCTGGTGACCGACGGCATGGCGATCGAGGCGGTGATCCAGGCCCTGGTGGATCTCTTTCGCGAGCGGGTGCCGGAAGAGGTTTGGCCCACCCCCGCTCCCTAGGCGCGGGGGTGCTTCCGCGTGGATTCGCTGTCCAGGGCGACGAGCAGGCCGGTGCAGGCGTCTTCCAGCAGGTCGAGCACGTGCTCAAAGCCCGCGGCTCCGCCGTAGTAGGGGTCTGGGACCTCCATCGCCTCAAACCGGCTGCAGTAGCGCACCAGGGGCTCGATCCGGGCCCGGTTCGCCGGTGCAACCCGGTTCTCTCGAGCCAGGCTCTCCACCTGGGCCAGGTTGCTGGCATCCATGGTGAGGATGTGGTCGAAGTGGAGCAGGTCGTCTGGCTCCAGCTGGCGGGCGCGGCTGGTGAGGCTGATGCCCCGGCGGCTGGCGGCTTCGCGCATGCGCCGATCGGCGGCCGTGCCCACATGCCAGCTCCCTGTGCC
>JBEEKG010000055.1:0-4399 GCA_041168785.1 Cyanobacteriota bacterium
GGAAGCGGCCGATCAGGAAGGCGCCCGTGACCGCCACGCTCATCAGCGCATTGATGTTGAGCCGGCCCTGGCGCAGGGCCGCGAGGCCCTTGCGAAACACGGAGAAGCCCGCCAGGGCGATCGCGGCGATGGCGAGGGCGATCTCCACCAGCTCATGGCCCGGGTAGGCGGGAATGACCAGATGCAGCAGCTCCGCCGTGATCGCAAGCGCCAGGGAGCCCGCCAGGCGGAGCCGTTCACGGCGCCGTTCAGCGCGGGTCTGGGCGGCGGACGGCCGGTGATCGGCGCTGATCGGCTCCGGGTTGAACCCCAGCCGGCGGATCGCAGCAAGGGCGGAGTTCAGCGCGGCCGCTTCGGCATCGATCGCCAGAACGCGCTCGGCGAGCTTGAACCTCAGGCCGCGGATGCCGTCAACACCAGATAGGGCATGGCGGATCTCGCCTTCCTCCGTGGCGCAATCCATCGCGCTGATCCGAAACAGCACTTCTCTGGCGCTTGCCGCCTCAGGCTGCGGCTCCGTGGTGGCTCCGGTCGTCTGCCCGCTGGTTCCGCTGCTGCAGCAATGTTCAGCCATGGTCCTGTCATGCAGACCCCAGCAAACAGCCTGTAGTCACTTCAGGGTCAAGGGTCTGGGCAGCACCTGGTGCCCGCAGGCCGTTGATCAACGCAGATAGGGACACTCCCAATCCCGCAACTCCTGATCCAGCCCATCGGCTTGCCGGGCCAGCTTGGCTCCAGCCGCCGTGTAGAACCTGAACTGCTGGCGGTTGACGTAGAGAACCCGCTGGCTGCGCAGCAGCTGTTCTTCCGCCTTGTGGCGGCAGTCGATCAGGGCCTGGTAGTCGATGGTCGGCTCGTTGCGGTCGTTGGCATTGGCCCCATCGGCCTGCTGGCTGAGGACCGGGCAGATTCGTTCGCGGATGGTTCGAACCAGGGCGATTTCGGCATTCATGGCCTGCTCGGCCAGGGCATTGCGTTGATCCAGCAGGTTCCGACACGCCTCCAATTCAACCGCCAGCACCGGAGTTGTCAGCCAACAGCAGGCCAGCGAGAGGGTCAGGACGTGGCGCATGAACGGCTCAGTTCGTGTCCTGTGCCTTTGGCGGCTATGGGCGTGATCATCTTGAGCTGAGTCAGACCATCCACTAGTCGATCTGCAGCACCCCCATCAGCCCCAGATCCTCGTGATCGAGGTTATGGCAGTGATAGACGGTGCGGCCAGTGAAATCTTTGAACGTGACGCGGATCCGCACCTCCTCGCCCGCCTTCACCAGCACGGTGTCCTTCCAGCGGCGCTGGGCTTCGGGGCGGCCGGCGCGGCTGATCACCTGGAAGGGATTGACGTGCAAGTGGAAGGGGTGATCCATCACGTCGTCATTGACGATCAGCCAGTCTTCCGTGCTTCCCAGCGACACCCGGGTGTCGATGCGATCGGGATCGAAGGGCTGGCCATTGATCACGAAGCCCATGCCACCCCCGCCCATCCCCCCGCCGCCCATGCCCATGCCCCCGGCGCCCATGCCCCCCATGCCGTGTTGCATGCCGCCCATTCCCATCCCCATGGCATGGGCCAGGGAGAAGCGGCGCGTGCGCTCCGGCTGCGGCTGTGACGGCACGGGAATCAGGGTTTTTGGGAGTGGCAGCGTCGCCACTGATCCGGCGTAGTTGAGGGTGGCCAGGGTTTGAGGAGCGTCCGCCACCTGGCCCATCCCCATGTGGCCACTGCGTTGGTAGGGCAGGTTGCGCAACCGGTAGCTGCCGGGCGTCTGGTTGCCCTGCACCAGCACATCGGCCCGCTCGCCGGGGGCCAGCAGCAGTTCCTCTAGGGACTCAGGCGTGGCGATGGCGCCGCCATCGGTGGCGATCAGCACCATCCGGTGGCCCTCGAGGGCGAGGCGGTAGATGCGGGCATTGGAAGCATTCAGCAGACGGAGCCGCAGCAGGCCGCCACTGGGGATCGCCAGGGCGGGATTGAGCTCCCCGTTCACCGTCAGCAGTGGACCTTCCCGGCCGAGCATGCGCCCCACGCCCATGGCGGCTTCCTGGCCGGAGGCGCTGGCGAAATCCTTGAGCACCAGCACGCTTTCGCTGGCAGCTCCCACTTCAGGAATTCGGTCGAGATCACCGCGCACCACCAGGGCGCCGCCGAGGCCGCCGAACACCTGATCGGCCGAGTGGCCGTGGTGATGGGGGTGCACGTAGAAGAGGCCGGCCGGATGGTCGGCGGCGAGCTTGAAGGCATAGGTGGTGGACCCGCCGGGCGGGACGGTCAAGAACACGTTGTCCCCTGTTCCGGTGGGCGGGATGTGCAGCCCGTGGAAGTGCAGGTTGGTGGGCTCCTGGAGGTCGTTGCGCAGCCGCAGCCGCACCTGATCGCCGGCATTCACCTCCAGCAGCGGACCGGGCGAGCGTCCGTTGTAGGTGAGCAGCGTGGCGGGGCCACCGGGAAGAGTTCCCGGCGTGGCGCTGGCCACCAGCTCCAGATCGGCCACGCCGCCACGGGAGGCCAGCCGCGCCGCACCGGCCGGCTGGGCCCGGGCGGCGGAGTGCTGCAGCCGATCCCAGAGAAGTGGGCCGACCACGGCCGTGCCGAGGCCGGCGAGCCCCAGGCCGAGCACCTGCCGTCGCCGAAGGGGAGTGGTCATGGTTGGGTCCTTACTTGGCGTGCTGGGAGAAACTGCTGATGGCTCCGGTCCGCGTGAAGGCCATCACCGTGAAAGCCTCCTTGCCGTAGGCCGATTCCATGCCTGGGGAGCCCAGGGGCATCCCCGGAAGGGCGAGGCCCGCCACCTGCGGCCGTTTCTGCAGCAGCCGTTTCACATCGGCGGCTGGAACATGACCTTCCAGGGCAAAACCAGCGACTTCGGCGGTGTGGCAAGAGGCCAGGCGGGTGGGGACCCCCAGGCGTCGCTTGATCACGGCGACATCGGCCACCACGACATCGCGCACGGCGAAGCCATTGGCGCGCATGTGCTGCACCCAGCCCTTACAGCAGCCGCAGCTCGCGGATCGGTAGGACGTGACCGGCATCAGGGCTGGAGCACTGGCGCGTGCCGTGAGCGACCCGCCCCCTGAGACAACGGCAGCAGCAGCGCCGACCCCCAGCAGCAGGCCCAGGAACCGCGCATGACCGCGGAAGGGTGTCGAGTTCATGGCCTGCGATGCGGAGATGTCTCAACCGTAGTGCCTCCACTCAGGTGGAGAGTCAAGCCCGGGAGGACCGGCATCGACCAGCGCAGATTTGCTGCGCCCTTGGCCCTTGACTCTCCTGTCAAGGGGAGACCATACGGTTAGGTGGTCTGACACTGCCGCCATGCGCCCATCCCGCTTCACCGCCACCCTGATCGGTCTGGCCTCTGCCCTCACCGTTGCGGTTCCTGCCCTGGCCCAGATGCCCGGTGGCATGAATCACGAAGGGCACCAGGGCATGCCAGGGATGATGAACATGCCTGGGATGTCTGCTCCGGCCGGATCCGCCCCGGCCCATGCCGCCCACGCCCACGACGTGGGCCCGGCCGGTGCCACCTACGACCTGCGCTTCATCGACGGCATGGTGCAGCACCACACCGGCGCCCTGCGGATGAGCGAATTCGTCTTCGGCATCGGCCAACCCGGCGTGGGGGCACTCGGCAAGACGATCTGGCGCGATCAAGCCAACGAGATCCGGGCCATGGGCCTCTGGCGCAAGGCCTGGTATCCCCAGGCGCCCGTCTACCCCGTGGCGCTGGCCTCCGGTGGCGACCCCAACAGCCTCAGCGGCCTCACCCGCATGAGCCAGGCCCAGATCGATGGCATGCGCATGATGGGCGAACTCCCCACCAGGGAGAACCGGGTGGTGTGGTTTCTTGAGGGCATGCTCGAGCACCACGGCGGCGCGCTGATGATGGCCCACGACGCACTGGCTAAAAGCACCAATCCAACAATCCGGCGCTTCGCCAGGGGGGTGATCGTGGCCCAGCGCGCCGAGATCATGGAACTGCGGCGGATGCTGGCGGTGGAGGGCTTGCGCAAGCCGGAGTACCACAAATACGACGCTCTTTTTCGTCTTTGAGCGAAAACCTGGGTAGATCTTTCCTAACTAGCCCCACCGATCAGGAGCAACCAGGATGAACGCGACGACAGTCACCCAGAAGCCTGGCCATTCCCACGGGAAGCCCGGAAGCCACGGCCCGCCGCCCACTGGCGTCGGCAAAACGGGAATGGCCAAGGATCCCATCTGCGGCATGGTGGTTCCCAGGGCCACAGCCCTCAGCACCCAGCGCGCCGGCCGCGACTACTACTTCTGCAGCCAGACCTGCCTGCAGACCTTCCAGAATCCCGACCGCGAATTGCGCGTCATGCGCCGTCGCGTGGGCTTCGTGATCGGCGGGGTGCTGGCGCTGGCGCTGTTCCGGGCCGG
>JBEEKG010000056.1:0-10400 GCA_041168785.1 Cyanobacteriota bacterium
GTCTGACCTTGTCAGCCATGAGCGGTGACACCTCGATGAGCGGTGACAGCAACCCCGGATCCGAAACGTTTTCCCCCGTCGACCCCATGGAGACTGCGGCAGGGCCTGGCAGCGCTGCTGACCAGCAGACGCCGGTCCCTGCGGCCGAAACCTCCTGTGAGCCTTCAGGGGAGGCCGGTGGGACCCAACCCCAGGTGGGCCAGCCTTTGGACCGGGCGGTTCAGCTGGAGGCGGAACTGGCTGCCTTGAGGGCCGAGCATGAGGCTCTCAATGGCCAGTACATGCGGCTGGCTGCCGACTTCGACAATTTCCGCAAGCGCCAGAGCCGGGACAGCGAAGACCTGCGACTGCAGATCACCTGCTCGACCCTCGGGGAGATCCTGCCCGTGGTGGACAACTTCGATCGGGCGCGTCAGCAGCTCAACCCCCAGCATGAGGAGGCCCAGACCCTCCATCGCAGTTACCAGGGTCTCTACAAGCAGTTGGTGGACGTCTTCAAACAGCTGGGCGTCTCCCCGATGCGGGTGGAGGGAGAGCCCTTTGATCCCACCTTGCACGAAGCCGTGCTGCGGGAACCCAGCGAGGCCCATCCGGAGGATGTGGTGATTGAGGAGTTGCAGCGTGGCTACCACCTCAATGGACGGGTGTTGCGCCACGCCCTCGTCAAGGTGTCGATGGGGCCTGGCCCTGCCGATGGCGGGGCAGGCCCCATCGGGGACAACGAATCCGCTGAGGAGCAGGGCGGCTGATGGCCGACTACTACGACCTGCTCGGTGTCGCCCGCGATGCCGATCCCGACACCCTGAAACGGTCCTACCGCCGGCTGGCGCGCCAGTACCACCCCGACGTCAACAAGGACCCGGGGGCTGAGGACAAGTTCAAGGAGATCGGTCGGGCCTATGAGGTGCTCAGCGATCCCCAGACCCGCGCTCGCTACGACCAGTTCGGAGAGGCGGGGCTCGGCGGCGGCGGTGGCATGCCCGACATGGGTGACATGGGAGGGTTCGCCGATCTCTTCGAGACCTTCTTCAGTGGTTTCGGAGGGGCGGCGGCGGGTGGCGGGCAGCGGCGGCGGGGACCCCGCCAGGGTGATGACCTGCGCCTGGATCTCACCATCAGCTTCCAGGAGGCCGTGTTCGGCATCGAGAAGGAGGTGCAGATCCGCCACCTCGAAACCTGCAGCACTTGCCAGGGCTCCGGAGCCAAGGCGGGCAGTGGACCCACCACCTGCGGCACCTGCGGCGGCGCCGGCCAGGTGCGACGGGCCACCCGGACCCCCTTCGGCAGCTTCACCCAGGTGGCGGCCTGTCCGACCTGTGAGGGCACCGGCCAGGTGATTGCCGATCCCTGCAGCGCTTGCGGCGGCCAGGGACTGCAGCAGGTGCGCAAGAAGCTGCGCATCAACATTCCCGCCGGCGTGGATTCGGGGACCCGGTTGCGGGTGGCCAATGAGGGCAATGCGGGCCAGCGCGGTGGTCCCGCCGGTGATCTCTACGTCTTCCTGTCGGTGCAGTCAGCCTCGGGGCTGCGGCGCGATGGCATCCACATCCACTCCGAGGTCACGCTCAACTACCTCCAGGCCATCCTGGGCGACACCATTGAGGTCGTCACCGTCGACGGGCATGAGCAGCTGGAGATCCCCGCCGGCACCCAGCCTGGGGCCGTGCTCACCCTCCAGGGCAAAGGGGTACCCAAGCTGGGCAACCCGGTGGCCCGGGGCAACCATCTCGTGAGCGTCAAGGTGCAGCTGCCCACCAAGCTCAACGGCGAGGAGCGGGAGTTGCTGGAGCAACTGGCTGGTCACCACAGCAGCAAGGGTCAGAAGCATCCCCACAAGAGTGGGCTGTTTGGGGGCCTGTTCGGTTGAGCCCGGTCCGGCCGCCGGCACTCGATCTGCGCGGCACCCCCTGCCCGCTCAATTTCATCCGCACCAAGCTGGCTCTCGAACAGGTGCCCCCCGGTGAGCTGCTTGAGGTCGATCTCGACGCTGGTGACCCCCAGCAGTTGGTGACCCAGGGATTGGAAACGGCCGGCCATGGGGTCACCTGCGTGGCCCATCCGGAGCAGGAGGGGGCCGTGCGCCTGCTGATCCGTCGCCATGTCGGCTGAGGCTGGCCGGCGCGGTCTGCCCGGCCAAGTGGTGGCCCTATTGGCCAACTACTGCTGGGTGGAGCTCGATCGGCCGGGTCCCACCGGCCTGAGCCGCCTGCTCTGCACCCGCCGTACCCGGCTGGGCAAGAGCGGCCAGAGCATCGCCGTGGGAGATCGGGTCTGGGTGGACGGAATCGACTGGCCGGAGGGGCGCGGCGCGGTGGCGGCCCTGGAGCCGAGGGATGGACTGCTGGAACGCCCTGCGGTCGCCAATGTGGCCCGGGTGGTGGTGGTGGTTGCCCTGGCGGAGCCGGAGCTGGATCCCCTTCAGCTCACCCGCTTTCTGCTCACCGCCGAGGCCTCCGGTCGGCCCGTGCAATTGGTGTTTTCCAAGGCGGATCTGGTGCCATCGCCGCTGGCCCAGGACTGGTGTGAGCGGGCCGCGGCCTGGGGGTATGGGGCCCTGGCGGTGTCGACCCACACGGGCCAGGGCCTGGAGCAGCTTCACCAGCGGCTGCTTCAGCCCGGCATCGCCGTGCTCTGCGGCCCTTCTGGGGTGGGCAAGAGCAGTGTGCTCAATGGGCTGTGCCCCGAGCTGGGCCTTCGGGTGGCGGCGGTGTCGGGCCGGTTGCAGCGCGGGCGCCACACCACCCGCCATGTGGAACTCTTTGCCCTCGCGCCGGGGGCCCTGCTCGCCGACACCCCCGGGTTCAATCGGCCGAGTTTGCCGGCGGAACCATCGGCGTTGGCTGACCTCTTCCCCGAGGTTCGGGAGCGGCTGAGCCGGGGCTCCTGCCGCTTCAGCAATTGCCTGCACCAAGGAGATCCTGGCTGTGCCGTGGGGGCCGACTGGGAGCGCCACGCGCTCTACCTCCAGTGCCTGGCCGATGTCGTGCTGGACGCCGAGCGCCGGGCCCGTGCCTCCAGCCGCGCTGAGGGCCCAGGACTGCGCCGCCGCGGCCAGGGGCTGGAGCCGCGCTTGGCCCCCCAGCTGCGGCAGCCTTCCCGGCGCCGCCAGCGCCAGCAGCTGCTGGACGGGGACACGGTTGACGACTCCGGCCGGGACACCGGCAGCCCGTTCAGCCCCCCAGGCCTGGAAGGTTGAGGTTCAGGCCGCCGGTGAGCTCTTCCATGCGGCCCTTCATCGTGCCGGTGGAGAGCTCATAGGCCGATTGCAGGGCCTCCAGCACGGCCGCTTCGCTGGCGGCGGCCCCTTCGGCGACCAGTTCCGGTGCCAGCTGCACCCGAAGCGGTTGCTGGTTGCCCGAGAGCCACACGCTTGCCCGGCCATCGGTGCTTCGGCCTTCCAGCTCCATGGCATCGAGCTCCTCCTGCAGCTTCTGGGCGTTCTGCTGGAGTTCCTGGGCCTTCTTGAAGGCCTCGGTGAGCTGACCAAAATTGGGGAGTCCGAAGCCAGCCATGCCCTGGAAGTCGTTTGCCGCAGGCTAAGGGTCCGTCAGCGCCCTGGTTCGAAGCCCAGCCGCTTCACTTCCGGGTGCAGGGCAATCCCATGGCTGGCCATCACCCGTCCCTGCACCTCCTGGATCAGGGCAGCGATGTCCGCGGCGCTGGCCTGGCCGGTGTTGACGATGAAATTGGCGTGAATTGGTGATACCTGGGCCTCGCCGATCTGTAGCCCCTTGAGGCCCAGGGCTTCGATCAGTTGCCCGGCTTTCTGGGGCTCCGGATTGCGAAACACGCTGCCGCAACTGGGTTGCTGATAGGGCTGGGTGCTGGTGCGGCTGTGCAGGTTGGCGCTGGTGAGGGCTGTCACGCTGGTTGGGTCGTGGCCCGCATCCAGCTGGAAGGTGGCCGAGAGCACGATCCAGGATTCGGCCTGCAGGCGGCTGTGGCGGTAGGCGAAGTCGAGCTCATGGCCCGGGAGTTCAAAGGGGGCTCCGGGGTTCGCGGGATCCAGCAACCGCACCGACGCCAGCCAGTCGGCCGTGCAGCCACCCTGGGCCCCTGCGTTCATCACCACCGCGCCCCCCACGGTGCCTGGGATGCCCACGGCCCATTCCAGCCCGCTCAGGCCGAGCCGGGCCGCCTTGCGCGCCAGGGTGGGCATCGGCTCTCCAGCCTCGGCTTCCACCAAGCCACTTTGGGCCTCCAGCCGACTGCCTTGCAGGCGGCGGTTGCAGAGGGTGAGCCCTGGCACCCCGGCATCGGCGATCAAGAGGTTCGAGCCCGCCCCAATGCAGCGGAGGGCCAGGCCCTGGCCGTGGGCCCAGGCCGCTAGAGCGATCAACTCAGCCTGGTCGCCCGGTTCGGCAAACCACTCTGCCGGCCCTCCCACTTTCCAAGTGGTGAAGGCGCGCAGGTTCACCTCCTGGCGCAGGGCGGGGGGGCAGCTGGGGGCGGCCGCAACCATGGCCTTCAGGCCGCCAGGGGCCTTGCCCTCGCGGACTTTCCCTGGTCAGGAGCCTGCTGCCATTGGCCCAGGCGATCCCAGAGGCCGTTCACATCGCCAGCGCCCATGGCCAGCACCAGGTCGCCCTCCCGGCTGGCGAGGGCCACCTGGGAGGCCAGTTCCTCCAGGCTGTCTGCCACGAGCACCGGCAGCCCGGGGGCGAGCTCGCGCACAGCTTGGGCCATGGCGGCGCTGGTGACGCCGGGGATCGGCGCTTCCCCGGCGGCATACAGGGGAGCAATCAGGACGGAATCGGCCTGGGTGAGGGCCAAGGCGAACCCCTCGAGAAACTGGGCGGTGCGGCTGTACCGATGGGGTTGAAAGACCGCCACCAGGCGTCGGGGGGGCACGGGCAGGGAACTGCGTCCGCTGTCCACCATCAGGCGGGCCATGGCCAGGGTGGCGGCCACTTCACTGGGGTGATGGGCGTAGTCGTCGACCACCAGTCGGCCCTCCCAGAGTCCACGGAAATCGAAGCGCCGGCCGGGGGTCTGCAGGTTGGCGACCGCCTGGCGCAGCTCGGCGAAGGACACCCCCTCCAGTCGGCAGGCGGCCATGGCTGCCACCGCATTGCTGAGGTTGTGGCGCCCCGGCAGGGGCAGTTCAAAGGAGCCCACTGCTTTGCCGTCTTCGTAGAAGTCGGCCACGGTGCCATCCCCACGCTCCTCCCGAGCCATGGCTGCAAACGACATGCCTTTGGTCGTTTCGATCGACCACCAGTGGGCTGGCTTGAACCGTTCCCTCAGGATCGGGCAATCCCGGTTGGCCAGCAGGCGTTCGCTGTTCCCGGCAAACCGCTGCAGGGTGGTGATCAGGGCTTCCAGGTCGGGGTAGTGGTCGGTGTGGTCCAGCTCCACGTTGGTGAGCACGCCCAGGGAAGAGCGAAATTTCACCAGGGAGCCGTCGGATTCATCCGCCTCCGCCACCAGCAGGCGCCCCTCCCCATGGCGTCCATTGCTGCCGAAGGCCGGCACGATGCCGCCGATCACGGCGGTCGGGTCGTGTTGGGTCGCTGCCAGCAGGGTGGCGATCAAGGTGCTGGTGGTGGTTTTGCCGTGGCTGCCCGCCACGGCGATCGAGGCTTGGCCATTGATCAGGGCGGCCAGCACGTCGGAGCGGTGGCAGATGGCCAGCCCCAGCCGCCGGGCCTCCACCAGTTCGGGGTTGGTTTCCGGTATGGCCGAGCTGATCACCACCTGGGGCGCCATCGAGGTGCCGCTGCGGATTGCGGCCACGGTGGCGGCGCTCTGTTCCAGGAACACCCTCACCCCGACCCGGCGCAGGCGGTCCAGAACGGCGTTGTCGCGGGGATCAGAGCCGCTGACCGCAAAGCCCCGCTCCGCCAGGATTCCGGCCAGGGCGGACATGCCGATGCCGCCAACCCCGATGAAGTGCAGCGGTTGGTGGCGATCGAGCAGGGGTGCCAAGGGCAGCTCCAGGTCAGGGTCTGGTGAGCATGAAATTAAGCCGACAACAGCCCGAAAACCTTTACGAGATGCTGCGCGTTTGCGCATGGTCCTTGGCGTACGCCCTTCCTGCAAGAGGGGAGAGCGGATCAATTTCTGTATGATCTGCAGCCAAAACCACCTTCGCTAGCGGCTTTTGCCGCGATCGGCCATGACTTTGCGCGTTGCGATTAATGGATTTGGCCGCATTGGTCGCAACTTCACCCGCTGCTGGCTGAGCCGTGGGGCCAACACCGGCATCGAATTGGTGGGCATCAATGGCTCCGGTGATACCAACACCAACGCCCACCTGCTCAAGTACGACTCGATGCTCGGTCCCCTGCGGGGCGTGGACGTCACCACCACCGAGGACACAATCGTCCTCAACGGCAAGACGATCAAAACCTTCTACGACCGCAATCCGGCCAACCTTCCCTGGAAGGAATGGGGCGTCGATCTGGTGATCGAGTCCACCGGTGTGTTCAACGATGATGTGGGTGCCAGCAAGCACTTTGAAGCCGGAGCTAAAAAAGTGATTCTCACGGCTCCCGGTAAGGGCGCCAAGGTGGGCACGTTCGTGGTCGGTGTCAACGCCGATCAATACCGGCACGAAGACTGGGACATTCTCAGCAATGCCAGTTGCACCACCAACTGCATGGCCCCTGTCATCAAGGTGCTGGACCAGGAATTCGGCATCGTGAAAGGCACGATGACCACCACCCATAGCTATACCGGTGACCAGCGGATTTTGGATGCGGCCCACCGCGATCTCCGCCGTGCCCGGGCTGCCGCGGTGAACATCGTGCCCACCAGCACGGGCGCTGCCCAGGCGGTGGCCCTGGTCTACCCGCCGATGAAGGGCAAGCTGAGTGGTATCGCCATGCGGGTTCCGACCCCCAACGTCTCGGTGGTGGACATGGTCCTTGACATCAGCCGTGACACCACCAAGGAGGAGGTGAACGCGGTGCTCAAGGCGGCATCAGAAAATGCCATGAAGGGCATCATCAAGTACTGCGATCTGCCCCTGGTGTCGAGTGACCATGCCGGCACCGACGAATCCACGATCATCGACTCCGATCTCACCCTCGTCATGGGTGGAAACATGGTGAAAGTGATCGCCTGGTACGACAACGAGTGGGGCTACAGCCAGCGGGTCGTCGATCTGGCTGAGATCGTCGCCAAGAACTGGAAGTGAGCTGAGCCATTCGGGCTGATCAAAGCCGCTCCTTCGGGGGCGGCTTTTTGATGGCTTGTGATTTAGTGGGCCGCCGGCGCTCTCTCAAGCGTGGGGCTGGAGGTTGTCGCCACCACTGATCACCCGGGCTTTCACAATGCCGTCATCAGCCGTGAGTTCTTCCAGGACGTCAAAGCCATCCACCACATAGCCGAAGGCGGCGTAACGGCCATCGATCAAGTTGAGGCCGGCGGGTGTGAGCTCTGGCTCGAACAGAAAGAGAAAAAACTGGGAGGAGCCATCGTCGAGCACCTCGTCCGAGTGGGCCCAGCCCAGGGTTCCCTTGGTGGAGAACGGCAGCTCCGGGGCGGCCTTGAACAGGCCCAGGTCTTCAAAGGTCTGGTTGTAGAAGGGGGCCGGTTGGCCGGGCACCTTGATCTCCAGGGGCACGTGGCGCTCCGCCTTGCTCTTGGGGTCGATAAACCCCTCCTGTGGTCCTTCCGGGTCCCCGGTCTGCAGGACGTAAAAGTCCTCGGCGCGGATGAAGGGGAGGCCGTCGTAGAAGCCCCGCTGCACCAGATCCACGAAGGCGCCGGCCGTCAGTGGTGCGTTGTAACCGTCCACCACGGCGGTGAGATCACCTTTGGTGGTGGTGAGCTGCACGGTGGCGCGGCCCAGTAGGCGAGGCAGACCTGCAAACTCAGCGGGGATCTCGTAGGGGAACGGCCCCACGAGCAGGTCTTCGGCCTGGCCGATGCTGCTGAGGGCATCGCGGCGGGCAGCCAGGAAGGGATCGCGCTCCTGACGCTCGGCGGCCGCGGCGAGCACTTGCAGCTGGTCTTCCAGTTGGTCCAGCAACGCCGCAGCCTCGGGCCTGGTGTCTGCCGTGAAGCCTTCCAGGATGGCGGGTTTATGGGTGCCTAGCAGGGAGCCGCAGCGCCGTACCGTGCTGTTGAGGGCCGGCCAGCGCTTGGCCCTCAGGTCATCGCTGGTGGCTTCCAGGCGATGTTGCAGATCCTGCAGGTCGGGGGCCTGAATGGGCAGGGCATTGCGCAGCAGGGCGGCCGGGTCGGTCACGGCGTTGCCCTGGGGCAGGGCGGCCCAGGCGGTAGGAACAGCCAGCACCATCAACGCCAGCAGGGCGGCCAGGCCGGCACATCGTTGGGCCCATCCGGACCACTGCGTCCATCCGGAATGGCCCCGTGCCATGGCAATCCTGTGTCGTTGAGCGGACTTTGGCACAGCTGACGGGCCCCTGGGATGGCGCTGGGGAGGCCGGCTCCGGTAGCCAGCCGTACAATCCCCCAGATCCGAACCGCCGGAATGATCTCCAGCAACGACTTTCGCACCGGTACTTCAATCGAGCTGGATGGCCAGGTCTGGAGGGTCGTGGAGTTCTTGCATGTGAAGCCCGGCAAGGGCTCTGCGTTCGTGCGCACCAAGCTCAAGGCGGTGCAGAGCGGCAACGTGGTGGAGAAGACCTTCCGTGCCGGCGAGATGTTGCCCCAGGCTGTGCTTGAGAAAAGCACCCTGCAGCACACCTATATGGAGGGCGACGACTACGTCTTCATGGACATGGGCTCCTACGAGGAGACCCGGCTCACGGCCAAGCAGATCGGTGAGAGTCGCAAGTACCTCAAGGAGGGCATGGAGGTGAACGTGGTGGCCTGGAATGGCAAACCCTTGGAAGTGGAACTGCCCAACTCGGTGGTGCTCGAAATCACCCAGACCGATCCCGGCGTCAAGGGCGACACGGCCACCGGTGGGACCAAACCCGCCATCGTCGAAACCGGAGCCCAGGTGATGGTGCCCCTGTTTCTATCGATCGGCGAGAAGATCAAGATCGACACGCGCACTGACAGCTACCTCGGCCGGGAGAACTGATCGCCATGCAGCTCAATCACGACCAGCTCCACAAGCTCCTCGATCTCCTGGGGGACAGCGACATCCAGGAGTTGAAGCTGGAGGGAGACGACTTTCGCCTCGAGGTGCGTCGCAACCTTCCGGGTGCTGCTCCTACGGCGGTGATCCAGGCCACCCCCGCCCCCGCCCAAGTGCTGCCCCTGGCGGCTCCGGCCCCCCTGCCGGTGGCACCCTCGGCCCCGCCTCCGCCCGCTGCTGCCAGTCGCAGTGATCTGCTGGAGGTCACGGCTCCCATGGTGGCTACGTTCTACCGGGCCTCTGCACCAGGCGAGGCCCCCTTCGTGGACGTGGGCTCCCGGATCAAGGTCGGTCAGACCGTCTGCATTCTCGAGGCCATGAAGCTGATGAACGAGCTGGAGTCGGAGGTGGGCGGCGAGGTGGTTGAAATCCTGGTGGAGAACGGCACGCCCGTTGAGTTTGGTCAGGTCTTGATGCGGGTCCGACCTGCCTGACGGCTCCCCGGGATCCTCAGCCCAGATCGCGGGCCGTCATCAGGGCCGCCGCCATGCTGGCGGCCCTGGCCTGACCCTGGCCGGCGATCGCAAAGCCAGTGCCGTGGTCTGGAGAAGTGCGCAGGAAGGGCAGGCCCAGGGTGGTGTTCACGGCGGCATCGAAGGCCAGCAGTTTCACCGGAATCAGGCCCTGGTCGTGATACAGCGCCAGGTAGCCATCGGGACCGGAGCCACCCCCCGCCCAGGCACTCGCCGCGTCCAGCCAACAGGTGTCCGGCGGCACTGGCCCGTCCAGCCGCACCTGGGGGTGGTGCTGACGCCAGGTCTCCAGCGCCGCTGCCAACCAGGTGGCTTCCTCAAGGCCCAGCTGCCCCGCTTCGCCAGCATGGGGATTGAGGCCCGCCACCACGAGGTGGGGGTTGGGGTTGAACCGTTGGCAGAAGGCAAGCAGAGCGTCCAGCTTGCGCTGGATCAGGGCGCCATTCAGCTGCTGCGGCACCGCCGCCAGGGGAATGTGGGTGGTGGCCAGGAGGGTATTCAGGCGCCATTGGCCTGAGGGCGCCACGGCGGTGAACAACATGGAGGCGTCCGGGCGGCCCGCCAGTTCGGCCAGTCGCTCCGTCTGCCCTGGGTAGGGGTGGCCGGCTGCATGCCAGCTTGCCTTGGCAATCGGCGCGGTGACCAGGGCCTGGCAGCGTCCGTGCTGCACCAGTTCAGTGGCGGCGCTGAGCCAGGTGAAGCTGGCGTCCCCACAGATCGGCGTGCTGATCCCGGCCCGGCAGGGCTCGGCCAGGGGCAGGTCGATCATCTCCAGCTCTGCGGGATCCCGCAGCGGTTCGCGACTGCTCAGTCGCAGCTGCTGGTAGCTGCGCTCCAGCCAGCGGCGACAGCCCACCAGCAGGGGT
>JBEEKG010000057.1:0-18292 GCA_041168785.1 Cyanobacteriota bacterium
CGCCGCAGCTGGAGTTGACGGGGGCGATGTCGGATTCGCCGAGGAGGCGGAGCAGGCGCTGGGCCTGCCGGTTCATGGCGGCGTTGGAGCGGAGGAGAGGCGTTTTCTTGTCGAGGGCCTCACCGGTCCAGGAGACGAAGACGGTGGGGATGCAGAGGGTGACCCCGTTGGGGGTCTGCATGAGGTAGGCGGGGCTGGTGATGTCCCAGGCGGTGTAGCCGCGTGCCTCGAAGGTGGAGCGGATGCCGCCGTTGGGGAAGGAGGAGCCGTCGGGCTCGCCCTGCACCAGCAATTTGCCGGTGAATTCCGAGATGACCGTTCCGTCCCCCTGGGGCGAAATGAAGCCGTCGTGCTTCTCGGCGGTGAGGTTGGTGAGTGGATAGAAAACGTGGGCGTAATAGAGGGCGCCACGGCTGGTGGCCCAGTCCTTCATCGCCTGGGCCACCACGTTGGCCATCGACATGTCGAGCTTGCCGCCCTCGCGAATGGTGCGTTGGATCGACTTGAACACCTCCTTGGGGAGGGCCGATTTCATCTTGTCCAGGGTGAACACATCACAGGCCCAGAGCTCCTCAAGCGCGGTGGCGCGTTCGGTAGCGACGGCGGGACGGCTTTGGATCTGCTCGAGGGCCTGGAGACGGGGCTGGGAAGGCATGGCGAGGGTCGGTTCAACTCACGTCCAACCACCCAAATCCTTCAGGTCCCCCTGGCTTTGCTGCGGTTGATACCACTGGACCAATAGGTCTCCGTCCGTGTCCGGACACCGTGACCGCGCCCCTGCGGATTCCAGCCGCCAGCTCCAGACTTCCCCTTTGCAGGGAGACCAGGGATGGGCGCAGCCGACAGCCAGGCCCTGGTGGAAGCGATGCAGCGGCATCTCTTCTTCAGCCAGGCCAAATCCACCTCCCTGGCCACCCGCCACGACCACTACCGCTGCTTGGCGTTGGCGGTGCGCGACCGCCTGCTCAAAAACTGGGTCGACACCGCCGACACCTACACCCGGGAGCATGTGCGCACCGCCACCTACCTCTCGGCGGAGTACCTGCTGGGCCCCCACCTGGAAAACAACCTGGTGAATCTGGGTCTGGTGGAGGCGGCCCGTGAGGCCTGCTCCAGCCTTGGACTCAACCTCGAGGAGTTGATCGCCGAGGAGCCCGAACCCGGCCTGGGCAACGGCGGCCTGGGCCGGTTGGCGGCCTGCTTCCAGGAGTCGATGGCCACGCTGGAGTTGCCCGCAATCGGCTACGGCATCCGCTACGAATTCGGCATCTTCCGCCAGCAGATCACGCCCCAGGGGCAGGTGGAGAGCACCGATCCCTGGCTGGCCCGGGGCAACCCCTGGGAGGTGATCCGGCCGGAGTGGAGCTACCCCGTGCAGATCGGCGAGCACACGGTGATCGGTGTGGCCCATGACACGCCGATCCTGGGCTACGGCGTCAACACGGCCAACACCCTGCGCCTGTGGTCAGCGGTGGCGCCGGAGGCCTTTGATTTCGCCTCCTTCAACGCCGGCGACTACACCCGCGCCGTGCTGCGCAAGATGCAGTCGGAGACCCTCTCCAAGGTGCTCTATCCCAACGACGAGCTGGACCAGGGCAAGCGGCTGCGCCTCTCCCAGCAGATCTTCTTTGTGAGCTGCTCCCTGCAGGACATGTTCCGGATCCTGCGGGGCCAGGGCCTGGAGGTCACCGATTTCCACCGCAAGTTTGCGGTGCAGCTCAACGACACCCATCCGGCCATTGCCGTGGCCGAGTTGATGCGGCTGCTGATGGATGTGCATGGTGTCGATTGGGATACCGCCTGGTCGATCACCACGGCCAGCATCAGCTACACCAACCACACCTTGCTGCCCGAGGCCCTCGAGACCTGGGGAGTGGAGTTGTTCGAGCAGCTGCTGCCCCGCCAGCTGGAGATCATCTACGAGATCAACACGCGCTTCCTGCGCATGGCCCGGATTCGCTACCCCGGGGATCCCCAGATCCTCCAGCGCATCTCCCTGATCGAGGAGGGCACCCAACGGCGTGTGCGCATGGCCCACCTGGCGGTGGTGGGCAGCCATCACGTCAATGGGGTGGCCGAGCTGCACAGCACCCTGCTGAAGCAGCACCTGTTCGCCGATCTGGCCCGTATCTGGCCGGAGCGCTTCACCAACGTCACCAATGGGGTGACCCCGCGCCGTTGGCTGGCCGTGGCCAATCCGCCTCTGGCGGCCCTGCTCGATGAGGTGATCGGCGACCGTTGGCGGGCCGACCTCGAGGAGCTGCAGGGCCTGGCTGCCCACAGCGACGATCCCGCCTTCCTCGAGCGCTGGCAGGCCGTGCGCGACCTGGGCAAGCAGCGTCTGGCCCAGCACATGCGCCGCGAGTTGGGGGTGCTGGTGGATCACACCTCCCTGTTCGATGTGCAGGTGAAGCGCATCCATGAATACAAGCGCCAGCACCTCGCGGCCCTGCAGATCGTGGAGCGCTACCTGCGCATCCGCGCCGGCGAGAACCTCCCGCCCCGCACGTTCGTGTTCGGGGGCAAGGCCGCTCCGGGCTACGCCCTGGCCAAGCTGATCATCCGGCTGCTGGTGGGCATCGCCGATGTGGTGAACATGGATCCGGCCATGGACGGCCGCCTCAAGGTGGTCTTCCTGCCGAATTTCAGCGTCAGCCTGGGCCAGCTGGTGTACCCGGCCGTGGATCTCTCCGAGCAGATCTCCACGGCCGGTAAGGAGGCCTCCGGCACCGGCAACATGAAGATGGCCCTCAACGGGGCGGTGACCATTGGCACCCTCGATGGCGCCAACATCGAGATCCGCGATTGCGTCGGAGCCGAGAACTTCTTCCTGTTCGGCCACACCGCCGAGCAGATCGAGCAGCTGGGCCGCAGCGGCTACCACCCCATGCCCTGGATCGAACAGGATCCCCTGGTGCGCCAGGCCCTGGAGCTGATCGGCTCCGGCTATTTCAGCGAGGGAGATGGGGAGCTCTTCCAACCGCTGCTCGCCAGCCTCACCAGCCACGACCCCTTCCGGGTGATGGCGGATGTGGCCGACTACCGCAAGGCCCAGAACGCGGTGGATGAGGCCTGGGTCGACCGGGGGCGTTGGGCTCGGATGTCCCTGCACAACACCATGCGCTGCGGTTTCTTCAGCAGCGACCGCTCGATCCGCGAGTACGCCGAGCGGATCTGGAAGGTGGAGCCGGTGCGGGTGCAGGCCAGCGCTGAGGCACCCGCGCCCTAGGGGGCTGGCTTGTCGCTGTCCTTGAGCGAGGGGAAGGTGGCGCGGATGTGCTCGGCCACCTGCTGCCCCACCTGGGTGCGGAAGGCAGCGGCCGCCTCTGCAGGAAGCACCGGGTAGGACCGGGCACCTTCACCGCGCAGGGGCTTCCAGCTGGTGGCTTCCTGCTGCTTGAGGGTCTCCAGCGGCGCGTCGAAGTCGAAGCTCAGCACGCGGCCCTGCGGGGCGGCCGCCTCGATCCAGGCCTCCCGGGCCGGCAGCAGCTCCTTGGCCTTGAGGGTGTCGGGCAGGCCCAGCACCGGCTCGTAGTGGTCGAGGACCCGCAGCTCCTCCTCCAGCAGGATCACCCAGGCGGCTTCCTCACCGGGCTGCAGGCCCAGGCTCTCGGCGCTCGACAGCATGGCGTCGCGGTAGAAGCTCAGCCAGCGGTAGTGCGACTTTTGCTGCAGGGTTTTTTTCAGCGAGCCCTTGCCATGGGGCACCCGCTTGGGCAGGGCTGCCTCCGCCCGGCGCAGAAACACCCGGTCTTCCGGCTCGAGGTTGATCGCCCCCCAGCGCTGGCGGTACTCCCAGAGCTCCTCGTACTGCCGCACCTCTTCAGGCGTCCAGCCCAGGGTCCCCAGTTCCTCGCCCCTGCTCGTTTCGTCCTTGGCCACCGGCTCGCCTGTTGCGCTTGACCGCAGCGTAGTGGCCAGCCCTCAGCGCACCACCAGCACCGGACAGGGGCTGTGGGTGAGCACCCGTTGGGTTTCGCTGCCCAGCAGCACCCCCTCCAGCCCTCGGCGTCCGTGGGAGGCCATCACGACCAGGTCGGCGCCGTGGCGCCCCGCGGCCTCCACGATCGCGGCGTAGGGGAGGGAGTGCACGACGGTGTCGCGGTCACAGGCCACACCGGCGGTTTCGGCCAGGGCGGCCGCCTCCGCCAGGATCTGTTGGGAGCCATTCCTGGCGGACGTCACCAGGGCCTCCACCGTGTGGGGATCCACCAGCCCCCCCACCCCCACCAGGGAGATGGGGAAGTTGGTCTGCACGTGAAGGACAGTGAGTCGGGCCCCCAGGCTCCGGGCCAGGTCGACGGCTTCTTGCACCGCTTTGGTGGAGCGTTCGGAGCCATCGGTGGGCACCAGCAGGTGGCGGTAGGTCATCGGTTGGGGGAGGAGTCAGGGGTTGCCTTTCCAGCCGGCCAGATGGGAAGCGGCTCCGGAGCGGGCCAGGGCCCGGGCCCGGGGCAGGGCGGGTTCGAGCTGGTCGGAGCTGAAGGGCGGCAGGGGACGGCTGCGCAGCCAGGCCCCCCAGCGAAATTCGTGGAACGGGATCAGGGGGGCAGGGGCCAGCACCCCCTCTTTCTTCAGCTTCCACACCAGGCTGCGGTAAGGATCGTCCTGGAGCCCGGTGAGCTGGTCGGGTAGAGCGGAGGAGGAGAGGGGCCCCAGTCCACGTCCGTCATACAAGTAGAGCCAGCCGCGTTGGTGCAGGGCGTCGAGCACCTGCTGGTGGTCGTCGGTGTCGAGCTCCAACACCACATAGCCAAAGGCCGTGGCTCCCGGGTCCATCTCGATGAGGGCCCTCAGGCGGTGATGGCGATCCACCATCCACACGTCGCCTGAGCGATTCCGCACCAGGGGCACCGGCTTGGTGCCCAGATAGGAACGCCGTTCCCGCGCATCCTCACTGCTGAAATCCCGCAGCCGACTGCGCACCTCCGCCAGGCCGACGCAGAGCTGGGTGGGACGCAGCTGGCCGATCGGCACCTCCAGCAGCTCTCCCCCCTCGCTGGGGGGGGGCAACGGCTGGTAAGGGGGGAGGCGCAAGGCCATGGCGGCAAGGCCAGCCTGAAAGCCTTCCCATTCTCGCCCCTGAACGCAGCCCTTGCCCCGCTTCTCGGGCCTGGCCCGCCGGAATAGGGTCGCTTTCACGTGCAACTGGCCATGGCTTCCCTTCCCCCTCCAGACCTCAGCGCCGGCCCCCACGGGCCGATCGGGGTGTTGGTCTGCGGCCATGGCAGTCGGAATCGGCTGGCGGTGGCCGAATTTGCCGCATTGGCCCAGGGGCTGCAGGAGCAGTTGCCGGCGGTGCCTGTGGAGTACGGCTACCTGGAGTTCGCCAGGCCCATCCTGCGGGATGGTCTCGATGCCCTGCGTGCCCGGGGCGTCACCCATGTGCTGGCGGTGCCGGCCATGCTGTTTGCGGCGGGCCACGCCAAGAACGACATTCCCTCGGTGTTGAACACCTACGCGGCTGAGACCGGCCTGCGCATCGACTATGGCCGCGAGCTGGGCGTCGATTTGAAGATGATCCAGGCTGCCGGAGCTCGGATCCGCGAGGCCCTCGACCAGGCCGGTGGTGAGGTGCCGCTGCACGACACCCTGCTGGTGGTGGTCGGTCGCGGCTCCTCCGACCCCGATGCCAATTCCAACGTCGCCAAGGTGACGCGGATGCTGGTGGAGGGCTTCGGCTTTGGCTGGGGGGAAACCGTCTATTCCGGCGTCACCTTCCCGCTGGTGGACCCGGGTCTGCGCCATGTGGTCCGGCTCGGCTACCGGCGGATCGTCGTCTTCCCCTACTTCCTCTTCTCCGGGGTGTTGGTGAGCCGCATCCAGCAGCACACCGACCGGGTTGCCGCCGACCATCCGGAGCTGGAGTTTGTGAAGGCCTCCTATCTCGCGGATCACCCCCTGGTGCTCGACACCTTCGTGGAGCGGGTGGCGGAGGTGGTGCGCGGAGACACCAACATGAACTGCTCCCTCTGCAAATACCGGGCCCAGGTGTTGGGGTTTGAGACCGAAGTTGGGGCCCCCCAGCACAGCCATCACCACCATGTGGAGGGCCTCACCGATGGTTGTGATCTCTGCGAGCGGGAGTGCACGGGAGCCTGCCAGCCCGATGGCGTGCCGATTCCGGTGGGCAGCCACGCCCATGACCATGACCACCCCCACAGCCATGACCACGAGCACGGTCATGACCACAGCCATGAGCCGGCCCATCACCATCCCCCCTACCCCCACGCCGACCACCCCCTGGGTCCGCGAACCCTGCGGCCCGGGTGAGGGAATCGCCATCTTCTTCATCGCAATCGGAAGATAAACGGGTCGTTTGGAATGGCTCAGGCGTCTCGTCTTTCCGGGCGTCTCCCGAGACTTGGTTGTATTAGGTCTGCTGATTTGTTCCGGATTTCCCCGTTTGCCTGGGTTTTTCCCCGGGTTGCGGGCTGTTTTCCCCAGAATGAGCGCCCGAAAGGCGGATCCGACCGAGGTCCTGGGGAATGTGCAGTTTTGTTCGGCTCGGTCTTGACAGCGGTTCGCCCCGATCTTCAGCGGTGCGTTGCAACCGTCGTTGCATGGGCCAAGTGTCCGCCAGCACAGGCGATCTCAGCCTGGATCGGCATGGGTTTGACCAAGGACTAGGGCTTTGACGGGGCTGGCTCGGCTGTGGCGTACTGGGCTCCTCCCCTCTCCCCGTCTCTGCAATGGCCTCCGAGCACAGTCACCTGCAACGCTGCATGGAGAAGGACTGTGCCCATCCCATTGCCGCTGAGACCCCCATGGCCGGCGCTGGTGAGGATGGTCCGCTGGCGGCTTCGATGAGCATCAGCCTGGAGGCCGAAGTGCCGGAGGTGTTGTTCGATGGCATGCGCGAGTTCCTGGAGAACCATCCCCAGTGGGATCAGTACCGGCTGATCTCGTCAGCGCTCGCCGGTTTTTTGTTTCAGAACGGCTGCGGCGATCAGGGCGTGACCCAGCATTACCTCAACGGACTGTTCCTGCGCCCTTGAGGTTGCCCTGGCCCTGGGCGGTGCAGGCGAAAAAAAAGGCGGAGGGGCCAACCTCCGCCTGAGTCTCCCTTGCCCGACCCTGTGAGAGGTCGCGGCATCATTGTGCGGGCCGGCAACCGTGCCGATTGTGGCGATCGACACAGGTTGCTGAACGGGTGCGGGGATCCTGTCAATCGCCCCGGCGCAGCCGACTGGCAGCGGCCTCGCAGGCCCGCCAGGTGATCGCCATCTCCGTGAGAGTGGGGCTCTGCCAGCCCGCCCGGGGCCAGCAGGCCCCATCCACGACCAGCACGTTGGGCGCTCCCCAGCACTGGTTGAGGGGGTTCACCACCCCCTCCTCCGGCGTCGCTGCCATGCGGGCACCACCCAGTTCATGGATGTAGTAGCCGGGGGGCGGGGCGTCGGCGCTCACCGCCAGGCTGCTCCGGATCCAGGGCTCGAGCAGGGGCAGCACGAAGAGATCTTCGATCGGATGGATTTGGCCGCCAGCGGCGGCCACCACGGCTTCCATGCGCCGGTGCATGTGGGCTACCAGGCGCTGCTCGTTCTCCCCCCAGCGGCAGCTGATGTGGGCGGTGGGCAATCCCCAGGCATCGAGACGTTCCGTGTTCAACGTCACCCGGTTGTCGGCCTTGGGTTGCACGTCACCGTGGCCGATCAGGAATCCCACCGCTTCACCCCGGCGGCGCTGCAGCAGGGCCGGGGGATCGAAGCGCTGCACGGCTGTCCAGAGGCCATAGCCGCCCTGGAAGTCGGTGGCGCTGGCCGGCCCCAGGTTGACGGTGTTGGGGATGAAGCAACTGCCGGCGCCCGAGAGCTCCACCGGGTCGCGGGGGGCTCCCACTCCGGGGATCGAAAAGAAGCGGCTGCTGGAGATGTGGTCCATCAGATAGCGGCCCAGGCTGCCGGAAGGGTCGGCCAGGCCCCCGGCCTGGTGTGCGGCGCTCGAGTGCAGCAGGATCCGCAGGGTTTCGATCGTGGAGGCACAGAGCACCACCAGGGGTGCGGTGATCTGCTCCTGGGCGCCCGTGGAGCCATCCATCACCACCACGCCGCGGGCCCGCTCGCCGTCGAGCACCAGATGGCTCACCACGGCATGGCTGCGCACCTGGGTGCGGCCGGTGGCCCGGGCCAGGGCCAGGGTGGATCCCTGGCTGGCGGAGCGGGGCCAGCCGGGCCCTCGATGCAGGTTGAAGCCGCGGGAATGGATCAGGGGCAGGTTTAGCTCGCGCCCGATGTGGCTCTTGAGGTGCGCTTCCCCTGGGGTGAAGGGCAGCGGCGGCAGCATGTGCCCGTCCGGCAGCTGGGGCAACCCATCGCGGCCCCCGTGCACCCCCAGCAGCTGCTCCAGCCGGGTGTAGTAGGGATCCAGGTCGGCGTGGCTGATCGGCCAGCCGGGCCCCTGCCCCTCCCGCTGGGCTGCCTGGAATTCGTGGTCGGAGAGGCGCAGGGTGATGCCTCCCCAGGTGAGGCTCTTGCCCCCCACCTGGCGCCCCCGGCTCCACAGGAAGGGGGCATCGTCAGGGGTGGAGTAGGGGTTGCGTCGCTCATCGACGAACAGGTTGGGGTTGTGCTTCCAGAACCCCGGGTGATGGCGTTGCAGGCGCTGTTTGCCGCTGGACATGTTGGCCAGACGGCGGGCCGTGTTCAGCGGTTCGCTGCCGAAGGCCTCCCGGGCCGAGAGGTCGGGGCCCGCCTCCAGCACCAGCACCCGCAGGCCTGCCTCAGCCAGCACCATGGCCGCCACGCCGCCGGTGGCCCCGGAACCCACCACGATGGCGTCGGGCTCGAACGCGGTGGGGGAAGGGGCCATCGCCTGGGCTGGCATCGCCGGGAAGCGCAAGGGACGGATCGGGTCTGGGAACGGGCTGTGGCCCAGAACAACGTCGTGTGGGCCCAGAACAACGAAACCCCGACAGGGGTCTGCCGGGGTTTCGGAACTGTGGTGGCGGGGGCGAGATTTGAACTCGCGACCTTCGGGTTATGAGCCCGACGAGCTACCAGACTGCTCTACCCCGCGTCGACTTCCCAATCATACCAGTCGGAGTGCCCGCCCCAAGGGATCAGGCGAAAGGATCAGTCGAAGCGCAGCTCCCCGATCACCTCGAGCTGCAGATGGGGGGCTGGTTGCAGGAAGCTGCCGCGGAGCTCCTCCAGGGTCATCGGCGTGAGCCAGTCGAGCTGCTCCAGCAGATGCAGGGCGACGGCATGTTTGGCCCGGGCGGAGCCGTCCTCCACCTTGATCGCCACCCCCAGGCCTTCCCCCACGCGGCTGAGGCACTGGATGCCCTCGGCGCCACCCTTGCTGAGCACCTGGCCATGGCCGCGGCGCATCAGTTCGGTGTCGAAGCGGCCCTCGCCGGCCACCAGCTCGGGATAGGCCAGCATCGCCCGGCTGAGCCGCTCCAGATCGGCCTGGCTGCCGGCCCCCAGGTGGGCATAGAGCAGGGCCATCTGGGCCAGTTGCAGCTGCAGGGTGGGGGCTCCGCAGTCGTCGCGGGCGGTGAGCAGCTCGGCGGGGGGCAGGGCCAGCAGATCGCCCACCCGTTTCAGCACTTCTTGCTGCAGAGGGTGCTCCTTTTGCAGGTAGCTCTCCCGGCTCCAGCCCAGCTGGCGGCACGTGGCCAGGAAGGCGGCGTGCTTGCCGGAGCAGTTGTGTTCCAGGGGGCTGCTGCCGCAATCGGGCACGGGGCACTGCAGCTGCTCCGCCTCAATTTCGGCCCCCCAGAGCAGCTTGAAGGCTTCGCGGGCATGCATGGCGGTGCCGGCATGGCTGGCGCAGGCGATCGCTAGTCCCCGCTCGCCGCAGTTGCAGTGGTCGGCCGCGCCGCTGCCCACGAACACGGTGGCCTGGAAGGGTTTGAGGGCCGAGCGCACAAAACTCAGCTGCTGGGGATCCCCCGCCCGCATCAACACCCGCCCCCGGCCGTCGCCCACCACGGCATGCACCCGGTGGCGGGATTCCACGATGCCGTTGCGCAGCAGACGCACCTCCAGGGGAGGGATGCCTCCACGGGCAGTGCCACCAAAGCTGGATGACAGGGTCACAGGAGCCCGGGAACCGATCTCACAGAGCCTGACAGAGGCTCGCCCCCAGCAGGGCCAGGATCACGGCCAGTGCCGCCCCCTGCTGCAGCCGCCGCAGCACGGGCTGCACTTGGTGCTGGGCCACGAGCAAGTCCTGTTGACGCCAAGCCAGGGGCTTTTCCCACACCTGGCCGTCGTACCAACCCGATTCCTCGTATTCCACCCGCTCGGAGATCAGGCGCCGATGCACGTAGTTCCAGCCCAGCCACTGGCGCACCAGCAGCAGCATCGGCAGCGCGACGGCGGCCACCATGCCGGCAAGCACCAGCTGCAGCGGATGGTGACGCATCACCCAGCTGCCACTGGCCACCAACACGGTGAGGGGCAGCAGCAGCAGCCAGCTGGTGGCCAGGGGGCGCAGCAGCCCAGGCAGGGTGTGGGCGGGCCACACAAAAAACCACGACTCGAGCAACTGCTCGTATTCCCGCAGGGGCCGTTGCTCGGGCGGCACCGGGCACGGCATGGAACTCAGGGGGTGACGGCGGGAGTTGAGCTTACGAAGCGCACCTGTTCGCCGTGGCCCCAGAACGATTCGAGGTCGTAATAGGTGCGCTCACTGGGGGTGAGCACATGCACGATCACCTCGCCGTAGTCGAGAAGCATCCAGCGGCCCTCCTTCTGGCCTTCGCGGCGCAGCGGCAGCCGGCCGGTGGTCTCCTCGATCTGATCCTCCACCGAGCGGGCGATGGCGCGCACCTGCACGTCGGAAAGGCCGCTACAGATCACGAACCAATCGGCCAGGGACGACACCTCATCCACCCGGATCAAACGGATGTCGACGGCTTTGCGATCGTCGCAGGCCTCGGCCGCCAACCGGGCCAGCGCTTCACTGTTGAGGTCTTGGTGGGAATCAGCCATACACGTTCTCGCTGGTCACCGATTGGCGGGAGCCCTGCTGCTGGGCCATTTCGGCCCTGGCCTTGCCGGCACTTTTGCGCAGTGCCTCAAGCCGGTCTTCGTAGAAGGTGCGTTTTTTCTTCTTGCGGGTCTGTTCCACCAGCTCCTTGAGGGCGCCGCCCAGGCTCTTGTAGGCATTGGGCAGGCTGTAGCCGAAGCGGGTGGCCAGATCGATGGCTCGTTCATCGGCGGCGATGGCGTCCTGGAGCCGCTTTTCGGAGTTGTTCTTGAGGTAGAGGCGGTAGCCGGCAAACCCCGAGAGGCCGAGGGCCATCACCAGCAGCAGGCCGTCCTGGACCCATAACTCGCCGATGGCGCCACCCAAGCCGATCGCCAGGGCCGCCATTTCCCAACCGTCCCGTGGCACGGCGTCGTTCTGGATCCGGCCCACCTCGTGCCAGAACAGCAAATTGCGGTGGTCGAGCGCCAATCCATCCCACTTCTCCAGATCCACCTGGATCTCCACCTCGTCGCGGCCGATCTCCTCGATGGTGACGAGGGGCGGGTCCACCGAAGCGGCCGCTTCGACAAACACCCAGCTCTGCAATTCCGGGGGCAGCAGCCCTTTCAGGCGCTGGAGTTCGCTCATCGAGTGGAAAACCGCGTTGGGATTCACGTTAGCGATTCCACTCTCCCCTGCCGAATGGGGCCCCAGGAGAGAAAGCCGGCCTGGGGCGCGTGAGAGGCTAGGCAGGTTTGGCTAGATCACCCCCATGCCCCGCCGCACGGACCTCAGGCGCATCCTGCTGCTGGGCTCGGGTCCGATCGTGATCGGCCAGGCCTGTGAATTTGATTATTCCGGCACCCAGGCCTGCAAGGCCCTGCGGGCCGAGGGGTTCGAGGTGGTGTTGGTGAATTCCAACCCAGCCTCGATCATGACCGATCCGGATATGGCGGATCGCACCTACATCGAGCCGCTCACCCCCGAGGTGGTGGCCCGGGTGATCGAGATTGAACAGCCCGATGCCCTGCTGCCCACCATGGGCGGCCAGACCGCCCTCAACCTGGCGGTGACCCTGGCGGAAAACGGCACCCTGGCCAAGCACGGGGTGGAGTTGATCGGTGCCAACCTCGAGGCCATCCAGAAGGCCGAAGACCGGCTCCTCTTCAAGGAGGCGATGGAGCGGATCGGCGTGGCGGTGTGCCCCTCCGGCATCGCCAATACCCCGGAGGAGGCCGAACGGGTGGGCGACGCCATCGGCAGCTACCCGCGCATCATTCGCCCGGCCTTCACCCTGGGGGGCAGCGGCGGCGGCATCGCTTACAACCCCGAGGAGTTCCGCGCCTTCTGCAAGAGCGGTCTGGAGGCCAGCCCCGTCTCCCAGATCCTGATCGAGCAGTCGCTGCTCGGCTGGAAGGAATTCGAGCTGGAGGTGATGCGCGACACCGCCGACAACGTGGTGATCGTGTGCAGCATCGAAAACCTCGACCCGATGGGGGTGCACACCGGCGATTCGATCACCGTGGCCCCGGCCCAGACCCTCACCGACCGGGAATACCAGCGCCTGCGCGACCAGTCGATCGCGATCATTCGCGAGATCGGTGTCGATACCGGCGGCAGCAACATCCAGTTCGCGATCAACCCCGTCAACGGCGATGTGGTGGTGATCGAGATGAATCCGCGGGTCTCGCGCAGCTCGGCCCTGGCCAGCAAGGCCACCGGCTTCCCGATTGCCAAGATCGCCGCCCGGCTGGCGGTGGGGTACACCCTCGACGAAATCATCAACGACATCACCGGCGCCACGCCGGCCTGCTTCGAGCCCACGATTGATTACGTGGTCACGAAGATTCCCCGCTTCGCCTTTGAGAAATTCCGCGGCAGCCCTGCGGTGCTCACCACGTCGATGAAGTCGGTGGGGGAGGCGATGGCGATCGGCCGCTGCTTTGAGGAGTCGTTCCAGAAGGCGCTGCGGTCCCTGGAAACGGGCCATGCCGGTTGGGGTTGTGACCGGCCTGATGCCCGCTGGGAGCCCACCGAGCTGGAGCGTGCCCTGCGTACGGCCACCCCCGAGCGGATCTTCGCCGTGCGCGCGGCGATGCTGGCCGGCCGCAGCGACGACGAGATCCACCAGCTCAGTGCCATCGATCCCTGGTTCCTGGCCAAGCTCCGCGGCATCCTGGAAGCCGAGCAGGGGTTGCTGCGGGGCCGCCAGCTGGCGGAGCTCGAGGCTCCTGCCCTGCTGGAGCTCAAGCAGCTGGGCTTCTCCGACCGTCAGCTCGCCTGGGCTACCGGCAGCCAGGAACTGGAGGTGCGCCGCCACCGCCAGGCCCTCGGCGTCAACGCCGTGTTCAAGACGGTGGACACCTGCGCGGCGGAGTTTGCCTCCAGTACCCCGTACCACTACTCCACCTACGAGCGGCCGCTGGAGCGGCTCAACGCCGCCGGTGCGCTCGAGATCGTGCCGCCGGAAAACGAGGTGCAGCCCGAAAGCCGCCGCAAGGTGATGATTCTGGGCGGCGGCCCCAATCGCATCGGCCAGGGCATCGAATTCGACTATTGCTGCGTGCACGCCTCCTTCGCCCTGCAGGCCGAAGGCTTCGCCACCGTGATGGTGAACAGCAACCCGGAAACGGTGTCGACCGACTACGACACCAGCGACCGTCTCTACTTCGAGCCCCTCACGCTGGAAGACGTGCTCAACGTGATCGAGGTGGAGCGGCCCGAGGGGGTGATCGTGCAGTTTGGCGGCCAGACGCCGCTGAAGCTGGCGATCCCGCTGCTGCGCTGGCTGGCCTCACCGGAGGGGCTGGCCACCGGCAGCCGGATTTGGGGCACCTCGCCCGAATCGATCGACGCCGCCGAAGATCGGGAGCAGTTTGAGGCGATCCTGCGCCGGCTGGAGATCCGCCAGCCCCGCAACGGTCTGGCCCGCAGCGAAGCGGAGGCCCGGGCGGTGGCCGAGCGGGTGGGCTACCCCGTGGTGGTGCGTCCCAGCTACGTGCTGGGCGGTCGGGCCATGGAGGTGGTGTACGGCGAAGACGAACTCAACCGCTACATGGTGGAAGCGGTGCAGGTGGAGCCCGACCACCCGGTGCTGATCGACCAGTACCTCAACAACGCCATCGAAGTGGATGTGGACGCCCTCTGCGACCGCGACGGGCAGGTGCTGATCGGCGGGGTGATGGAGCACATCGAGCCGGCGGGGATCCACTCGGGCGACTCGGCCTGCTGGCTGCCGTCGGTGAGCCTCAGCGAGGCAGCCCTGGCCACGATCCGCGCCTGGAGCCGGGCGCTGGCCCTGGCCCTTGGGGTGCGCGGCCTGATCAACCTGCAGTTCGCGGTGCAGTCCGACCCGGAGGAGGGCGAGCGGGTGTTCATCATCGAGGCCAACCCCCGGGCCTCCCGCACGGTGCCGTTCGTGGCCAAGGCCACCGGCGTGGCCCTGGCCAAGGTGGCCAGCCAGCTGATGGCCGGCCGCACCCTGGCGGAGCTGGGCCTGACGACCGAACCCCGGCCGCCCCTGCAGACCGTGAAGGAGGCGGTGCTGCCGTTCAAGCGCTTCCCCGGCTCCGACACCCTGCTGGGTCCGGAGATGCGCAGCACCGGTGAGGTGATGGGCATCGCCACCAGCGCCGGCATGGCCTATGCCAAGGCCGAACTGGCCGCCAGCGAGGCCCTGCCCACCAGCGGCACCGTGTTCCTCTCCACCCACGATCGCGACAAGGCGGCCCTGGTGCCCGTGGCTGAGCGGCTGGTGGGGCTGGGTTTTGCCCTGATCGCCACCAGCGGCACCGCCGAGGCCCTCAGCGCCGCCGGCCTCGCGGTGGAGCCGATCCTCAAGGTGCACGAGGGCCGGCCCAACATTGAAGACGCGATCCGCTCGGCCCGGATCCAGCTGATCATCAACACGCCGATCGGCCGCCAGGCGGTGCATGACGACCAATACCTGCGCCGCGCCGCCCTGGACTACGCCGTGCCGACGGTCACCACCCTGGCCGGCGCCCGGGCTGCGGTTGAGGCGATCACCGCCCTCCAGCAGCAGACGATCGAGGTCAATGCCCTGCAGGACATTCACCCCGCCTCGTGCAGTTAGGGAGGACCGGTCTCGTTAGGGTTGGTGCACTCCCCCCGACCCTGCCTGTGACCGCTACCCCCGACGCCCCCACCAGCCCCGCCCTGGCCCCCGGCAGCGACGCCACCGCCGCGTTCCGCGCCGCCTACGCCAATCGCTACACCTGGGAGCCCGGCTTCGGTGGGTATCGCGGCCGTTGCGTGTGGGAAGAGCCCGGTGAGGTTGACAGGCACGCGGAGGGCACCTTTGCGGTGGGCGCCGATCTCAAGGCCACGGTCGAGGGCATCGCCGACGAGACGATCCACAAGGCCGTGGCATCCCAGCTGTGGGAGGTGGCGATCCATCGGGTGCGCCGCAGTTTCGAGCAGACCCACGCCGAGAACACCTTCACCGCCGGCGACACCGATGCGGTGGGCACTGAGGTGATCGTGGGCGGCAAGAACACCGGCGATCGCTACCGGATTCAGAACGACGTGGTGACGATGGTGCACCGCCACATCCACGGCACCGTCGTGACGATCTTCACCGAGAGCACCACCGACACCGGCAGCGGCTACCTGAGCCGCTGTTACACCAGCCAGTACAGCGATCCCGCCACCGGTGAAGCCAAGGGAGGCCTGAGCCGCTTCACCGACACCTTCGTGCCCCTGGCCGGTGTCGGCCCCTGGGTGCTGAGCGAGCGGCTGGTTGAGACGGAGGCCTGCGGCGACATCCCGGCTGGTCGTCAGGTGTTTCGGTTCGAGGATCTCGCCCCCCTGGGCTAGGCCTGGGCGCGGGCGGCCGGCACAATGCGGACATGCTTTCCCTCTGGCTCGGTGCTGCGGATCAGGGGCTGGCCTACGCCGGCCTCGCCCTGGGCACCTATCTGACGCTGCGCGTCCTCAACTTTCCTGATCTCACCGTCGACGGCTCCTTTGCCCTGGGCGGCGGCACGGCTGCGGTGTTGATCAGCCAGGGCGCACCCATTCCCTTTGCCCTGGGGCTGGCGATCCTGTTTGGCTGCCTGGCGGGGGTGGTGACCGGTCTGATTCATACCAGGCTGGGGGTCAACGACCTCTTCGCCGGCATCCTCACCACCACTGGTCTCTATTCGATCACCCTGCGGCTGATGGACCGCTCCAACATCCCCCTGCCGGAAACGCCAGCGGGGATCCTGGCCCTGCCCGATCTGGGCCTGGGCCTCGATGGCCAGTGGGCGGTGGGACTCACCCTGGCGATGGTCGGCTTGATTCTGTTGATCAGCCTGCTGCTGTCCACCGATTTCGGCCTATCCCTGCGGGCCCTGGGCAATAACCCCACCATGGCCCGGGCCAATGGCATCAACCAACGCCGTGGACTCACGGTGGGCATCGCGGCAGCTAACGGGCTGGTGGCCCTGTCCGGTGCCCTGGTGGCCTCCTATCAGGGTTTCGCCGACGTGACCATGGGCATCGGATCGCTGATCCTGGGCCTCGGCATGGTGATCATCGGCGAGTCGGTGTTGCGGCCCCGTTCCGTTCCCCAGGCGCTGTTGGCCGTGGTCGTGGGGGCGATCCTCTTCCGCACCATGATTGCCATCGCCCTGCAGCTCGGCCTGGAGCCGGTGGATCTCAAGCTGGCCACGGCCCTGCTGCTGTTGATCGCCCTGGCTTTCGGCCGGCTCCGCATCCCGGGCCTCTCCGATCAGGGGAGGCTGCTGGGATGAGTCCCTCCCCCTCCGAGCCCTCCAGGTTTGGGCTCACGGTTTCAGGGCTCAGCTGGGGCCACCCCCTGCCGGGCTCGGGCTGGCGGCAGCTATTCCGCGACTTTTCGCTCACCTGCCCGCCTGGCCAGTTTTTGGTGGTGATCGGCAGCAACGGCTCCGGCAAGAGCACCCTGCTCAACCTGGTGGCTGGCACCCTGCGCCACGACAGCGGCCAGATCCACCTGGGCAACAAGCCCCTGCACAAGCTGCGTGATCACCAGCGGGCCCGCTGGATCGGTCGGGTGATGCAGAACCCTCTCGAGGGCACCTGCCCAGCCCTCACTGTGGCTGAAAACCTTCGTCTGGCCGAGCGCCGCCACCGGCCCGCCCGGCTGATCGGCGGGGGCCTGTTCGCCATGTTCGGGGGCATCCATCCCAACGGTGCCGATCGCCGTCGCTATCGGGAGCTGCTCGGGGATCTGGGCCTGCCCCTTGCGGATCGGCTCGACGAACCCGTGGGCCAGCTCTCCGGCGGCCAGCGCCAGACCCTGAGCCTGGTGATGGCCACGCTGGGATCCCCCGATCTGCTTCTGCTCGACGAGCACACCGCCGCCCTCGATCCCCGGGCCGAGGCCACGGTGATGGACCTCACCGATCGGCTGGTGCGCCAGCTCGGCACCACCGCCTTGATGGTGACGCACAGCCTCGACCAGGCCCTTGGCCACGGCGATCGTCTGGTGATGCTGCATGAGGGCAGCCTGATCGGCGACTGGAGCGCTGCGGAGCGTGAAGACTTGGATCCTCCTGCCTTGCGAGCCATGTATGGCGCAGCCATAGTGGCTCCGCTACCTTCCGATTCCCCCAATGGGTCTTCAGCGTCGTGAGTTCCTGAGCCTGGTTGGAGCGGGGGCGGTGAGCTCGGTGGTGCTGTCCGCCTGCGGCAAGCTCGGTGGTGGTACCAAGGTGAAGGGTCCCACCATCGGCATGTTGCAGATGGTGGACGCGCCGCCGCCCAACAACACCCGCAAGGGTTTCGAAGCAGCCCTGGCGGAAGCGGGCTACATCCCTGGCAAAACGGTGAACTTCATCCAGAAGGATGCGGCCGGTGAACTGCCCAACACCACCCTGGTGATGAAACAGTTTGTGGGTGACAAGGTGGACATGGTCCTGGCAGTGGGTACGCCCCCCCTGCAGGCCGCCATGAAGGTGGCACCGGCCACCACTCCGGTGATCTTCTGCTACTGCTCCAATCCCTGGGGTGCCGGTGCGGGCACGCCCCCCGGGGGTGTGGGTCAGCACAAGCCCAATGTGGTGGGAACCATCGGTACCAATCCGATGGGCAAGGAGCTCGATCTCGCCCGTCAAGTGAACCCTGACCTCAAAACCGTGGGTGTGATCTTCAACCCCGGCGAGCCCAACTCGGAATACGAGGCCAAGGTGCTCAAGGAGGAAGCGGCCAAGCGCAACATCACCGTGGTGGAGCAGTCGGTGGCCAACTCCGGTGAGGTGCTCCAGGCGGCCCAGGTGCTGGCCGAGCAAAACGTGGAGGCCTTCGTGAAGATCGGCGATTACGCCACCATTCAGGGCTTTGGCTCGATCGCGAAGGTGGGCCTCGAGAAGAAGATCCCCGTGTA